>NZ_JBGEWD010000013.1:0-93483 GCF_041205085.1 Clostridium moutaii
GTTTAAATACTTTTTGATAAGTTGCAGTTTTGTTTATACTGCATGACCTGTATCCAGTAAAATTATATTTTCAGCAAATTCTTTTAAGGCATATTGCTGACATACCTTGGCCTGCAGTTTATCCAGATTTATATCTTCTTTGGGAACTTTGAGTACAGCTACACCTTTTTCTTCGACTTTATTTAATAAGTCTTTGCCGATTGTTTCTTTTGCAAGCTTGCAGGAACCGCTGAAAGCTCCGTAATTTCCATCTGCCCTTTCCCCATGGAGGTCCTCCACTCCGGCACAGCTGCTTATACTTATTCTTGGACCAAATGATGGGCACCTAAGTATACACATAGAGCAGCCATTCCCATATCTTATACAGTTTCCCATGGGTCCTGTGGAACCGGTAGTTTCAACAAATACATCAGCTTCCTCGTAATTCCCATCAGAGGTATATATTCCTTTTATCTTATTGACCTCCATTTTAACATCTACTACTCTTGACATTAAATTTATCTTTATACCTTTGCTTAAAATATATTTCCTAACAATTGGTTCAATTTTATTTACGTCATAAAGCCATGCATGAGCATGATTTGGAAAATCCAAATTTTTATGTCTGGTAAGACTGTCAGTAATATTTATAAGGTCACCTGCTCCGAGAGCTGTTATTTCTTCGGCAGCTGTATATCTGCCGTTGTTTCTCATTATTCCACCTACATTTCCCAGACCGAGGATCATATCTGTTTTTTCATAAATAGTTACATCTGCACCTGCTTTTTTGGCAGTTAGAGCTGCAGCACATCCGGACCATCCAGAACCAATTACTATTACTTTCATAAAAAATGCCCCCTATATAAAATTTCTATCTTTAAATAAATCTCTTGGGTCCATCTGGACCTTGCACAGTCTCTTAACCACATCATTTTTATAATGTTTGGTGCAGCTGGAACATATTCCTTCACCACAGTTCATTTTAGAATTGTTGCAGCAGGAAAAGTTTATGGATTTGTCTACAAATTGGAGAACTTTATAAATTAATATATCAGGACCACCACAATGAATTATATTTATGTCTTCTGTAGTTAAAAGATCTTGGAGAATGGTTTTAAATTTATCTGTAAGATTTTCACCTTTCATGGTTGTACAATTTACTATATCTGAACTGTAATCATCAAAATATTTTTTACTGAAATTGCCATCAAATTGTGTATCAACTATGGAAATGATTTTATTATTATTTGAATATAACTTTTTTATAACAGGAATCGAAGGTGCAATACCTATGCCACGGGCTATAATTAATGAGGTGCCATTTTTAGCTCCGTAGACATTTGAAAGACCCATTATTCCGTTTGAAAATGGACCTCTAACCAATACCTGGTTTTCTTCACCCAATTTAAATAGATTTTTTGTTTTAGTCCCATTTAATTTTATTGCAATCTTTAAGGTGCTTTTATCTATATTAGCTTCCATTATTGATATTGGAACATCATAGTAATTTGCATTTTCTATATTTCTTAAAAATATAAAACTTCCTGGATAAATAAGCTCTCTTGTAAGATTTTCAGGAGCTTTTAAAGTAAGTAAGCATAAATTTTTATCAGGCAAACTCTTTTTAAATACAGTACAAGTATAAGTTTTTCTTAAATTCTTAGCCTTGTTGCCGTTTGATATATATTGGTCGTATATGCAAACGCCGCACCAGTCTTTACACTGGCAAAATTCTTTACCAGAAAGCTGTGAACAAAGCACACAATCCAGGGTTTCCGCAAGATGACATGGGCAATATGCGCCTCCAGCGTCGATACAATTCATGGAAATAACCTCCGTCTATAATTTATTACAAGTTTTATAAAGTTGTGTACAATATTAGGTTATTTTCCAATATAAATTTTGTTACTTAAAAATAGGAAAATTTATTAATTTAGGAGGCCATGTATTTTTGTTTTAAAGTAAAATCTTTATACAATCTTTATATAAATAAGTACAATCTTAATTCTAGTTTTATATTTAGGATGATAATATTATAACTGAAAAAATGCAAAGTTTATAATTGTGCTGGAAATTATATTGGATATAAGATATTTAAAATGTAAATAATAAGCACAGTAGTAATAAAATTATAAAAAACTATAGCATATTGATAAAAAATTAAAAATTTATTTCCAGGGGTGTTAAAAATGAAATTTGAATTACCAAATTTCTCAAATATTCTTATAGGCAAAAGTTTAAAAACTGAGGAATTAAAAAGTGAGAAGTTTAATGTACTTTGGGGACTTCCTATAATGTCCAGTGATGCTATTTCTTCTGTAGCCTATGCAGGGGAAGAAATATTATTAATACTTATTCCAGTTATGGGTATAATGTCCTATAGATATATGCTTTATGCCTCACTGTGTATTGTATTTCTACTATTTATGCTTACATTTTCATATAGACAAACTATAGATGCATATCCGGGAGGTGGAGGTTCTTATATTGTAGCAAAGGATAATTTGGGGACAACTGCTGGGCTTGTGGCAGGTGCTTCACTTACCATTGATTATATATTAACTGTGGCAGTAAGTGCTTCGGCAGGTACTGCAGCAATAACTTCAGCAGTACCACATTTATTGGAGCATAAAGTTGGTATTACATTATTGCTCATATTAGTTTTAGTTATTGGAAACTTAAAGGGGATAAGAGAATCCTCAAAGGTATTTGGAATTCCCACTTATCTATTTATAATCTCAATATTATTTATGATTATATGGGGAATAATTAGAGTACATTTTTTAGGGTATATACCTAAACTCGCTTATAAAATACCTAAGGTTTCAGGAAGTATAACATTGTTTTTATTTTTGAGAGCTTTTGCAGCTGGATGTACGGCTTTAACCGGAATAGAAGCAGTGAGCAACGGTGTGCCAAATTTTAAGGAGCCATCACAAAAACATGCTAAAATTGTATTGACGCTTTTATCATTTATAGTGCTTTTGATGTTTGGGGGGATTTCATATTTGGCTACAATTTATCACGCTGTTCCTAATTCAGAAGTAACTGTAGTTGCCCAGATTTCAGGGCAAATATTTAATGGAAATATCATATTTTATTTGATTCAAATAGCTACAGCTATCATACTAATCATGGCGGGAAATACTTCCTTTGCAGGGTTACCACTTTTACTGGCAATTATGGCTAAAGACGGTTATGCTCCAAGACAATTTACAAAACGCGGGAAAAGGCTCGGTTATTCAAATGGTATAATAACATTGGGCATTTTATCTTCCATGCTAGTTGTAATTTTTAAGGGCGATACACACTATCTATTGGCACTTTATGCCGTAGGCGTGTTTATATCATTTACTTTATCACAATGGGGCATGTTTAGGAGATGGACTAAAAGTAAAAAACAAGGCTGGAGACACAAGGCATTTATAAATGGGTTGGGTGCAGTATTGACTTTTACTACTACTATCATTATAGGAATAACTAGATTTAAACATGGTGCATGGGTGGTTTTCATATGCATACCTTTAATTGTATATGTTATGGGTAAAATAAAAATACACTATTCGGAAGTAGCAAAGCAACTAAAACTTTCTGCGGAGGATTTGCAAATGCCTAAAGAAATAAATTTTAAAAGGCAGAAACGATATGTAATAGTACCTATAGATACTTTGAATAAATCATTTTTAAAAGCATTGAACTATGCCAGAACTATATCGGACAATATAATAATATTTCATGTCTCTGTGGATAATGAAGCTACAGAAAAGCTTTTAAAAAAATGGCACGAGTATGATGTTGACATACCTATAGTCGTGAAAAAGTCTCCTTATAGAAATATAGTGGGGCCGCTAGTTAAATTCATAGAATCGGAAGAATATGCTGCAGGATCAAAAGATACGGTAACAGTAGTTTTGCCTCAATTTGTAGTTACAAAATGGTGGGGAAATATACTTCATAATCAAACTGCAGTATTTATCAAGACCATGTTGCTTAGAAGGAGGAATATAGCTATAATTACTATACCCTATATAATAGACGAAGATTAAATTTGATCATTTTTTGAATATAAATTGTCCTTTAAAAGAGCTTCTCAAAATAGAAAGAGGGATAGCTCTTTTTTAATTGTTATGTTTATTTTACCTTATTATATGAATAATAAAAATTGTAATATTAATTGACACTAGTAGTGTCTAAATTTTTATAAAATCATTATACAGCTGTATGTGATTTTAATCCTAACTTTATATTTGTGATGATAATATTGAAAATGAAAATTAAAGAAGGAATGGGTGCGCTGGATATTATATTTGTTGTTTTAATTTTACTGTTTTTTTATCCTTGAAACATTTTATAAACTGGTGTGAAAAACAGATAAGTAAAAAATGATAATTGGTGTGTCTAATTCCTACTACAATTGGAGGACTGTTATCTGCTATTGGTATAGCAGGCATGGATAGAGTTACAAGATTTAATGTTATAGCCATGTCTGAAAAAGCAGTTGAATCCTGTGGTGATGTAGATACCATGATACTTGATAAAACAGGAACTATAACTTTTGGAAACAGGCTGGCTGCGGATTTTATTTCAGTAGGAGATTCAAATAAAAAAGATCTTATAGATTATTCGGTCATATGTTATCTTAAGGATGATACACCAGAAGGTAAATCTACAGTAGAACTTGGATATAAATTGGGATCTAAAGTAGAAAAGGCTAAATATGATGATTTAAAATTTGAAGAGTTTACAGCACAGACTAGAATGAGTGGAGTAGATTTGGAAGATGGCGTTTCAGTAAGAAGGGGTGAATATGATGCCATAAAAGATAGAGTAAAAAAATTATAGGGCAAAATTTTACTGACCCGAGATTTTTCAGAGGTAGGATTTTATCCATAAATTATAATACTTATACAGAAAAGGATACAAAGCCAGATAAAAATGGAAAAGCAGCGTACTCTGGAGTGACATCCGGATCTCAAAATTTGGCACCATCAAATAAGATACTGCAGGATAGAGTTAAAAAAGATATAGATGATTTTTTAAAAAGTCATCCTGGAGTGAAGAAGGAAGAAGATATGCCTACAGATCTTCTTACAAGTTCAGGTTTAGGGCTTGATCCCGATATAGGTCCTGAAGCTGCAAAAATACAAATACCTGCTGTGTCAAAAGCAACAGGAATAAGTAAGGGAGATATTCAAAAAATAGTTAATAAATATACTAAAGGCAAGACTTTTGAAATTTTAGGTGAACCAAGAGTAAATGTAATTAAAGTCAATCTTGAAATAGCTTCAATTTTAAACAAGTAAAAATTATTTTTAAAACGGGTGTTGAATAATTAAATATGTAGCTAATTATTCAACAGCCTAAAAGCAGGTGATGGATATTATGAAAAAGATATTTGTTATAATATTATTTATGGTGTTTATTGGTTATATATTATTTTTTTTAGAAAGAGGATATAGTGAAGATCCCTATACAGGTAAATATGAATGTCCTCAAAATAATTTAATTTTGGTATTATCCAAAAATAACGACTGTACGGTAATAAACAATTTATATAGAGATACATTTTGCATTAAAGGTAGATATAGTATAAGAAATAATAATATAACAATAGTCTTAAATGAAGGTAAATCAGCCTCTTATAGAAAATTATATTTTAAAGGAGAGGTTGAAGGACATAGAATTGAATTCAATAATTTTTGCAAAAATAATATTGTATTTTATTTAAAAAATAAATATGTACTATTTAAATAAAATATGTATAATTGATTTATATAAATTAATTATACTAGGGGATGATCAAAATAAATTATTACAAAAGGCCTGATCCTGACCATCTTTTAAACAAATTGAAAGAAGATGAGCACAGTAGACGTGGAAAATTAAAAATATTTTTTGGATATGCTGCAGGGGTTGGGAAGACCTATTCAATGCTTAGGGAAGCATATGAAATCAAGCAACTTGGAAAAGATGTAGTTATAGGCTATATAGAGCCCCATGGGAGAAAAGAAACCATGGATTTGGCTAAGGGCATTGAGAGTATAAATACTAAAGTCATCAATTACAGGGGAATAACCTTAAAAGAATTTGATCTTGATAAGGCACTTGCAAGAAATCCTGAAATAATACTTGTAGATGAACTTGCCCACACCAATTCTAAAGGGAAAAGGAACAGGAAAAGGTGGGAAGATATATATGAGCTTCTTGATGGGGGAATTGATGTTTATACTACCTTAAATGTTCAGCATATTGAAAGCTTAAATGATATAGTAGAAAGTATAACTCATATTTCCGTAAGAGAAACCATTCCAGACAAGGTATTTGATGATGCGGATAAAGTTGAAATTATAGACATAGAACCAGATGAGCTTTTAAAACGATTTAATGATGGAAAAGTATATACTAAGGAACGGGTTAAAAGTGCACTTCATAATTTCTTTACTAAAAATAATTTATATGCCTTGAGAGAAATTTCGCTTAGAAAAATAGCGGACAGGGTCAATTATGAAGTGGAAACTGTTAGACTTTCAAAGAACCAAATTACTGTAGTGCCAACTTCAGATCAGATACTGGCATGTATTAGTCCATCTCCTTCTTCTGCAAGGGTCATACGTACTGCTGCAAGAATGGCAGAAGTTTATCGCTCCAAATGGATAGTGCTGTATGTAAAAACCGATAAATCGCAAAAATTAGGGAAAGAAGATACAAAGAGGCTGAATTCATACTTCAACCTTACAGAACAGTTAGGTGGAGAGATAATTACAGTATATGGAGATGATGTATCAGATCAAATAATACAATATGCCAAATTTAGAAATATAACTAAAATAATAATAGGAAAAAATAATAAAAAAACCAGTAGAATATTCCATTTTTATGCTAAAGATGTGGTTGATAAACTCATGGATTCAAATTCCTATACCGACGTTTACGTTGTGCCCAATTCACTATATGAGGAAAAGAAGAAAAAATTTGTTTCAAAATTCAATCCACAGTTTAATTTATCCTTAAAAGAAATTTTTGAAACTGCAGTAATTATATTAACTACAATTTGTATTGCTATGGTTTTTGAACATATGGGATTTTCTGAAGCCAATGTATTCATGATTTTAATTTTAAGTGTTATAATTGTGTACATTAAGACGACTGGATACTTGTTGGGAATAATATCATCAATAATCGGAGTGGCTGCATTTAATTATCTTTTTATTGAACCCAAATATTCATTTCAGTTTTATGATAAAAATTATTTGATTACTTTTGTTATCATGCTTATTGTAGCGTTTATAATTGGCAACCTTACAAACAAGATTCAAAAGGATGCTTCCAATTCGTATATTAGAGAGAAAAGAACGCAAACACTTTATAGAATCAGCAGTAAACTGCTTAGTGCAGTTGGAAATTCAGATGTGGTATCAATAGGCATAAAATATATTTCAAGGCTTGTTGATAGAACTGTTATATGTTATTTATCAAAAGACGGCAAATTATCCACTCCATTTATATATAATGAAGATAATGGAAAAAATAAATTTTCGTTTTTGGATAAAGATGAAAGTGCAGTAGCTTACTGGAGCTTTTTAAAAGGTAAGGAGGCTGGGGCAGGTACGGATACACTTTATGGGGCAAAGGGATATTATGTACCTATAAAAGTTCGGGGAAATATATTGGGAGTTATTGGAGTCTATTGTTCCGAAAGATTTCTTGAGCCAGAGAAGAAATTCATACTTAAAACTGTTACAAGCCAGATGGCTATTGCACTTGACAGGGAAATACTTGTAAGTCAGCAGGAGTCTTCTAAAGTGGACATTGATAGGGAAAGGTTGAGAAGCAGTCTTTTAAGGTCCATTTCTCATGATTTAAGAAGTCCTCTGGCAGGAATTAAAGGAGCTGTGAGTACAATTCTGGAGAATGGTAAATTTATATCTGAGGATACCAAAAAAAATCTTCTCAGTGGTGTTTACGATGATACGGAATGGCTCATAAGATTGGTTGAAAATCTACTCAGCATGACAAAGTTTGATGAAGGTAATATGAAAATCAATAAAAATATGGAATTAGTGGAGGAAGTACTGTCAGAGGCATCACAAAGAAGTTCCAAGTATTTTAAAGATCATAAGATAAAAATAAGCGTCCCTGAGAAAATGATAATGGCTCCTATGGATGGAAATCTGATTGAACAGGTGATTATAAATTTAATAGACAATGCTGCAAAATTTTCTCCAAAAGGATCCCTCATACAGGTGAAAGCTTATGGGAAAAATGAGGATGTATTTTTTGAAGTCATTGATGATGGTATAGGAATAGATGATAAAATACTGCCTTATATATTTGACAGGTTTTTTACAAATGGAAGCAAAATATCCGATTCACGAAGAGGTGTGGGGTTGGGTCTTGCCATATGCAAATCCATTGTAGAAATTCATGGTGGAAAAATTGTAGCTTTCAATAAAAGAAATGGAGGTGCAATTTTTAGATTTAATATTCCTGGTAAAAAGATAATAGATTAAAGGAAGGTGAATGATAAGTGGTGAACAAACCATATATTCTGGTAGTTGAAGATGACAAAATTATAAGAAGGTTTATAACTGCAGCATTGTCTGCTCAAGAGTATAAATATATTGAAACCGATATGGGAAATGAAGCTGTTGCACTTTCCATGTCAAATAATCCTGATCTTGTAATACTTGATCTAGGCCTTCCAGACATTGATGGGATTGAAGTCATATCGAAAATAAGGGAATGGTCCAAAGTTCCCATTATAATTGTATCTGCAAGGGAGAATGAAAGGCAAAAGGTGGAAGCTCTTGATAAAGGAGCAGATGATTATCTGACCAAACCTTTTGGAATAGGGGAGCTTCTTGCCAGAATCCGCGTGTCCTTAAGACATAGCAGAATGAATAATGTTCAGGAAAAAGAAATGAGTTTTTTTAAAGTTAAGAATCTGTTTATTGATTTTGAGAAAAGAAGGGTAGTTGTAGATGGAAGAGACATACATTTAACTCCTATAGAATATAAAATAATGGCACTTTTATGTAGATATTCTGGAAAAGTATTGACTCATAATTTTATTATAAATGAAATTTGGGGTTCTGTTTTGGGAAATGAAACCCAATCACTTAGAGTGTTTATGGCGAATTTAAGGAGGAAGTTAGAAAAAGACCCTACACAACCTGAGTATATATATACAGAGGTAGGAGTGGGATACAGACTTGTTGATGAATAAATTTTGTATTTTATCTGTTTATGAATCGCATTAAAAGAAAAAATCATAACTATTAAAAAATCAATGGAGTTATTACGCAAATCAATTTTGTGTCCTGCTTCATGGGATTCCTCCATGAATGTACAATGGTTGAAGGATATTGTATACAATTTTTGGCTTCAACAAAATATTCGGTTCCATCCAAAGTCACAATGAGACCACCTTCCAATACATATACAAATTCCTCGCCGGGGTGATTGAATTTACTTCCGTGCATCTGCTCAGGAGGTATTATCACCAGCATTGACTCCATGCTTCTTGAGGGGAAATTACTGCTTATTCTTATAAATTCTGAATTGGAACCTTCCATTTTAAATGTTTTTTCTTCATTTATCTTAACTAGAAAATTATGAGTTTCAGGAGCTTTAAAAAAGTAGCTTATGTTAACATTCAAGGCATCTGAAATTTTTTTCAGGGAAGTAATTGCAAGCGAAGAAGAGCCGTTTTCTATCTGAGATAAAAAACTAACTGAAAGACCAGTCCTCTGGCTTAAGTCCTTTAAAGTGAGATTATTTCCTTTCCTTAAATTGCGGATTTTTTCAGCTATTTCACCAATCATTATTTCCCTCCATAATCTTGTATCTAGAATTTTTATATAAGTTTTTACCCCAACATGATATCATAATAAAAAGATATATTCAATAAAATATGTCTTAATAATATCAAAAATTTTAATAAAGTTACAATCCAAAATAATTACTGTGTAATTAAAAATAATTACTGTATTATTAAAAAAATATGTACATGCCAAAAAAAATATGATAGTATTGTAAAGGAACTATTATAATTTTCTGATTATTAATTTATTATTCTCATAAAATATAGGAAATTAAAATAATAATTTATATTAGGAGCTGATTTATAATGATACAAGAAAGACTTAAAAAAGTTTTAAGGATTATGGAAGAGGAAAAGTTACCCCAAATGATAATTTCAGATCCATCTGCTATATTTTATCTTACCGGAAAGTGGATTTTACCTGGTGAGAGAATGCTGGCACTTTATATAACATTAAGTGGACATGACAAATTGTTTATCAATGAGTTATTTCCTATGAGTGAAGGTATAGGAATAGAAACTGTATGGTACAATGATGTGCAAAAACCTGTGGAAATTCTTGCAAAATACGTTGAAAAAGATAAACCTATGGGTATTGATAAGAACTGGCCATCACATTTCCTGCTTAGATTGATGGAATTAAAAGGTGGAAGTACATTTGTAAATGCCTCAGGAATCATTGACAAAGTGAGAATGTGCAAAGATGAAAGAGAAAAAGAGTTAATGAGAAATGCTTCTAAATTAAATGATATTGCTGTAGGCAAAATGATTAATCTTATTCCAAAAAAATATTCAGAAAAGAAAATGGGAAAGATACTTTCTGATATATGGGAGGAATTAGGAGCTGAAGGTCATTCTTTTGATCCAATTGTAGGTTATGGTGTCAATGCAGCAAATCCACATCATGTAATGGATGGCTCAACTGTAAAAGAGGGGGACAGTGTAGTTATTGACATTGGTTGTAAAAAAGACTCATATTGTTCGGATATGACAAGGACTGTTTTCTATAAATATGTACCAGAGCACAGCAAAGAGGTTTACAATGTAGTTCTTGAAGCAAATAAAAGAGGAATAGAAAAAGCTAAAGCAGGAGTAAGGTTTTGTGATATAGATGCTGCAGCAAGAGATTATATTACGGAAAAAGGTTATGGAAAATATTTTACTCATAGATTGGGACATTCTATAGGAATAGATGATCATGATTTTGGTGATGTTTCTTCAGTCAATACTGATATAGTTCAGCCAGGACAAATTTTTTCCATTGAGCCAGGCATTTATATACCGGGGGAAGTTGGAGTGCGAATAGAAGATTTAGTAATTGCCACTGAAGATGGATGTGAAGTGTTAAATCATTATCCAAAAAACTTAATGATAGTGGAATAGTATTAAAAATTGATATAAGTAAGACAAACAGGAGGAATTAGGTTTAGCTGTATTGTTATAACATAAAATAACCTAATTTCTCTGTCTTTTATGAAATTAATGTTTAAGTCTATGATGCCAATTGTCAATTCCACCCAGATCATAAATTTTTTTAAAACCCAGTTTTCTTAATATATTAGAAGCCTTAGCAGATTTTATACCGCATTTGCAGTATACTACAATAACAGAATTTAGATCTAATTGCATCTTTTTTATAGTATCTTTAAAATGCTCAATAGGAATATTTTTGCTATTTAAGATATGTCCTTTATGAAATTCCCTATGAGTTCTAACGTCGATTAAAAGTGGAGGAAACTGGTCTTTAAGCATTTTTCTTAATTCTCTGCTGGATATTTTTTTGATACTTCCCATTTATTATGTCTCCTTTTGCATTTGAATCTTATACTGATAATATATGATAGTCATCTCAATTTCTCATTAAATTTTTATGATATAATAATAAACATAAGCTAGTGCTTTTCAAATATATAAAGTATGATAATTATTATAGGACAGTTACACTTTTTAAAAGATACCAGGGGGCACATTTTATATTATGAAAATTAAAGATATATTCTACAAAAATATTGACAGGGACATAAAAGGTGTTATTAAAATAGGACGGGATTATGAAGGAAATGTAAATCAAGAATTGGATGAATATGTAGTTACAGGGGAACTTTTAAAACATTTCAGCCATTTTTTTAATGCATATAAAAATGGTATAACAGGAAATACTGATAAAATTGGAGTATGGATATCAGGATTTTTTGGCAGTGGTAAATCTCACTTCTTAAAAATATTGTCATATCTTCTTGAGAATAAAACAGTGGGGAACAGGAAAGCAGCGGAATATTTTAATGATAAAATTGAAGATCCCCAAGTTATGGCGGATATTAAGCTGGCAGGAGATACTTTGACGGATGTAATTCTTTTTAATATAGAATCCAAAAGTGATTTGGGTTTTAAGACAAATAAGGATGCCATAGTGAAGGTATTTATGAGAGCATTTAACGATATGCAGGGATTCTGTGGTTCCATACCTTGGTTGGCTGATCTTGAAAGACAGATGGAGATAGATGGAACTTACAATAAATTCAAAAATGCCTTCAGGGAAGCATCAGGAAGAGAATGGAACGATGTCAGGGAAGATTTTTATTATGAGGAGGATTCTTTAATTGAAGCATTGTCAAAATCTACAAAGATGAGCTGTGAATCTGCTAGAAATTGGTTTCGTGAAGGAGAAAAAAATTATTCGTTAAGTGTAGAAAAATTTGCCGGAAGGGTGAAAAAATATATAGAAAGCAAGGGTGAAAATTACCACCTGGTATTTTTGGTAGATGAGATAGGACAGTATATTGGAAATAATTATCAACTTATGTTGAATCTTCAAACTGTAGTAGAAGATCTTGGAACAGAATGTGGAGGAAAAGCCTGGATTATAGTGACAAGTCAGCAGGATATAGATACAGTTACAAAAGCTAGTGGGAATGATTTCTCTAAAATACAGGGAAGATTTAATACAAGATTATCACTTTCAAGTGCCAATGTAAGTGAAGTGATTAAAAAGAGAATTTTGAAAAAAAACAGTAGAGCTTATGACACTTTAAAGCTTTTATATAATAAAAAGAATTCAATACTCAAAAATCTTATAACTTTTTCTGCAGATATACCTGAAAAAACCCCCTATAGGGATTATGAAGATTTTATTGAAGTATACCCTTTTGTGCCTTACCAGTTCAACCTGCTTCAGCAGGTATTTATCTCTCTTGGAATTCATGGAGTTTCAGGAAAGCATCTGATAGAAGGAGAGCGTTCCATGCTTTCTTCCTTTCAAAAAGCGGGAGTTGCTTATGAGGATAATGAAGTAGGGGCGCTTATACCATTTTCAGCCTTTTACCATGCATTGGATGATCTTTGGGATTCTGATGTAAGGAATATAATGATTTATGCTGAAGATAATGAAAGATTAAAACCTTTTGATTTAGAAATTTTAAAGGTGCTATTTATGATAAAATACCTTAAAAAAGTTCCATCAACTATTGAAAACATTGCGACTCTTATGATTGAATCCATAGATCAGGATAAAATAGATTTAAGGAATAAAATAGGTATTTCTTTAAAAACACTGGTAAAAGAGGCAATGGTGGAGAAAAATGGGGAGGAGTATGTATTTTTAACCTATGAAGAACAAATTGTCAATAAGAAAATCAGAAATATAAATATTGATCCGGGTAAAATTATACAGAAAGTTTCCCAGATAATATTTGAAGAAATATACAGGAATAAAAAATACAGATATTCTGCAAGATATATTTTTGGCTTTAATTCTATAGTAGATGGCAGAATATTCAGAGGTAATCAAAATATTGAAATTGGTATTAAGGTAATAACTCCATACTTTGACCATAGTGCAGAGCTTACAGTTCAGGAATTAAAGTTAATGTCCTTTGAGGAAAACAACCTTATAATAAAACTGCCAGGAAACGCAGCTTTTATGGAGGAAATGGAAGAAGTATTAAAAATTCAGGAATATTTATTGCAAAAATGCGATACAGCATCTACTGACAGGGCTGACGGAATAGATATAAGAAAAAGCAAGGAGGTTATAGAACGCAGGGACAGAGTGAGAATCTTACTCTATGATGCACTTGAAAATGCGGATATGTATGTTTGTTCTCAAAAGCTAGATATTAAAGAAAAACACCCTGAAGATAGAATCAATAGCGGATTAAAAATACTAGTAGGCAGTATATATGGCAAATTAAACTACATAAATAAATACATAGATTCTTCCGAAGATATAAATGCCATATTCACTGAAAGTAGTATGCTTATGTCCGTTACAGAAAAGAATGAAAATAAATTGGCAATTCAGGAGATTAATAATTATATTGAAAGGAATACAGTCCGTCATGTACCAATTAAAATGGAAGCAATAAATAGTGTATATTCAAAAGTACCTTATGGCTGGAATCAGCTTGATATAGAGGGAATAGTGGCAAAACTATTTAAAATGCAGGAAATAAGATTGAAATTAAACAGTGAATATATAGATATTTCTGATGGAGAAGTGGTAAAATATATCACAAAGAAAGATTATGGGGATAAAATATTTTTGGAAAAGAGAAGAAAAATTCCTGTAAATCAGATTAAAATTGCAAGAAATTTACTTAAAGAGTTTTTTGGAATTACGGATCTTTCAGATGATGAAGATTGTTTAATGAGAAAATTTAGGGATTTATCATGGAATGAAGTGGCAAAGATAAATGAACTCTTGACATATTATAAACAGTTTGAATATCCAGGAGAAAATATTCTACTTTCAGGAAAGAAAGTACTTGAAAAAATTAAAGGTATAAATGATCCCAAGGAATTTTATGAAAAACTTCAAAATTTAAAGGACGATTTACTGGGTTATGAAGAAGATTTTGTGGACGTAAAGAAATTTTTTGAAAATCAGAAGGATGTTTTTGATAAAGCAGTGAATGTTATAAATATTTATAGAAAAAATAAAACTTATTTGTTGAATAAAAGATCTACTGGCTTAATAGAACAAATTGAAAAAACAATAAAGAGCCAGAAACCCTATTCCAAAATTCATGAATTGCCGGATTTAATAGATAAATTTTCATTGATATTTACGGAACTTTTGGAAAGTGAATGTGAACCTGTTAGGACCGTAATAGAAAGGGATTGTAAAGAGGTATTGAATGAACTGAACAAATATGATTTTAAAGAGCAGTTTTATGGCAGATTTAAAAATTGTTTTGATGATTTGATGACAAGACTTGATAGCTCAAATAGTTTTTATGAAGTTATCGCCATGAAGGAAGAAAGCGACAGATTAAAACTCAGATGTTTTGAAGCTATTAGCGGGAAGTTGTTAATAATTAGACAAAAGCATACAGAAGACAAAGATAAAACATCTAAATGTAATTTAAAAAGGATTGTTAATATAAGTGCTGCCAATATACTTCAAGGAGTAAAAATTTTAGAATCCAAAGAGGATATCAGAAATATTCTAGATGAAATAGGAAGAAAACTGGAAAACGAACTAAAAGAGGATATTATTATTAAATTAGTGTAAGTTGGCAAAATAATAGAAAAGGTGTCAGGTACTATTGACATTACCTTTTCAAAATAAAAATTTGTTGTTTTATCTATTAAGCCTGGCTATAGGACCTACCGGGCTAATAATATTACTTATTTTATTGTATGGAATTTCTATCTTAAAAAGCCCATATACATAAGGGGTATATTCATAAATCTGATAATACAGCACCAGACTATCCGGAGTTAGATAATACTGTTGATCCTCTGTTATTCCCTTATATTCATCGATTAAATCAATATTATTTTCTTTAATGTATTGCTGTGCCAGTTCATTTAAAATTTTAGTATAATATACTTTAGAATTAAATAGATCACTGAACTCATATACCTGGCCTGTCTCAGTGTTCACTGTTATAGAAGAATATTTTGTATATCCATGAGCAGCATGATTTATATAAATACCCATATTAAAAAGTATGCTGAGAACATTTTTCTGGTTTAACATTACCTCATAATTTCCCAGTACATCATGGAAGTCTACAATTTCAGGCAGCAGAACCTGACTCCTAAAAAGCTTGCTTACTTCATCTGCAATAATATTATTAATTTTCGTAAGAGGTTCTGTCTCCTTTTCATTTGATATTACTGGATAGCTAATACTAAAATTAGCAGGTGATAATTTTTGTTCATTTAATTTTACGGAATGGTTACTGCCATCATTTCTGTAGAACCTTAAGCAGGTGTCACCAATATTAAATGTATAATTTGAATTATCGGGATAATTAAAATAAAGCATTTTTAAGTCTCCTCATGATTTTACTTCTCATAATATTTTATTCTGTTTATCCTTTAATGTGCAAATTATTTTATTTCGAATAAATTTTATGTATTTATCTAAATATTTAGTAATAAGATAAAAGAGTATTCATTAGATAGGGAAAGATATGGGACAAGTGACCAATATAATTCATAATTATGCTTGCCTATAAATAATGCCACAAATTAATGGTCAGTTATCATAATTGACCATTATACATATATATAATAAAATCTATTTGCAATAAAGATTTGAAATGGAGAGGTAATATGAAAAATATAAAAAATAATATATTAAAAATACTGGTAATTATAATAGGAAATATCATATATTCTATTGGAGTCAATATGTTCATCATTCCCCATAAATTTTTAAGTGGTGGAGTATCGGGTATCGCAATTATATTTCAGTATTTAACAGATATACCCTCAGGATATTTTGTCATAGCAATAAACATACCTATATTTATAATCGGGTTTAAAATCGTAGATAGGAGATTTGGAATATTTAGTTTTATTGGTATGGCAGCCATGTCTTTATCCTTGATATTCACAAGGTCAGTGCACAGCCTTTATTATCTGCCGGATCCTCTTTTATCGGCATTATGCAGTGGAATGCTTACAGGAATTGGAGCTGGAATTGTATTTAAATGCAGGGCTTCTCAGGGAGGTACGGATATAATAGCAGTGGCAATAAAGAGAAAGTATGGAGTTTCAATAGGAAAAATGGGTTTTGCAATTAATGCAGTAATAGTGGCAATAGGTATGATTATAGGAAATTTACCAATTGCACTCTATACTTTGATATCTATGTATATGTATTCTGTAGTAGTTGATAAGGCAATTGAAGGATTTGATAAGGAAAAGATAATGTTTATAGTAACCAGTGATAATGAAAGTATAGAAAAAGCTATAGTTGAAAAGCTTGGAAGAGGAGTTACCTATCTTTATGGAGAAGGGGCTTATACTGGAACTCAGAAAAAGATTATATATTCCATAATGAGTTCTAGACAGGTGGAGGAGGCCAAGAGATTTATTTATAATTTAGATGCTAATGCAGTTATGTCAATTATGGATGCAAATGAAGTACGGGGCAAAGGTTTTAAACCCAAAGTTTTTTAAAAAATAATCATAGGGTATGAAATACGGTTTTTTATTTATATTTATGGAAGGGTATTTTAGATCTGATGTTAAAAAATATTTTAAATAATTTTGAATGCAAAAATGGAGGCCTTCTGATACTGAAGGAATTAAAGGCACTTAAAAATACTAGTACTCCTCCAAAGATTATTGCTGTGTTTAAAATATTATTTATAAATTTTGTATTTTTAACGTTAAGCTTATTGTTGAATTTTCCTGCTGTAAAAACAAGTATGAACCACCATATCATGCTTCCCGTGAATACACCAAGAATTAAAAAAGATTTGTTCATGGGGCTTGTTTTTACATTTGATAAATGTAAACCTGCAAATACGGCCATAAATGAAAAAATAGTGGCAGGGTTTGCTAATGCCATCAAAAATGTAGAAGTGAAGGTTTTGAATAATAAATTATCATTGGAGAAAATACTTTCCCTATTAAGTTTATCTGTATTTTTGTTTAAGGTTTTGCTCTGTTTTTTACTTATAAAAGGATAAATACCGAAACAAATCAATATAAGGCCGCCTATAATGCGAAAATATAATTCATGTAATACAATAAATCTTTCTATTATTATAAAACCAAGAACAGCCAGTGAGGCATAAATACTATCTGTAAATGCTGATCCAAGTCCGGAAACTAAGCCATATTTGCACCCAAAATCAAGGGCGTTTCTGAGGCACATGGCACCAATGGGTCCTAAGGGCATGCCTGTTATTAATCCTATAAGTACTCCTCTAAATAAATTTGTTAACATAAGATTTATCGCTTCCCACAGTATACTTTAGATTTAATCCAACAGAATTATTTATATTATTATTCACATGCTATTATTTTATCCTTAACGGCATATATCTTCAATGATTTTTCACAAATTTTTATGTCATATTATATAATTTTAGTAGACAGGAAAAATATAAAATAAATTTCCGGAGAGATTATGTAGTATCTTGCTTAATTATACGGCTTCTTAATATAATTGGAAGAAAAATGCTTAAGATGTAAAATAAAAAAGTTTTAAATTAATGCAGTAACTCTGAGACGAGTTTGTATGAGAGATATAAGGATAGGGAGGAGTGGTAAAATGAAATTAGTTTGTTTAGGAGATAGTGTGACTTATGGATATGGGGTGAAAAGAAGTGAGACTTGGACAACTACTCTCAAAAAAAAATTAGGAGTTGAAGTTATAAATAAAGGGATAGCAGGAGATACCTCGGCAGGTATGTTATCCAGAGTATATAATGATGTCATCTTAAATAATCCAACACATACTATAATTATGGGAGGTGTAAATGATTTTGTGTGGAATTTAAATATAGATCAAGCCGCAGCAAATTTAGCTACTATAGCTTTTCAACTTATGCAAAATAATATAATACCTATATTTGGATTATCTATACCAATTTGTAGTGAAATGGCAAAAGAAAAATGGGATTTTTTAATGAATATTTGTGATATAAATAATAAATTAAAAAAATTAAATAGTTTATTAAAGAGTTTTTGCAAAAATTACAATATACAAATCATAGATTTTTATTCTTTTTTTATTAAAGATAATGGGGAAGGAAAAGAAAAATACTATATTGATGGGCTTCATTTAAATGTCAATGGAAATGAAAAAATGGTAGATATTATTTTTAATACTGATATACATAATATTATTAGTCAGGTCAAATAGTTGACAAATTAATTAAAACAATATATCATATTGTACATTAGAAATTATTATATATTAGCCGATTAGAAAAACTAAAGGCTAAACTTTTAAGTATGGTAATAGGGTGTGTTTACTGTATCTTAAAGAGTTTAGTCTTTTTTGAAATAAATTGATTCATAATTTTTGAGGTGACCAATATGTCAAATATTTTAAAAGAAGACTGTAAGTTGAAACTTGATATTATAAGTAGGGCAAAAAAATTAGGCATGAATATTGTGGGATTTGCCCCTGTGGAAAGATGGGAAAAATATAAGGAAACTGATGCAGAATATTATCCCCAGAATATATGGCCAGGTATAAAAACGGTTATTGTGTTGGGTGCTCAAATATATTTGCCAATGCTTGAGACAACCCCTTCGGTTGTTTATTCCGAGTTATATAATACATCTAATAGAATTTTAGATGAAGCTGCATATAAAATTGCCAATTACTTAAATACATTGGGGAATCAAGGATTCTTTTTTCCAAGAGATTGTTATGGAGATATTTCTGTTCTTGTGAAGAAACCAGCAGCAGCTTTTTCTCAGGTATTAGCTGGAAAATATGCAGGACTTGGAACAATTGGATACAATCATACTCTGATAACTAAAGAATTTGGGCCAAGAGTAAGACTGGTTTCCGTTTTAACAGATGCTGTGATTCCAGGAGATCCAGTTTTAGAAAAAGACTTATGCATTAAATGTGAAATGTGCAGAAAATGTTGTCCAACCTCTTCATTTAAGACTACGGAAAACTTTATAGCAGACATGAATAAGAAAAAGTGTGCAGCATATCATGCTAAGCTTAAAAGTGCATATTGCTATCCATGTGGGGTGTGTATAAAGGTTTGTCCTATAGGAGCTGACAGAAAGATATACGGATATAATGCTAGAAAATATTTAAATGAAAAAGAAGCATTAAAAAAAGATAAAAATGATCCGGAATATGCTGGATGGGTGCATTGCAGGGAGCATGGCTCCAAATCTCTTGAAAAATGAAAGCTATAAGTAAAGGTAGACGTTAAAATAAGTCTGCCTTTATTTTTTTTAAAAGGTTTTATTTAAATATTACTTTATAGCTGGAAATGATATAATATAATTAATATTGGTTGGTGAGAAAAAGTAAAATGAAAACTGTGTTTTTATATCTGTACTTTGTATTTTATATGATTTATACATTTTATTTAAAATTTAAGTTTAAAGCTATTGATAAAAATTTTACTGGAAAAGAATCAGATGAGCTTATATCAAAATTGGTATCAAAATGGGCAAAAAATATTTTGGATAAAATTGGGGTTGAAGTTAATGTAACTGGAAATAAAAACCTAACAGATAAAAACTATTTATTTGTTTCAAATCATCAGGGGAATTTTGATCCATTTATAATGCTTGCTTATATCCATAAACCTATAGGATTTATAGCAAAAAAAGAATTATTGAAAATACCGGTTATAAGGGAATGTATGAAAGAAATTCATTGTGTATTTATGGACAGGAAAAGTATAAGGCAATCAGTAAAAGCTATTGATAAAGGTATAGATAATTTAAGAAAAGGATACTCCATGGTTGTATTTCCTGAAGGTACTATAAGTAGATGTCATAAAATGCTTGAGTTTAAAAGAGGCAGCTTTAAACTTGCAGTTAAATCTGGTGTTTCCATAGTTCCAGTAGCTATTGATGGCAGTTATAAAATATTTGAAGATAATAATGGGAAAAAACTTGTACCTGCACGAGTAAAATTGGTTATTGATAAGCCCATTGATGTAAAGCTTTTAAGTACAAATCAGAAAAAGAACTTACCTTTAATGGTTAAGTTGATAATAGAAAAAAACTTAGATAAAAAATAATTTGCTTAATTATATAATTGCAGTAAAGTTATGAGGATAAATTCATATAGTATGGAGGAGATTAAATGAAAAATTTTGTTACTACTAAGTGGCTTAAAGAACATTTGAAGGATGACAATTTAATAATTGTAGATTGCAGGGGAGATTTATTGGACAAGAGTTATGGGAGAAATGCTTATGAAAGAGCACATATAGAAAGAGCGGCCTTTGTAAACTTAAGTACTGAACTATCTTCAACACCGGGAGAACATGGAGGAAGGGATCCCCTTCCAAAAGCTGATGGATTTAAAAATACTGCGGAGAAGCTAGGAATAGATGATAATACTGTAGTGGTGGCTTATGATGATTATAAAATTGCAGACGCAGCAAGATTATGTTGGATGCTCAGGTATTATATGGGTCACAAGTTTAATTATGTTTTAGACGGTGGAATAGATAAATGGGTAAAGGATGGAAATTGCCTTTCTAAAGATATAGTAAAACCCGTTAAAAAAGGCGCCCTTAAATCAAATGTAAATGAAGATATGAGAGTGGATGTGAATTATGTAAATAGAGTAAAATATAATAGTGAATGGATGGTAATAGATTCAAGGACACCTATAAGATATAGAGGAGAAAATGAGCCTATAGATAAAATAGCAGGGCATGTACCTGGAGCAGTAAATTATTATTGGAAAGAAAATTTAAATGAGGATAATACTATTAAAGATATGACCTGTTTAAAAGAAAGATTTAAGGATGCATATGGTAAAAAAGAGGTAATAGTATATTGCGGCTCAGGTATAGATGGTACCTTTAATTTTTTAGCATTAGATGAAATTGGAATAAAGGCCAGGCTTTACAGCGGCAGCTGGAGTGACTGGATAACTTATAAGGGAAACAATATAGAAAAAACCATTGTATAATAATTAGATGTCAAAAAAGGCCAGCAATGCTAACACTCATGGCTTTTTAAGGTAGATGATGATAAGCACTGCTACGCCTTTGAATAAGTTCTTCTAAGGTTCAGTTGGAGATCAGTCTTAATCTATTATAGTACCTGGATTGAGGATTTCATTTGGATCAAAAGCTTTCTTTATGCTTTTCATAATCTCAATTTCTCTTTTAGTAAATTGAAGTGGCATATATTTTTTCCTGGTCTTGCCGGTGCCATGTTCAGCTGTTATTGTTCCACCATATTTTAGTGCGATTTTATACATTTCCTGTTTGAATTCTTCATAATAAGAAGGCAATTTGCCATTATCACTCATAATGAAATTATGTATATTTCCGTCTGCTATATGACCTACTGCCGGAATTGTGGTGCTATATCTTTCTGCCAGCAATGTTATATCATCAAAAAAATCCGGTACTGAAGAGGGTGGGACAGCCATATCCAATCCATCTGCCACATGTTCTTTAAAGGGAGTGTAGGCATTGCTTCTTATGTCCAAAAGCTTTTTTTGTTCTTTTGAAGTTTCTGCTATGATACTGTCAACTGCATTGTGATGTTCGCATATTTCTACAATTTTTTCACTGCTAGAATATAGTTCGTCTTCAGTTTTCCCATCAAGCATGAACATTAAATCTACGGATCCTTTATGTGCAGGCCATGTAGTTCCTAAATGTTCAGCAGCTTTTTGGGAAATAGGTCTATCCATGTATTCTACAGCTAAAGGAGTAATTCCCTCCTGCAGTATTTTAGGTACTGAATCACAGGCATCCCGCCTTGTATTAAATGACACCACAAGTGTTCCGGTGTAATCATTTTTTGCATAGAGCTTTAAAGTTACTTTTGTAATAATACCAAGAGTTCCTTCACTTCCAATCATCATATGAAGAAGATCATAACCCATGTTATTTTTTATAAGTTTTCCGCCAAGAGTGACGATTTCTCCCGTAGGAAGAACCACTTCAAGGGATTTAACATGATTTCTCATGATTCCATGCTTTACAGCCTTTGTGCCTCCTGCATTCTCCATAACCATCCCGCCTATTTGTGCACCTTCATCACCAGGATGTATGGGAAAAAATAGCTTATCCTGTTTATTTAATGATTCCAATAGATCCGACAAGGTGGCTCCTGCCTCTACTGTAATCATCAGGTTCTTTTCATCAAGTTCAATTATATTATTCAATCTTTCCAAAGATAGGATTATACTGGATTTTATAGGTACTGCTGCACCACATACTCCAGTTCCCCCTCCCCTTGGAACTACAGGTATGAGAAATTCATTTGCATATTTTAATATGTCGGATATTTCTTCAGGGGAACTTGGTTTAACTACAACACAATCTTCTGGTGGGTGAAGTCGAATTAAAGATTCAGTTTCATCATTTAAATAATTTTGCATTTGGGATAATTTATTTGTAACCCAATCATTTCCTACAATTTTTTTTAGATTTTCAATTACCTTGTTTTCCAATAGGTTCACCTCTTAATATTTAATTGAGTAATTTTTAGTTTAGCAATGCTAAATATCGATAAATAAATAATACTACTTTTATAGAAAGTTGTACATTCGATAAAAGTAGTATTATGGGATTTTAATACAGAATCTCTGCGGCTTCTTTAAATAACTTGACTAATTATTTTTTTCACTATATAATATATAACATAATATAACATAATATGAATGAATTTGATTATATGTTTTATATCATGTTCTGTCATGTTATATTGTGAAAATATAATTCAAATGGGGAGGGATTACATTATATGAGAAGATCTAAAAAAATGTTATTCATTATTTTGGCTTTATTTGTTACATCTTTGGCAGCAGGCTGTGGAAGCACCAGCAGCACAAGCTCCAATGATCAAAAAAATGCTTCGTCGACAAAACAAGAAAAGGCTGTTACCTTAACTGTATCAGCTGCTGCAAGTTTGAAGGATTCAATGAATGAAATCAAACAATTGTATACTAAAGAACATCCTAATATTGCTATTACATATAATTTTGGAGCATCAGGTACACTTCAGCAGCAGATTGAACAGGGAGCACCAGCTGATATATTCATGTCCGCAGCAACAAAACAAATGGATGAATTAAAGAGTAAAAATTTACTTGTAAACGATACCGCAAAAAATTTATTGCAAAATGACGTAGTACTTATAGTACCTAAGGATTCATCAAATATTAAAACTTTTGATGATCTGGCAACAGATAAAGCTCAAAAAATAGCACTTGGTGAACCCAAGAGCGTTCCTGTAGGACAATATTCTCAGGAGATACTTACAAACTTAAAATTAATGGACAAGGTTCAGCCAAAAGCTGTTTACGGCAAGGATGTAAAAGAAGTTTTAACTTGGGTTGAAACAAAAAATGTAGATGCAGGTATTGTTTATAAAACCGATGCACTGGTGTCAAAGAAAGTAAACATTATAGCTACAGCACCGGAAGATTCTCATAATCCTGTAGTTTATCCTGCTGCTGTAATTAAAAGTAGCAAAAATGTAGATGCAGCTAAAGATTTTCTTAAGTTTTTATCAGGGGATAAAGCTAAGGCGGTATTTGAAAAATATGGTTTCAAAATAGGAAAATAAGTGATGATTAATTTTATCTGATGGCTAGCACTGCTAACACCTCTGTGGTATGATAAGCACTGCTACGCCACTGGATAAATTCTTATAAGGTTCTGTGGGGGAAAGTATTTTTTATGGGAAAACTCCACCGTGCTTAAGAGTTACTTGATTTTAGGGAGGGGGAATTTGTTGTGGGCTTCGATATTTCACCAGCTTGGATTTCTATAAAAACAGTTTTTTTAGCTACCATTATAACATTTTTTATAGGAATTATCGCTGCTTATTGGATGACTAATTATAATGGAAAATTGAAAAGTGTTGTAGATACCGTATTTACACTTCCTCTTGTACTCCCGCCAACTGTGGTTGGTTTTTTTTTACTTCTCATCTTTGGGAGAAATGGTCCTATAGGTAAAATACTATTGAGGTTTGGAAAAACTTTAATTTTTTCATGGCCAGCTACAGTTGTAGCAGCAACTATTGTGGCATTTCCGTTAATGTACAGGACAACTAAAGGTGCTTTTGAACAAATAGATAATAACATTGTAAATGCTGCTAGAACTCTTGGAGTATCTGAATGGAAGGTATTTTGGAAAGTTACACTGCCGCTGGCATGGCCGGGTATAGGTGCAGCAACGGTTCTTTCTTTTGCTAGATGTCTTGGGGAATTTGGAGCTACCCTTATGGTAGCAGGAAATATACCTGGTAAAACCCAGACTATTCCTATAGCTATTTATTTTGCAGCTGAAAATGGGGAGATGGAAAATGCTCTTATATGGGTTATAATTATTGTTATGATTTCAACAGTTATGATTTTTTTAATGAATTACTGGAATGATCATCAGCAAAAAAATATATATGGTGTTGGGAGAAAGTAAAATGGGACTTTATGTTGACATTAAAAAAAGTTTACCGGGATTTAGTTTGAATATTCAATTTGATACAGAAGATAATATAATAGGATTACTTGGGGCATCAGGTTCTGGTAAAAGTATGACACTAAAATGTATTGCGGGATTGGAAACACCTCAGAGTGGTAAAATCATATTAAATGAAAAAATACTATATGATTCTGAAAAAAAAATAAACATACCTGTTCGTAAAAGAAGAGTTGGTTTTTTATTTCAAAATTATGCCTTGTTTCCAAATATGACTGTAAGTCAAAATATAAGTTTTGCTTTAGATGATATGTCCCGGGATAAAAAAAATGAAATAGTCTGTGAAAAAATAAATATGATGCATCTTCATGGTCTGGAAAACAGATTTCCTAGCCAACTTTCAGGGGGACAGCAGCAGAGAGTTGCTATTGCCAGGGCGTTGGCTATAGAGCCTGAAATACTACTTTTAGATGAGCCTTTTTCGGCACTAGACAGCCATTTAAGGAGTAAAATGGAGGAAAAGCTTGTACATATATTATCTGATTATAATGGATCCGCGGTATTCGTATCTCATAACAGAGATGAGGTATACCGTATTTGCAGGAACATTGCAATAATAAATAAAGGTATGGTAGAAAACTATGGCAATAGAGATTACATATTTGAAAATCCCGCTACTCTTGCAACTGCGCAACTCACTGGATGCAAGAATATATCAAAAATTAAAATATTGGATGAAAACACTATAGAAGCTTTGGATTGGGGATGTATCCTTAAGAGCAGTAAAAAAATTAAGAGCTCGCCCTCTTATGTAGGTATTAGATCTCATTATATTACTATGGGCAATAATTATCATGAGGAAAATACTTTTAAATGTCGTGTGAGCTATGTAAATGAAAGCCCTTTTACTGTAGCAGTTTATCTAGATAATGTGGGAAAAAAGACTTGTGTTAAGACTAAGGCTTTACGATGGGAAATAACAAAGGAAATGTGGGAAAAAGTTAAAAATATAGAACAGCCCTGGAACATATGTATAAGCAGTGAAAAACTTTTTTTGATTTAGTTTGTCCTGATAAGTAAGCCAAGTATTAAATGAAGTTAATTGAATAAAAAGCCGCAAGATATCATACATGAGGTTATCTTGTGGTTTTTTACTGCGTTAAAATAAGCCACTGTTCGAAAAAATTACAGAAAATTGCTTAAAAAATTGCTCAAAAATTGAACATGAAATTAATACTTAAAAGAAAATGCAGTGAAATCAATACTTGTCCTTTGGTACGTATATTGCTTTAGTTAAATATAACCCAATAAAAAACATAGGGTTTATATAATAAATAATAACCAGGGGGAATTTCAAAATGTTTAAAAAAACTTTATTTGTCAATGGAATTGCCAGAACTGTAATATCAACTCCAGATATAACTTTAGCGGATGTATTAAGGAATCAATTGCATTTGCTTGGTACTAAAGTGGGATGTGGAAAAGGAGAATGTGGTGCCTGTTCTGTAATAATGGATGGAAAAGTCACAAGGTCCTGTATTGTCAGAATGAAAAGAGTACCTGATGAAGCTAAAATCACTACTATTGAAGGTATAGGAACTGAGCAAAATCCTCATCCAATTCAATTAGCATGGATGGTTAATGGTGCAGCACAATGCGGATTCTGCACACCTGGATTTATAATATCAACAAAAGCTCTTCTTGACGAAAATATAAATCCAACTAGAGAAGAAGTGAGAGATTGGTTTCAAAAACATAGAAATATATGCAGGTGTACCGGATATAAACCATTAGTAGATGCAGTTATGGATGCATCAAAACTTATGAGAGGAGAAATAAAAAAAGAGGATTTAATGTTTAAATTTAAAGAAGGAGAAAGTCTTATAGGAACTAAAGCCATTCGTCCTTCAGCTTTGGCCAAAGTAACTGGAAATTGGGAATTTGGAGCTGATTTGGGTTTGGAACTACCTGAAAATACTCTTCATATAAAGCTTGTACAGGCTAAAGTATCTCATGCGAATATATTGTCAATAGACACTTCCGAAGCTGAGAAAATGCCTGGCGTTTATAAGATTATAACATATAAAGATGTCCCGGGAACTAATAGAATAAATGGATTGGCATTCCCGAACAATAAAGGTGATGGAAAGGAAAGACCTATACTTACGGATAAAAAGATTTTTCAATTTGGAGATGCCATAGCCATGGTACTTGCAGATACTCCATCTGAGGCACAGGCAGCTGTGGATAAAGTCAAAGTTGAAATTGAGGAACTTCCGGCATATATGAGCGCACCTGCTGCAATGGCTGAAGATGCTATTGAAATTCACCCAGGAACACCTAATGTGTTCTTTGAAACCGGCATAGATAAAGGTAAGGATACTAAAGCTATAATGAAAAAGGCAGCTTATGTAGTTGAAGATGATTTTTATGTAGGCAGGCAGCCACACCTTCCACTGGAGCCGGATGTAGGTTTTGCATATATAAATGAATCGGGAGAATTGATAGTTCATTCAAAGAGCATAGGTATACATGCGCATGCTGCCATGGTAGCAGAAGGTATAGGAATTCCTCTTGAAAAATTAAAGATAGTCCAGAACCCTACAGGAGGAACTTTTGGATATAAATTTAGCCCGACTATTGAAGCTTTATTAGGAGTAGCTGCGCTGATAACAAAGAGGCCTGTATATTTAGGTTTTAATATGTATCAGCAAATAACTTATACGGGAAAAAGATCACCTTTCTTCATGCATGTTAAGATGGGTGCGGATAAAGATGGAAAATTACTGGCATTAGAATCAGACTGGACAGTAGATCATGGACCATATTGTGAATTTGGAGATTTGCTTACTACAAGAGGTTCACAGTTTATAGGAGCCGGCTATGATATCCCAAATATAAATGGAGCGGGAAGAGAAGTTTTTACAAATCATGCCTGGGGTTCAGCATTTAGGGGTTATGGATCGCCTCAGAGTTTATTTTCTTCAGAGGTATTGATAGATGAGCTAGCTGCTAAGATGAAAGTGGATCCTCTTGAACTCAGATATAAAAATGTATACAGAGAAGGTTCAACTACACCTACTGGCTGTAAGCCGGATGTAATTTGTCTGCCAACTATGCTTGATAAATTGCGACCAATTTATAAGGAAGCTAAGAAAAGAGCTGCAGATAAAAATAAAAATAGCGGAGATAAAAAATATGGCGCAGGTATGGCTATACTTTTATACAGTTCTGGTCTTGATGGTGCTGATACATCTGCAGCTTGGGCTGAAATAACACCTACGGGAGTAGCCATAGGTAATTCATGGGAGGATCATGGACAGGGTGCAGATATGGGAACGTTGACAATTAGTTATGAAGTTTTAAAACCACTGGGTATAAAACCTGAACAGATAAAATTAGTTATGAATGATATGCAGAAAACTCCAGATAGTGGACCTGCTGGAGGAAGCCGTTCAAATGTCCTCACAGGAAATGCTACAAAAGTTGCCTGTGAAAATCTATTGGAAGCTTTAAGAAAACCAGATGGAACTTATAGAACTTATGAGGAAATGATAACTGAAAAACTGCCACTTAGATATGATGGAAAATGGACAGCACCTTGTACCACTCCTGATGTACAGACAGGGCAGGGAAATCCATTCCCATGTTATATGTATGGTACCCTTGTAGTAGAAGTAGAAGTTGATACTAAGACAGGAAAAACCAAGGTACAAGGGTTGAACCTGGTATCTGATGTAGGAACTATAATAAATAGATTGGTAGTAGATGGACAAATGTATGGAGGACTTGCTCAAGGTATTGGTCTAGCTTTAAGCGAGGATTTTGAAGATTTAAAAAAGCATACTACATTAACAGGTTGTGGAATACCTCAAATAAAAGATGTACCTGATGATATAAAAGTACAGTATGTAGAAACTCAAAGACCAAATGGCCCATATGGGGCATCTGGAGCAGGTGAGATGCCGCTTTCAGCACCACATGCTGCAATTGTAAATGCAATTTATGATGCCTGTGGAGTACGTATAACTAAATTACCAGCAAGACCTGAAAAGGTTTTAGCAGGATTAAAAGCAATTAACAGTTAGAATTTGTTATATTTGCTAGTGGTGGAAGGTAAATAAATTTTTGGTTTCAGGGTAAGTATATATGTGTAATGATTTAAATTGACTGCATTTATATAAACTGCCCTGAAGCTTATATAAATGCTATTGAGTTGAATGGGAGGCATTTTATATGGATTTAAGTAAACTATTGGAAATGAGTGATAGATGTATTACAGACGAACCACCAGCTTGCACAGCACGCTGTCCTATTCATGTGGATGTAATGGGCCTTATGGATGAAATAGGAAAAGAAAACTTTAAAAAAGCATATAAAATAATGGCAAGAAAAATGCCTTTTACAAGAATAATAGGCAGAATATGTGATCACCCCTGTGAGGATGTATGTGTCAGAAAAGATCTGGGAGGTTCTATAAATATAGCTGAACTTGAAAGAATTACTGCAGAACTTGGGTTTTCAAAAAATAAAAGAGGGCTTGAACTGCCGAGAAATGGTAAGAATATTGCAGTGATAGGTGGGGGAATAAGTGGTATGACAGCGGCTGATAGCCTTGATAAAAAAGGTTATAGCATTACAATATATGAGAGCGCCGAGAAAATAGGAGGAAGATTTTGGTCCTATCAGGGAAAGGAACTTACCGGGGAAATTATACAGGAGGAGTTAAATATATTCGCTGATAGGGATATACACATAAAATTGAACAGGAAAATTCATAGAAAAGAATTAGATGTTATAGTTAAAGAGTATGATGCTGTTTATTTAGGTACAGGTATATGGAAAGAGGATTTAAAAATTGATGAGGAAACTTTTCAAATAGAGAATTCCCCCATATTCGTCGGGGGAAGGCTTTTAAATAAAAATGAATCGGTGATATATTCTGTAAGCTCGGGAAAAAGAGCTGCTGTATCTATTGACAGATATGTTCAGAAAAAATCCATGACAGCTGTAAGGGAACGAGAAGGTTCCTATGTGTCTCCAGTTAATTTTAATACAGAGGATATTGAAATCAAAGAAGAGGTAAAAAAAACCTGTGAAAAATACAGTGCTGAAGAAGCGTCAGAAGAAGCAAGAAGGTGCTTGAAATGCCATTGTACACAGTGTGTAAAGGCGTGCAGCCACCTTAGAAAATACAATAGGATTCCAAAAAAATATTTAAGGGAAATAAGACATAATGAGGATATAGTTTTAGGGAATCATTATGCAAATGAAGTTATCAATTCCTGCACTCTCTGTGGATTGTGTAAAGGGGTATGCCCTGTATCAATTGATATGAAAGATGTAATAAATGAAACAAGAAAAAGTATGGTGGAGAGAAATAAAATGCCTCTATCGGCCCATGACTTTGCACTGAAGGATATGGAATTCAGCAATGGAAACCATTTTTCAATGGCTAAAAAACAGCCGGGATATGAAAATGTAAAATATGCATTTTATCCAGGTTGTCAGCTTCCAGCTTCTCATCCTGATTATATTGAAAAAACTTATGAGTACCTCATGTCAAATATTACAGAAGGTGTAGGACTTGTTTTAGGATGTTGTGGAGCTCCTGCAGATTGGTCAGGAAGGCAGGACTTGATGGAAAAGGTTATAGAGAAAATGAAAAATACATGGAATGATATGGGAAAGCCAACTTTTATTTTGGCTTGTTCAACTTGTTACAGCATATTTGAAAAATACATGCCTTTTATAGAGATAATCTCACTATGGGAAATTATGAACACATATGGTGTGCCCCTTAAAAATAAGATTACAGGTGAAAATCATATATTAAATATACATGATGCCTGTACTACCAGATATAATGAAAAGGTTCATAAAAGTATAAGAAATATAGCAGGTGAGCTTGGATATACCATAGAAGAACTTAAATTTTCAAAGGAAAGCACAAAATGCTGTGGTTATGGTGGACTTGTGTATTTTTCAAACAGAGAACAGTCAAATGAATTTATAAAAGATAGAATAAAAGAAGGAAATCGGGATTACCTGGTATATTGTGCAATGTGCAAGGATTTATTTGTATCTTTCGGAAAGAAAACCTATCACATTCTGGATTTGATCTATGGGGATGATTTGAAAAGCATTTCTTTAAAAAAAATGCCTACACTTTCTAAAAGGCATGAGAATAGAGAAAAAGTTAAAACCAACTTATTAAAAAATGTGTGGAGAGAAGATATGGGTAATTTAAACGGAGAATATAATTTTAAACTCATTTTGTCCGAAATTGTGAAAGAGGAAATGGAAGACAGGTTTATTCTCATTGAAGATGTAAAAAAGGTTATTGATAATGCGGAAAAAAACAATGAAAAATTCTTTAATCCTGAAAATTCTCATTATCTGGCCAGACTTAGAATTGACAATGTAACTCACTGGGTGGAATATGAAAAAACTGATGATGGATTATTTGTAGATAAGGTTTATATGCATAGAATGGAAATAGTGGAGGAGTGAATATGAATATTAATAAAGCAGAAAAAACTCCATGGATTTGTGATAAATGTAATGAAAAACTAGAGCCTAGAAAGGTAACAGTACGTTATCTCGGAGGAAATTTTGAGGTGAAGCTAATGCAATGCCCAAAGTGTAAAATGGTAATTATAGATGAAAAACTTGCAATGGGTGAAATGCTTGAAGTTGAAAAGAGTTTGGAGGATAAGTGATGAAATGCTGCAACGCATATGAGAGCGAGTATATGAGAAATGTTATGGGGGAAACTCTGCGGCCAGGCGGATTTCAATTGACAGATAAGGCAATGGAATTTTGTAAATTTTCACAGGAAGATACACTGCTTGATTTGGGAAGCGGCATGGGATCTACAGTGAATTATGTTTCTGAAAAATATGGCATAAAAGCAGTGGGAGTGGATCCATCTAAAAAATTAATAAAGATGGGAAAGGATAAATACAAGAGCATAGATTTGGTTTATGGAACAGGTGAAAAAATACCTTTTAAGGATAATAAATTTAAAGGGGTATTTGCTGAATGCACCCTTTCACTTATGAATGATTTAAATTGTGTTTTAAAAGAAGTGTCCAGAGTATTAAAAAAAGATGGCTGGTTTGTTATAAATGATGTCTATGCCAAAAAATCTGAATTTTTAAAAGAGTTGAATGGATTTCCAATCAACAGCTGTATGAGGGGACTTCATGATTTGAAATCTTTAAAAAAATCTCTTATGGACAATGGATTTAAAATACTTCACATAGAGGACTGCAGTGATATGTTGAAGTCACTTATGGTTAAAATAATATTTTCCCATGGATCCATGAGCGTTTTTTGGAATAAGACAACAAGGTGTTCGATAGATGGATGTGAATTTGAAAATGTACTGAGAAAATGCAAACCAGGCTATTTTATTCTTATGGCAAAGAGAGGAGAAAAATTTAATGGATAATGATACTGCATTTAAAGTGTATAAGCTTGCTTCATCAGGATTTTGCTGCACACAGATAATGCTTAAAATGGCTCTTCAGGAAGAAGAAAATGATAATGAAGATTTAGTAAGAGCTTTTAGGGGAATGTGCAACGGTATAAATTTTATGGAGAAAACCTGTGGTGTACTTACAGGAGGTATAGGTATTATAGGCCTTTATGCGGGAAAGGGAAATGAACAGGAAGATTGTAAAGAGGATTTTACAGATATGATGGATGAATATATGAACTGGTTTGAAAATGAATTTAAAAGCACTGATTGTAAGGAGCTGGTTGGCATTCAGAATATTAAAGATGTTGGGGAAAAAACAAGTTATCCTGTAAAATGCGGGGAGATACTTCAAAAAGGGTATATGAAGATTCGACATATATTAAGTGAGCATGATTATGAATTTGGAGATAGAGATTGATATGGACAATATAAAAGTGATTTCTGAAACTGAAAGTCTATGTCCCATCTGTAGAGAAAAAATAAGTGCAGTGAAAGTATTGCAGGACAATGAAGTATACATGGAGAAATACTGTGGTGAACATGGAAAATTTAAAACCATTTTATGGAGGGGAAGTACACCTATTGACAGATGGGTGAGAAATAAAAAAAGGATGTACATTAAAAATCCAAATACACTTACTGAAAAAGGATGTCCTTTTGACTGCGGATTATGCAGCAGTCACAGGCAGCGTACTTGTACAGCTTTAATTGAAGTTACAGGAAGGTGTAATTTAAATTGCGAGTTCTGTTTTGCAAGTTCTTCCAGTATATTTACCCCTAAGGACCCTTCTTTAGAACAGATCAAGTTTTGGTATGAATCAATATTAAAATCTTCCGGAAAATGTAATATACAACTTTCAGGAGGAGAACCTACAATTAGAGACGATTTGCCTCAGGTGGTAGATATGGGAAGAAAACTTGGGTTTGACTTTATACAGATAAATACCAATGGAATACGTATAGCAGAAGATGAACAGTATGTGAAAAAGCTTAAAAGATCGGGGCTTAATTCCATATTTCTACAATTTGATGGTACCCGGGACAATATATATAAAAGATTGAGGGGAAGGGAACTTCTGAATCTGAAGATGAAAGCTGTAGAAAATTGCAGCATATATGGTATAGGAGTAGTGCTTGTACCAACTTTAGTACCGGGTATAAATACGGACAATATAGGAGAAATAATAAAATTTGCAGTGGGAAAACTGCCTGTTGTACGAGGGGTTCATTTTCAACCTGTAAGCTATTTTGGAAGAATACCGCATAGTCCTAAGGATGAAGATAGAATGACTCTTCCTGAAGTTATGGACAGTATAGAGAAACAAACATCAGGAAAAATAAAGGTGAACAGTATGAAACCACCAGGTTGTGAAAATTCACTGTGCTCCTTTCATGGAAATTATATTTTAAAAAGTAAGAATGAGCTTATAAGTGTTACAAATAATTCTAATGGATGCTGTGGTGTTGAAAAAGCAGAGGAAGGTGCAAAAAAGTCTATAAAATTTGTTTCAAGAAACTGGTCCTCAAGAGAAAAAAATAGTCATGAAGAAAGATTGCATCTAAAAAGACCAGATACTTGGCAAAATATACTCTATACCATAAAAAATTATTCTTTCAGTATATCTGCCATGGCCTTTCAGGATATATGGAATATTGATCTGGAGAGACTTAAAGATTGCTGTATTCATGTGGTAAACCCAGAGGGAAAACTTGTCCCCTTTTGTATTTACAATATGACAGATGCAAGGGGAAATTATATATACAGAAATATCTGATTTTTTTAGATGTAAGGAGGCAAAAATGCATTGTACACCCATTGAAAACTGGATAATGAGCAAGACAGGAATAAAAAGCAGGAGCAGAGAAGAGTTAAAATCATATCAATTATATAAAATAAAGCAGACTATATGTTATGCAAAAAAACACAGCGTTTTTTATAAAAAATATTTAAAGGGTATAGCAGAGAATGAAATAAATTCCTTTGAAAATTTTGAGAATATTCCCTTTACTCTTCCACAGCATGTAGAACACAATTCTATTGATTTTCTCTGTGTGCCGCAAAAGTACATTTCCAGGATAGTTACACTTAGAACTTCAGGTACAAGTGGAAGTGAAAAGAGGATCTATTTTACAGACAATGATCTAAAATTAACTGTTGACTTCTTCTATTCTGGTATGAAATCCGTTGTAGATGAAGATGATAAAGTACTGATACTGATGCCAGGAAACACCTATGGCAGTATAGGACATCTACTTAAAGCAGCTTTAGATGTATTGGAAGTAAAGTGTTTTATAGGTGATGTAATAAAAGACTATGCAGATACTGCAGAATTTATAAAAGACAAGGCAATAAGCTGTATTATTGGAATACCCATACAGATTTTAAAATTAAGTAGAATTTACCCGGAAATATTTGGAGATAATATAAAAAACATACTTCTAAGTGCGGATTATGTACCGGAAGTTTTAATAAAAGAAATTACAGATAAATTTGACTGTAGGGTCTTTACACATTATGGAATGACTGAAATGGGTTATGGAGGTGGTGTGGAATGCGAAAATTTAAATGGATATCATTTAAGAGAAGGGGATTTGTATTTTGAAATAATAGATCCTGTTTCAAAAAAAGCTTTAAAGCCTGGAAAACAGGGGGAAGTTGTTTTTACTACTCTTACCAGGGAGGGAATGCCGCTTATAAGGTATGCTACAGGTGATATAGCTTCTTTTAAAAAAGAAAATTGTAAATGTGGTACTTTTTTACAAACTATGGACAGAGTTACTGGGAGAGAAGATAATATAATAAGGTTTAATGGCAATAAATTTATTCACATGAAGGATTTAGATGAAGTTATTTTATCTTTTGAAAAAGTTATGGATTATAAGATCAGTATATATGAAGATAAAACAACAATAGGAATAAATACTCTTACTGTAGAAGATTTCTATAGATTAAGGAACATTGTGGCTGACGCGGTTCAAACTATAATTCCAGATAAAATTATGGTCTATTATTTGAAAAAAAATATTGAGATAAAAAATAGCATGTTAAAGAGAAAAATATATGATTGTAGAAAGAAGGTTTTAAAGTGAAGGATATATATGAGGCAATAAATGATTTGGTATGTAGAAATGAGGATTTTGTACTTGCAACTATTTTGGAAAAATCAGGTTCAGCTCCTAGGGAGCAGGGTACAAAAATGATTATTAAAAGGGATCTTTCTATCGAAGGTACTATTGGTGGAGGTATATTCGAAGCTATGGCCATAAAATTATCAGCTGATATATTTAATAATAAGAAATTTATTATTAGGAAATTTACACTTTCAAATGAAGGTGCTTCTTCTATTGGAGCTGCCTGTGGAGGTGCTTTAAAGCTTCTTTTAGAATATATAAATCCTGATGACAAATTTATGAATTCCATATATAGTCAGGCCTTTAAATTAAAAAGTAAAGGAGATAATTTTGTACTTATAACTAAATTGAGTGAAAAAGAAAATTACGTAGGTGGAGTGGATAAATGGATTTGTACTGAAACAGGCTTCTATGGGAAAGAAAGTGATATGGCACAAAAAATACTTGGAAAAGTGAGAGAGAATTTTAAAAACATACACTTCCAGAATATTAGAGAGGATAATAAGGTTTACCTTTTAGAGCCTGTTTTAAATAATGAAAGTGTTTATATAATGGGGGCTGGACATGTATCTCAAAAAATTGCGATCATTACAAAAATACTTGAATTCAAAACTGTGGTTTTAGATGATAGAGAAAAATTTGCCAACAGGGAAAATTTTAAAACTGCAGATGAGGTCAAAGTTATTGAATCTTTTGAAAATATACTTGATTATGTGAAAATAGATAGTGGAAGTTATGTTATAATAGTTACAAGAGGACATGCTTATGACAAAGAAGTACTGGCACAGGTTTTAAAAACTGATGCAAAATATATAGGTATGATAGGCAGTAAAACTAAAAGGGATTTTGTTTATAAAAAACTTATGGATGAAGGGTATACTACAGAGGACATAAAGAGGGTGCATTGCCCTATAGGAATTTCAATAGGAGCCCAAACCCCTGAAGAAATAGCTATAAGCATTACAGCTGAAATGATTAAAGTTAGAAGAGAAGTTTAAAATGAGTTGTGATGATTTTGCTGGAATAATTCTTTCAGCTGGATATTCATCCAGGATGGGTGATTTTAAACCTCTTCTAAAATTCGGAGAATATACTTCAATTGAAGTGGCCGTAAATACCTTTATAGCTTCAGGGATTCATAATGTTATAGTTGTGACAGGATACAGGGGAAGTGAAGTGAGAAAAGTCCTGAAAAATTTTACAGTTCAGTGTATAGAAAATAGATATTATTCTCAAGGTATGTATTCCTCCATAGTAGAAGCTGTAAAAACTTTAGACAGCAGAGTAAGAGCGTTTTTTATACTTCCAGTAGATATTCCTCTTGTTAAGGCCAATACTTTAAGACTGCTTAAAAGTAAATATACAACATGTAATAAGGGAATTTTTTATCCTACCTTTATGGGTAAAAGAGGACATCCGCCTTTAATAGATTGTAAATATAAAAATGAAATAGAAAATTGGAATGGTGACGGAGGGTTAAGGGGATTATTGAGCAGATTTGAGGATGATTCAATTTATATTCCCGTATTTGATAAAGGATCTGTAATGGATATGGATACTAAAGAAGATTATTTTGGGCTTTTAAAATATTTTAATTCTAAGGCTCCAAATAAAGAAGAGTGTTACTGTATTTTAAATGATTATAACGTATCTGATGGTATAATAAAGCATTGTGAAGAGGTATCCCAGGTGTGTATTTATATCTTAAAAGAACTAAATAAAAAGGGCTATAATTTTAATGAAGATATTTTGGAAGCAGCAGCACTGTTGCATGATATATCCAGGGAGTCAAAAAGCCATGCAAAGGTTGGAGCAAATATATTGAAAGAACTTGGATATGAACATGTTGGAAATTTAATAGGTACTCATATGGATATAGAAGTGAATGAAAATGATGAAATAAATGAAAATGAAATATTATATCTGTCAGATAAACTTGTAGAAGAAGATAGATGTGTTTTACTTAAAGAGAGATTTGACAGATCATTTTTAAAATACAATAATAACTTAGAGGCTCAAAGAAAAATAAAAAAGAGATTGCGGGATGCAGAAAAAATAATGAACAAAGTGGAAAATGCAGTGGGAAAGAAAATTGAGTACCTATAGAAAAATTTATCTGGTAAGACATGGTAAGATAGATATGGGAAATGAAAAGTGTTATATAGGAAATATTGATTTACCACTTTGTGAAGAAGGAATTTTGCAATGTAGGAAATTAAAAAAATTTTTTTCTGATGTTCATATAGAAAAAGTATATTTGAGCCCGTTGAAGAGATGTGTGCAGACAGCAGATATAATTTTAAAGTGCAAAGATGTGGAAAAAGTATTAGTGGAAGAGTTCAGAGAAATAGACATGGGTGAATGGGATGGAAAAACTTTCAGATATATAAAAAAATTTTCCCCTGAGGAATTTAGAAAAAGAGGAGAAAATTTAGATACTTTTGTACCTGAAGGGGGAGAAAGTTTCCGGCAGCTTCAAGAAAGGGTTATGCCCCAAATAATGCATATCATAAAAAACAGTACAGGCAATATAATGGTTATTACTCATGCAGGGGTAAATAGGGTAATACTGGGAAGTATTTTGTCGATTCCACTTTGTGATATATTCAAAATAAAACAAAATTATGCATGTATAAATGAACTGTATTGGGATAGTGAGAGAAGAATCTGGGTTAAAGAGAAGTTTTGTTTGAATATGTGAGTGAATATATATGGTTAAAAAGTTGCTGTAAACCTTTTATTATATTATATGAAGGGGGTATATTATGGAGGTTATGAGAGAAACTTATTGTAAATCTGATAAAGAGTTACAGCGTTCCCATGAAAGGTGTAAAAAACTTGGAATTCAAAAAAACCAGGTTTTCAGTAAAAAGATTATTTGTGATACGGAATTACAAAAAAAATTTACTTTTAATAGAAATTTGATATTAACTGCAGAACCCTATATAGAAAATTTAATGAATTTTGTACGAGGCTCTAATTTTTTTATATTGCTTACAGATAAAGAGGGTTGTATATTAAATGCCATAGGTGATGAAAAAATACTCTCAAAATCATTTTCTATGAAGATGATCCCTGGAGCTTTTATGAATGAGGAGAATATAGGAACTAATGCAATGAGCATGGTAATTAAAAATAATAAACCAATTCAGATTTCTGGAAATCAACATTTTATTTATGAATATCATAAGTGGACATGTTCCGCTGCACCTATAAGAGATAGATATGGCAATCTTATAGCTGTTCTTGATCTCACAGGATATATTGAAAGCGTACATTCGCACACACTGGGAATGGTTATTGCTGCTTCTAATGCTGTAGAAGAAATGTTAAAGATAAAAGAATATGAGATAATAAACAATATAAATAATAAATATAAAAAAACCGTATTTAATTTTATTCCAATGCCTATAATCACTTCTGATGCAGATGGAAAAATAGAAATCTGCAATGAAAAAGCTTTAAGTATATTGGGTAACAATAGGGTAAAAGTATCGGGAATGAAGGACATTATAGAAAATTGGATAAATGTGAAAAAGGATATATACTTGGGAAAAAGTGTTTCAGAGGAAGTGAATATACATGTCTCAAAAAATAGAGTCCGATGCCATTTAACGGCCAATCCAATTTATAATTCTGAAAAAAATGCTATTGAAATAATATATGTGTTTGAAGGTATAAAAGATATAAAAAGGAAAAATAATGATCAGGCATATTATACCTTCGACAAGATACTTGGGGAAGATGAAAATTTTATAAAAGTTATAGAATATTCAAAGAAAATTTCAGGTAGTAAGTCTACTATTCTTATAATAGGTGAAAGCGGTACAGGAAAAGAATTATTTGCACAGTCCATTCATAATTACAGCAGTAGATCAGAAGGACCTTTTATAGCCTTAAATTGTGGAGCTATTCCTGAGCAGCTTATGGAATCTGAACTTTTTGGATATGAAGAGGGGTCATTTACAGGTGCAAAAAAAGGAGGAAATCCTGGTAAATTTGAATTGGCTGATGGTGGCACTATAATGCTGGATGAAATTGGAGAAATGCCTCTTGATATGCAGACAAAACTTTTAAGAGTGGTTCAAGAAGGAGTGATAACAAAAATAGGAAGCTCCAGGTCTATCCCCATAGATGTGAGGATTATAGCTGTTACCAACAAGGATCTAAAAAAAGAAGTGGAATTAGGAAGATTTAGGAAGGACTTATATTATAGGCTTAATGTATTACCCATCTATTTGCCGCCTTTAAGGGAAAGAAAATCCGATATAATATTGCTTGTAAAACATTTTATGAGCAGTATATCAAAAAAATTGGGCAAAAAGGATTTTATTATATCTGAAGAGTATTTGAGAAAGATGATAAAATATGATTGGCCAGGAAATATAAGAGAATTGAAAAATGTTGTGGAGCTCATTGTAAATTCAGGGGGTATACCTGCAAATTATTTTGGCGAAGAAGAATGTGATGATAAAATAATCTTAGACATTAATGATGAATGTTTAAAATTGGATTATATAGAAAAATTGCATCTGGCAAAGGTACTTAGAAGATTTAAAGGAAATATTACTCATTCAGCAGATGCCCTTGGAATAAGAAGAAATACCTTATATAATAAAATTAAAAAATACAATATAAGTATGTAAAAATTTTATGATTATTAGATTTTCAAAGGATGTGGGTGTCTTGTATAATTACCTGGGTATTTCTCTGCAAAGACTTCTGCAAGTTGATAAATTAAGAAGAGCCAGGGTACTGGCGGGAAAAAGAGGTATGAATAAGAGAATAACAAAAGTGGATGTGATGGAAGTTCCCGATATTATAGAATGGGTTGGAGAAGGAGAGCTTTTGATTACAACAGCATATTCCATTAAGGATAATATAGATGTACTCATGAAGCTTATTCCTGAATTAAATGAAAAAGGTGTAGCTGCCCTCGGAATTAAAATTGGCAGATATATAAAAAAATTACCACCGGATATTATTGCCCTGGATTTTGTGAAAAAACTTTCTATATCAAAAATGGAAGGCCGTTATAAATTGGAAATTTTCGATGAGCTATTAAGTAGCAATGAAAATAGGCAAAATAAGGCTATTGAACGGGCAAAGACTTTTCATTTTAACCTGTATGAAAAATACGGTGTGGCACAATAATATGGATAAATAGTTTTTCCAAAACTAAGGATATTAGTTCATGCAAATCAAGTTTCAATAAAAATATTATCAGCAGCTTATTGTTTATTATTAGTAGAATTGCCAGGCGTGATATGCAAGAAATGCTGTATGTAGATAAAAATGATAGAATTATTATTTTATATGAAAATAATTTAACCGAAGATCTGCAATCGATAAAAGAAAAAATAAATTCTCTTTGTAAAAATATACTAGCAGAGGTCTTGAAAAAATTTCCGGAGTAACAATTTAAAGTAGGAATTGGACGCTCTTATAATGACGCGCACAAGCTTAATAAAAGTTATGAACAAGCTAAATTTATTGTAGAAGAACTAAATAAGTGAATTACAGGAGACATTATACATTATGATGACTTGGGTCTATATAGGATATTGTGTTTTCATGGTCTCCAGGGGGAACTTGTCAAATTTTGCAATGATACCATAAGGCCCCTGGTAGAATATGATAAATTAAATAATACAGAATTAATTAAGACTCTTGAAATTTATTTTGAATGCAATGGCAATATGAAAAAGATGTCAAAGCAGATGTTTATGCATTATAATACCATCATATATAGACTGCAAAAAATTAAGGATATTATAGGGATGGATATTGAAAATGCTGATAATAGGTTGAATCTGGAAATTGCAATGAAAGCTTTGAATTTAATAAAAATATAATGCAAATGTTAAATTGATATTGAAAGAGATAAATGATCACTTATCTCTTTTTTTATGTTGGCAATTATTAACGATAAATTGATGTAATATTGAAGCCGAACATGAGTTCATCACATTATTAAGCAATGGTAAAAATATGCCACCTATGAGTGTTTCACTTGATAATCAGAAACCGATTGACTTTATAGATATTGGCATAAGAAAAAATTTAAAATTCATGTTTGACCCCAAAATTATATATAATTATGAGAAAAATATTTTTATTCAATTGTGTGATATAAAAACGTGGTCTTCTAAAATTCCCATGGAATGCATTAATTGCACGGAAAAAGAAATATTAGAAAATTTAGGGGTGTTGGAAAGCGCCCTCAGTGCATATGGCAGGTTTTATGGAATGGGTCCGCTGATAAGCATAATCAGCGGCGAATTTCCAGAGTTGAAACTTAAACAATTCGGCACGTATTCCCATAATAGAGCTTTTGAATTTATTAAATATAGATTTATAAATTTTATTGGAGATCTGCTGAAAGGTGATGTAGAACAAATAGCTGAAAAAACAGGGAATATTATTGGATTTGGACCTGGGCTAACTCCTGCTATAGATGATTTCATAAGTGGTCTTATGGTTTCTTTCGTATATTTAGGAAGGTATTACAATTTTAATATTTCACAGATATACAGCTTGAATAGAAAAATTATCAAATTAGGATTAAATAAGACCACAAGGGTCAGCAGGGAGAGGGTGGAAAATAATTATATGAAAAAATTGCATTTGTATGTAAATGGAGATGAAATTTTTGAAGAAATACCATCAAACAGTACTCTACTTTGGTTTTTAAGAGAAAAATTAGGACTAACAGGAGAATTATAATTATGTGGGAAACAGTGTTCCAAGAATAGATGGAATTGAAAAGGTAACAGGAGAAGCACAATATGTTCACGATATGGGCTTTAAAGGTATGTTGTATGCTAAAATTAAAACCAGTCCCTATGCTCTCATGCGCTGCTGGATGTAGAGGAAGCTGTAAAACCCAATTCCATATTGATTCATGAGAACTTAAAAAATTATAAGACAATTCCAGATGTATTTTTCCCGGAAGCCGACACAAATATAGCAAACCATTTTAAGCTGAGAAAAGGTGATATCAAAGAAATTCAGACTTAAAAATCTTTTAAGACCAGGTTCAATAACCATAACCGGTGAGCCCATTAATGAGCAGCCTGGAAATATTGTTAAATGCTTAGAAACTGTGGCAGAGAGGATAGGGTGGAAAAATGGTAGAACAGAAGATGAAAAATTACTGGAGAAAAAAACCGGTAAATGTAGAGGCAAGGGCATAGCAGTATTTCATAAAGCACCTGCTATGCCAAGCAATGCAGCTACTTCAGCTTTAATTCAGATGAATGAAGATGGTTCACTTAGATTTAATGTTGCAGGAATAGACATGGGTCAGGGTGCATATACGGCAATGAGCCAGATGATATGTCAAAGATTGCAGGTGCCAATAGAAAAAGCTCATGCAGTATATGAAACAAATACGGATTCAGCAACATACGATTGGCAGACTGTAGCAAGCAGAATGACAATATTGGGAGGAAATGCCGTACTTCAGGCTTGTGATGATATGGAAGAACAAATTTTAGAATTGGGAGCAGTTGTTCTTCGTTCATCCAAAAGGGATCTTGCCCTTGGCGATGAATGTGTGTTTGTAAAACAGTTTCCGGAGGATAAAGTATTTTATAAAGACATGGCAGTAGGCTATACTTATCCAAATGGAAACGATATGGGCGACCCACTTATTGGACGAGTAAAATATATAGCACAGGGATTGACAATTCTTGACAAGGAAACAGGGCAAGGCAGGCCGGCGCTTGATTGGACATATGGTGCTCATGCTTTTGAAATAGAGGTGGATATAAATACTGGAGATATAAAAATATTGAAAGTGGTAACAGCCATAGATTTAGGTCATGTTATAAATAAAATGTTAGTTAAAGGACAAATGGTTGGTGGAATTATTCAGGGAATAGGAACAGCTCTGTCGGAAATTTTAAAATATGATTCTGAAGGCAGACTTTTGACTAAGAGCTTTGTAGATTATAAGATTCCCACAATGAGGGATTTACCAGAATCCATTGAAATATGTTATATAGAAACACCTCAGCTTGATGGACCTTATGGTGCAAGAGGTTGTGCAGAACACCCTATGATTTCAATAACCTCTGCCATAGGAAATGCAATTGCAGATGCAACAGGAACTGACATTTTTGAAACACCATTTTCAGCAGATAAGGTATATGCGGCATTAAATAAAATTATTTAAGGAGGAGAGAAAATTTATGAAACATGTTGTAGGTATTCACGAGAAACTGCCAATTGCTGAAACTATACCACTTAGTTTTCAACATCTTACTGCTATGTTTGGTGCAACTATACTTGTACCATTAATTTTAGGGGTAAACCCTGCAATTTGTCTGTTGATGAATGGCATTGGTACATTGATTTATTCCTATGTAACCAAGGGTGGAATTCCAGCATATTTAGGTTCAAGTTTTGCATTTATTTCACCTACTATTTTAATAATTACGTCCTTCGGGGGCTTTAACCATGCACAATCAGGATTTATCTTCTTTGGATTATTCTTTATAGTGATTGCATTTGTCGTAAAAAAATTTGGAATAAAATGGATCGACATTGTAATGCCGCCTGCCGTAATGGGTGCAGTAGTTGTAGTAATAGGACTTGAACTTGCTCCAAATGCGGCAGTTCAGGCAGGGCTTGCTCCTGCTGCTACAGCAGTTGGCAAAATTGTTCAGCCTTATGTAGCCGATCCAAAGGTGATTTTAGTTGCTCTATTTACTCTGGCAATAGGAATATTTGGGTCTGTTATATTTAAAGGGTTCGCACAAGTAATACCAATTTTAATTGCGGTAATTGCAGGTTACATTCTTGCATTTGCAATGGGAATGGTTGATACAAAAGTAATTACAGATGCAAACTGGTTTTCAATCCCTAAATTTCAGGCTCCTGTATTTGATTGGAGTGCAATTTTTATAATTGCCCCAGCCTGTATAGTTGTTTTTGCAGAGCATATAAGTCATTTGATTGTTACTGGAAAAATAACTGAATCAAATCTAATGCTGGATCCAGGTCTTTACCGTTCACTTCTTGGAGATGGTATTAGTAATGTCATCTCAGGTTTTACAGGTTCTACACCAAACACCACTTATGGTGAAAATATAGGTGTAATGGCAATTACACGTGTTTATTCAGTATGGGTTATAAGAGGTGCTGCCATACTTGCAATTATTTTTTCGTGTATAGGAAAAATAGCAGCTGGAATACAAGCTATTCCAGGTCCGGTTATGGGAGGAATTACAATGCTGCTTTATGGAATAATAGCAGTTCAAGGTATTAGAATGTTTGTAGAACAAAAGGTTGACTTCAGTATAAACTACAACATGGTTTTAGGAGCAATTACATTTGTGGTCGGAGTAAGCGGCGCCAGTGTAAATATAGGAACAGTGCAATTAAAGGGAATGGCATTTGCTGCTGTTACTGGAGTTGTATTGTCAATCATTTTCTATATATTAGGCAAGCTTGGAATAATGAATGAAAAATATGAAATAAAATCTGATATAACTGTTTCAAATACAGATATTAAATCCTAGAAAATCATATTGATAATGAAAACGGAGGAATTGTATATGTCAAGGATAGTGGTAGCTCTGGGAGGAAATGCACTTCAGTCAGATCCTAAAGATAATTCATCAGAATCTCAGCTTAGAACCTGTTGTAAAACGGCCAAGTCCATTGCAGATCTTTTAGAAGAGGGTAATGAAATTGTTATCACTCATGGAAATGGTCCTCAGATAGGTCAGATTATTTCAGCTTATGAAACTGCAGCTCTAGCTGATAAGTCAAAAGATGTAATGCCCTTTCAGGAATGTGGAGCTATGAGTCAGGGATATATTGGTTACCATCTTCAGCAGGCATTAAAAAAAGAATTAAAAAAAAGAGGAATGAATAATGAAGTAGCAACAGTAATTACCCAGGTAGCGGTGGATAGAGATGATGCCGCATTTAAAAATCCAACAAAATCAATTGGATCATTCTTTACACAAAAACAGGCAGAAGCAATAATATTTGAAACTAATTGTTTAATGAAAGAGGATGCAGGAAGAGGATGGAGAAGAGTTGTACCTTCTCCACTTCCAAAAACTATTGTAGAGGAGGAAGTAATTAAAACACTTGTTGGGGCAGGTCATATTGTAATTACTGTGGGAGGCGGAGGAATTCCGGTGATAGAAAAAGATGACGGTAGCTTTGAAGGAGTTGCTGCAGTAATTGATAAGGATTATGCATCAGAAAAAGTGGCTGAAATAATTGATGCAGATATACTGCTCATATTAACTGCCGTTGATAAGGTTGCGATAAATTTCAATAAAAAAAATCAGGAAAATATATCCAGAATGAACATTAAAGATGCCTATAAATATATAGAAGAGAAGCAATTTGCACCAGGTTCTATGCTTCCTAAAGTAAAGGCTGCTGTCATGTTCGCAGAATCAAAAAAAGGTAAAAAATTCATAATAACATCTCTTGGAAAACTTAAAGAAGCATTGTGCGGCATCACTGGAACTGTAATAAGTGATACTTGACAAATAGGCAGCATTGGCTGCAGGGAGATGGTATATATAAATGTTAAAAATGTATCAGTATTAGGTACTGGAACCATGGGACCAGGGATAGCATTGCTTTGTGCACAAGCTGGATTGAAGGTAACCATTTATGGCAGATCTGATATAAGTTTAAACAGGGGATTCAAAAATATAGAATTTAGTTTAAACTTTTGGAAAACCGAAGGAAAGTTGTCAGAAAAACAGTGTAAAAAAATCTCAAATGACATAAGGGGAGTTAAGACAATTGAAGATGCAGTCAAAGATGCTGATTTAGTAATTGAATGTTTGTCAGAAAATATAGAGGTGAAAAAGAAATTTTTTAAAATTTTAGATGAAATATGTCCTTTAAATGTGATTTTGGCAACTTGTACATCAGGTCCTTTACCAACAGATATAGCTGAATATACAGTACATCCTGAAAGAGTAGTAGCTGCTCATTTTTGGAACCCACCTCAATTGATTCCTCTTGTAGAAGTAGTGTCAGGTAAAGGAACCTCTCAAGAAACCATGGTAAAAATTATTGAATGGATTGAACTTATAGGTAATAAAGCAATTTCCATGGAAAAGGAGTGTCTGAGGTTTATCGGAAACCGGCTTCAACATGCCTTGTTAAGAGAAGCTTTATTTATAGTGGAACAGGGATGGGCAAAGGTTGAAGAGGTTGATAAAGCTATTGAATATGGGTTGGGAAGAAGGCTGCCAGTCACAGGTCCTATATGTACTGCCGATCTGGCAGGGCTTGATGTAATAAATTCTGTATCTGCATACCTGCTTAAGGATCTTTGCAATTCAACTGAACCATCTTCACTGCTTAAAAGCAAGGTCCAAAATAGGGAATCGGGTAGTAAAAGCAAAAGAGGATTTTACAAGTGGTCACCAGATGTTCTAAAAAAGATAAAAAAAAACGGGGTGAATTGCTTTTATATTTTTTAAAGGAAGACAATCATAATTGATCTATAGTCTTCTATATGATAATGTGTAAATGGTATGAAATTGGAATTCATATATTATTTACATATTATTAATATATTGTTCATATGACTATAATCTTAAGGAAATAGAATAATAATATATGCTATTTTGTAAAATTTAAAGAAAGGAGTGAAAATAAAGAAAATATATTGTATTTATGCGGAAAGGAAGGAGTTTCTTGTTTAAACTACTAAAAAATATTCTAATATTTGCAGTAGTTATTTTAGTGTATCAACTAAATTACTGCAATTTTGTTTTAGCTGATGATTCAGTATTAAATAGTGAATCTCAACAATACATAACACAAGATAATGTACCTGTTGATAAGAAGTGGACAATAAAATTTAATGAACCTGTAGATTTGTCATCTGCTCAGGCGAGTGTGAAAATAATAGACAAAAAAACTAATGGACAAGTACCCATTGATATATCTTTGAGTAATAATGATTCCTATGTAAATGTGTCACCTAAAGAACCTTATAGTTCTAACAGTGAATATACTCTAAGTGTAACTGACAATTTAAAATCTAAATATAACAGGTCTTTAAAAAGTAGCTTTAGTATGGATTTTAAAACTATCTTGCAGATAACAAATGTAAATGATTTAAATGTATCAATAAGCCAGGGAGATAATTATGTACTTCCTGATATAGTAACGGCAACCATGTCTGATGGAAGCGTAAAGCAAGTGGGAGTTGTGTGGAATAAAAATATCAATACTGAAGATTCACCAGGAACTTATGTTTATGAAGGCAATGTGACTGGGTATGATAAACCGGTGAATTTAAACGTTACTATAAAGCCTTCAAATAAGGATGTGGAGGCCGTAGCTTCTACTTCCATGTGGATATGGCAGCTTCAAAGTCAAGTGGATGCTTATGGAGGTATAGATAATTTGATTGCAAAATTAAAATCCATGGGAATAAACAATGTATGTATTAAATACAATGAAGGTTCAAGCCCTTCAGGAGGAGGGACAAACTTTAGAGATGATTTTTTAAAGTATGTTGGAAATTTCAAACAAGCTGGATTTATAGTAGGTACCTGGGGATATAATTATTTTAATTATCCCGAAGATGAAGCTAACCTTATAATAGAGGCTTTAAATAATAGTGACTATTATGTTTTTGATGCTGAAGATGCTGTATCAGGGAAAACCCAGCAGGCGGAGCAAGTGTGTCAAATTATAAGAAATAAGTGCCCTAATGCCATAATTGGATATACATCTTTTCCAATAGCTAGTTATCATCAGGATATACCTTATTCAGTCTTTAATGAATACTGTGATTTCTCGGCACCTCAATGTTATTGGGGAGATATGCAGTGGTCTGTTGCTTCATGTTTGAATAAGATGGTTCAGGATTATAAAACTTATGGATTGGACAAGCCAATATATCCTATAATACAGACTTATAATGTAGACTATGGAGATTATAGTACTTATAGCGGATATGATTTCAAAGCTACTGGTTTGTGGTCATTAGATAATATCGGAAGTACATTTATGCAATTTATAAATGATATGGGAAGCAAATTTAGCAGTTAATATTGCAAAATAGGGGGTGCAAGTTGTAAAATATATATAAAAGTGAAATATTTTTATATATGACTTGCATATAATAAAGAACTGTGATAATATTTTTACTAAAATATCAATAACGGTTATAACATTTTTAAGGCTTTGCATTTTTTAATTTAAAGTACAATGTTAAAAATTAAAAAGAAAAAGCTTGAGATGCATTTTGGGGCTTAAAAAAATACATCTTTGCTGTATAAATAAAACCACCAGTTAAGCTGGTGGTATTTATTTAACAATTCTAAAAGGGGGCTTTGTAGCATGAATTATAATAATGGATTTCCTTCAAAACAGGGCTTGTATGATCCTGATTATGAGAAAGATTCTTGTGGAGTGGGGTTTATAGCAAGTATAAAAGGTGAGAAAACCCACGGTATTGTAAAAAAAGGCATTCAAATTTTAGTTAACTTAACACACAGGGGGGCAGTGGGCTCTGATACTAAAACTGGAGATGGGGCAGGCATACTTGTTCAAATTCCAGATGAATTCTTTAGAATAAATTGTGATAATCTAGGTATAGAATTGCCTGAGTCTGGAGAATATGGAGTGGGAATGGTGTTTTTCCCTAGAGAAACCGCTTTAAGGCTGCAGTGTGAGGGGATATTTGAGAGAATTACGGAAAAAGAAGGTCAGAGGGTTCTAGGCTGGAGAGATGTGCCCACTGATAACAGGGACATAGGTGAAACTGCGAAGGGCACTGAACCAATTATAAAACAAATTTTTATAGGCAAAAACGCAGAGAATCAAACTGAATTTGAAAGAAAACTTTATATAATAAGAAAAGAAGTGGAGAATAAAGTAAGGGGAAATTTTAAAGAAACCGCAAAAGCGTTTTATGTATGCAGCCTTTCAAGTAGAACTGTAGTGTATAAAGGACTGCTCTTGGCGGATCAGATAAAAAAATTTTATATTGATTTGAATGATATAAATTTTAAAAGTGCCATAGCACTAGTACACCAGAGATACAGCACAAATACTTTTCCAACTTGGGATTTAGCCCAGCCATTTAGATATTTGGGGCATAATGGAGAAATAAATACCATAAGAGGAAATAGGAACTGGATGAAGGCCCGTGAAGGTGTACTTAGATCCAAGACCTTTGGTGAAAATATAAAGAACCTTTTTCCCATAATAGATACGGGTGGCAGTGATTCTGCTTCTCTTGACAATGTACTGGAACTTTTATACCAAGATGGGAGATCTCTTCCACATGCACTTATGCTTCTTATACCGGAGGCTTGGGAAGGAAATGGGCATAGTAAAAAATATAAAAAGTTTTTTTATGAATACCAGGGCTCATTAATAGAGCCCTGGGATGGACCAGCAGCTGTTTCATTTTCTGATGGCGTTCAGGTTGGTGCCACTCTTGACAGAAATGGGTTAAGGCCTGCCAGATATGTAATAACAAAAAGTGGATTTGCAGTACTTGCTTCAGAAGCTGGAGTGCTGGAATTTAAAAATGAAGATATACTGGAAAAGGGTAAATTAAAACCTGGTGAGATGTTTCTGGTGGATACAGCTAAAGGGAAAATTATAAAGGATGAGGAATTAAAAGAAAAAATATGTAAAAGCAAGCCTTATGAAAAAATATTGGAGAAATTAAGGTTTAATCTGGATATGTTTGATACGGTTGTGGGAAAAGAACAGATAACTCCAGAAGTATTAAGAGAGAAACAGCAGGCTTTTGGATATACTCTTGAGGATTTAGGGAGAATTTTAGTGCCTATGGCAGTGGAAGGTAAGGAACCGGTGGGTTCTATGGGAAATGATACACCACTTGCTGTGCTTTCAAATAAAAATCAATTGCTTTTCTCCTATTTCAAACAACTTTTTGCACAGGTAACAAATCCTCCTATAGATTCTATAAGAGAAAGATTGGTAATGTCTCTTTTGAATTATATAGGTTCTCCCCAGGCCAATATACTGAATGATGAAATTACAAAAGATCCTTTTATAGAAATTGACAGTCCTATTTTGACAGACGAGCAAATATTAAAGATAAAAAGTTTAAGAAATAAGGATTTTAAAGCTACTACGGTTCCAATTACTTTTAAGTGTGATACGGGAATAGATGGTTTTAAGGAAGCTCTTAGAAAAATCTGTGAAAGAGCTTCAGAGAGAATAAAAGAAGGATATAATATATTGGTATTAAGTGATAAAAATGTAGATTCCTATGAAGCAGCAATTCCAAGCCTTTTAGCAGTTTCAGCAGTGCAGCATCATCTCATTAGGGAAAAGACCCGTACAAAAGTCTCAATTATCGTGGAAACAGGAGAGGCAAGGGAAACAATGCATTTTGCACTGCTTGTAAGTTATGGAGCTTCGGCGGTAAATCCATATCTTGCATATCAAACTATAGATCAAATGATAAAGAACAGGGATATAACTGGAACATCTGTGGATGAGGCAAAGAAAAATTATATACATGCCATAAATCAGGGAATATTAAAAGTACTCTCCAAAATGGGAATATCCGCCCTTCAAAGTTATCATGGTGCACAGATATTTGAAGCCATAGGTCTGGATTCGAAATTTGTGGATAAATATTTTGAGGGAACACCTTCAAGAATAGGAGGAATTGGCATTGATGTAATAGCCAGTGAGGTATTATCAAGGCATAAAAATGCCTTTAATAAAATAAGAAAACCCATTTCACAGCTGGATGTAGGTGGCAATTATTCATGGAGAAGGGGAGGAGAGTTTCATCTTTTTAATCCTGAAACCATATATAGACTTCAAGTTGCGGCTAGAACTAATAATTATGACCTTTACAAAGATTATGCCAAAATTATAAATGAACAGGATAAAAATCTATGTACCATACGGGGATTGTTAAAATTGAAAGAGGGAAATCAAATTCCCATAGAAGAGGTTGAACCTATAAGCGAAATACTAAAAAGATTTTGTACGGGAGCTATGTCTTTTGGATCCATAAGTAAAGAAGCCCATGAAACCATAGCCGTAGCCATGAATAGAATAGGAGGACGAAGTAATACTGGAGAAGGAGGAGAGGATCCAGAAAGGTATAAATTAGATCTCAATGGAGATTCCAGAAGAAGTGCTATAAAGCAGATAGCTTCGGCACGTTTTGGTGTGACTACAGAGTATCTGGTAAATGCAGATGAGCTTCAGATAAAAATAGCTCAGGGGGCAAAACCTGGTGAGGGCGGTCAACTTCCAGGGAAAAAAGTTGACAAGTATATTGCTAAAACAAGACACTCTACTCCAGGGATAGATCTTATTTCTCCGCCGCCGCATCATGACATCTATTCTATCGAAGATTTATCTCAGCTTATATATGATTTGAAAAATGTAAACCCTGAGGCAAATATAAGTGTGAAATTAGTTTCGGAAGTGGGAGTTGGGACAATTGCAGCTGGGGTTGCAAAAGCTCATGCAGATTTAATACTCATAAGCGGGTATGATGGTGGAACAGGAGCAGCACCAATTTCATCAGTAAAGCATGTTGGAATTCCATGGGAGTTAGGATTATCCGAGACCCAGCAGGTACTTTTATTAAATAATTTGAGAAGTAGGGTTAGAATTCAAACAGACGGGCAGTTAAAGACAGGCAGGGATGTAGTAATTGCAGCACTTCTTGGAGCTGAGGAATTTGGATTTGCAACTACTGCTCTTGTGGTAATGGGATGTACTATGCTTAGAAAATGCCATTTAAATACCTGTGATATGGGTATAGCCACACAAGATCCTGAACTTAGAAAGCACTTTAGAGGCAAGCCGGAATATATAATAAATTTTTTAACTTTTATTGCACGGGAAGTAAGAGAATATATGGCTAAACTTGGATTTAGAACAATGAACGAAATGGTTGGTAGGGTAGACATGCTGGAGACAAAAGAAACAATTGGACATTGGAAAGCCAAGGGCTTGGATTTATCTGCTATTTTATATAAACCATATATGCCCAAGAGAATTAAATCCTATTGTGTAATACCTCAGGATCATGGCATGAATGAGGCTATGGATTACAAAATTATTCAAATGGCAAAAAAGGCAATAAATGATAAAATAAAGGTCAATGCAACTATGGAAATAAAAAATGTAAATCGTGCGGTAGGAGCTATGTTAAGCGGTATAATCGCTAAAAAATATGGCAGTGAAGGATTGCCTGAAGATACAATTGTATTAAATTTTAAAGGATCCGCAGGGCAAAGTTTTGGTGCATTTGGAGTAAATGGACTTACTTTAATACTTGAAGGTGACGCTAATGACTATGTAGCAAAGGGGTTGTCTGGAGGCAAAATAATTATTAAGACACCTAAAGAATCAACTTTTGTGGCAGAGAAAAATATCATAGCTGGAAATACCATTTTGTATGGAGCTACATCTGGAAAAGCTTTTATAAATGGCAGTGTAGGAGAAAGATTTGCAGTGAGAAACAGTGGATCCACAGCTATAGTTGAGGGTGTAGGAGATCACTGCTGTGAATATATGACTGGAGGAACAGTAGTTATCATAGGTAAAACGGGAAGAAATTTTGCAGCAGGTATGAGCGGCGGTGTGGCCTATGTATTAGATGAGGAGGATTCTTTTAATAATAAATGCAATTTACAAATGGTTGATATAGAAAAAATTACAGATGTTGAGGATATTGATACAGTATATAAATTGGTACAGGATCATTATAAGTATACAAACAGTTTAAAAGCTCAGGATATACTCAACGAATGGGATATATATGAAGAAAAATTTAAAAAAATAATACCCAGGGCATATAAATCCATACTAAGACAAACAAAAACAGAAGCAGTTGCTGCTTCTAATATGTAAGGGGGCGGCATTATGGGAAAAATAACTGGCTTTAAAGAATATAAAAGAGAAAATCCTGAAAAACGCGGGGTAAAAGAAAGAATTAAAGATTATAAAGAGATATATTGCAAATTTCCCAAAGATAAATTGAGAATTCAAGCAGCAAGGTGTATGAACTGTGGTACTCCTTTTTGCAACTGGGGTTGTCCTATTGAAAATATAATTCCAGACTGGAATGATTTTATATATAAGGATGAATGGAAAAAAGCGTTTGAAAGGCTTTGCCTTACCAATAATTTTCCGGAATTTACTGGAAGAATATGCCCGGCCATTTGTGAAGGGGCTTGTACTCTGGGGGTAAACAGAGAGCCAGTGTCTATAAAAGAGATAGAGCTTAATATAATTGAAAAAGCTTTTGAAGAAGGTTGGATAACACCTAATCTCCCAAGGGTAAAAACAGGAAAAAATATAGCTGTAATAGGTTCAGGGCCTTCAGGACTTGCAGCGGCGGCAGAACTTAATTCCGTAGGGCATGATGTTACCGTATTTGAAAGGTCGGATGAAATAGGAGGACTGCTTAGATATGGAATTCCGGATTTTAAACTTGAGAAGCACATAGTGGATAGAAGAATAAATATAATGAAGATCGAAGGTATAAATTTTAGAACAAATATCAATGTGGGTGAAGAGTATTCTGCTGATAAATTAATTAAGAATTTTGATGCAGTGATCTTAACAGGAGGTTCTACAATTCCAAGAGATCTTAAAATTCAGGGAAGACAATTAAATGGAATACATTTTGCCGTAGATTTTTTAAAACAGCAAAATATGAGATTAGCAGGCAAAAAGATTATGGAAGAGGAGATAACTGCAAAGGGAAAAATCGTGGTAGTCATAGGTGGGGGAGATACTGGATCAGATTGCATAGGCACTTCCATAAGACAGGGTGCTAAAGCTGTCTATCAATATGAGGTCATGCCTAAGCAGCCATTGATGAGGGATGATACTATGCCATGGCCTACTTTCCCCAAAATCCTCAAGGTAACGACTTCTCATGAGGAAGGATGTAAAAGGGAATGGTGTATAAGCACAGAAAAATTTGCAGGTGAAGAGGGAGTGGTAAAAACTCTTCACGGAGTAAAGGTTAAATGGGAAAAGGAAAATGGAAAGATGAAAATGGTAAATATACCTGGTACGGAATTTCATCAAAAAGTTGATTTGGTTCTTTTAGCCATGGGTTTTATCCATCCTAAACATGAGGGGCTGTTAAATGATATTGGAGTAGAATTTGATGGAAGGGGAAATGTCAAAGCAGATAAAAATTATATGACTAATAAAGAAGGAATATTTACTGCAGGAGATATGAGACGTGGGCAATCCCTTGTAGTATGGGCTTTAAAAGATGGAAGAAGGGTAGCTCAAAAAGTTGATTACTATCTTATGGGTGAGACATCTTTAAGAGGATGATGACAGCTATTGTCCGTAGAGTTGATTAAAAAATATACAGATAATTGCAAGTAAAATTTCATTTAAAAAGTCCGACATAAATCGGACTTTTTAAGTAATTAAATACAATGCTTCTTCTCAAAAAGCAATGAAAAATTATTAATTAAAGCAAATAGCACGTAAGAGCTCATGAATTATCAAAAATAAAACGAATAAAATACAACCTGAATACCTCCCCCTGGGGAAAGCTTATTCCAGGCGCAATAAATTTAGCTTTAGTAAATATAAATAAAAGAATTGCTGTAAGTAAACTAATCTAAAATAACAGCTAAATATTTGATTGTAGTTTTATGTGTTAAGGGATCCCAATGTTTACACAAATATGAAATGTGTAAATAATTAATTTTAATATTAAGAACATATACACTAATAATTTTAAATAAATAATTGATTGAATAGTTTAGTACAAAAATATGGTATAAAAAAAGCAGACATACGTCCATCATGGAGCGAAAGTCTACCGCGGTACCACCCAAATTATTACTCGTATGTATAACGGCTGTGCCGGCATAACTTACTTTAAATAAATTTCAGCATGCAACTCGGGAGTGATTTTCAATAAATTTAGCCTGTGGGCTCTCACCAAATACCCATTCTCTGAAGGCATATCTTTATTTACTCTTCTCCGTCAAAGTTTTTTATATTTATTGCATTTACTATACTATAAAAAATTATGTATGTCAACAATATATTTTGAATTTTTTTTGCAAGAAATATATTTTTAATAATTGACTTTTTAAAATGCAAAAAATTATTTTTTGTATATAATGTAATAAAAAAATAATACTACAAAAAGTAAAACTTTTATAAAAAAAACCCTTGACATTCTTCTAAAGGCGTATTATTATCGTCACATACACTAAATTTTAATAAAATAAATTGTTATGAAAGTTAGCATAAATATTATAGAGTATAAAGACAATGATAAGGAAGAGTAAATAGGAGTATATTTTTTAGAGAGTGAGGTTTTTGGTGAAAACTCATAAATATAACTATTGAAGGTAGCCTTGAAGTTGTGAGCTGAAATTAAGTAGGCTTTACCGGTAAAACCGTTATTACTTTGAGTAAAAATATTGGGTGGTACCGCGCGACCAAACTTCTCGCCCCAAGGAGAGAATGTTGGTTGTTTTTTTATACAAAATTTTAGGAATTTTGTTTTGACTTAGGCTTTATGGATAAGTTATGGGGAACATTTATTATAAAGCAGAGTAACTATATTAAAAATAATAGTCATAACATTTTTAATTATCTCAATTTTCGTTTAATTAAAAAGGGGACTTGATGTGCTTTATTTCAGAATTATTAAATTGACAATGTACAGTGGGCACAAATTAAATTATTCAGGAGGAAAATATTATGGAAAAGTTAAAAGTTTATTATGATGAGGATGCTAATCTGGATCTTTTAAAGGGAAAGAAAATAGCTGTTTTAGGTTTCGGAAGTCAGGGACATGCACAAGCTTTAAATTTAAAAGACAGTGGTCTTGACGTAATAGTTGGATTGTATAAAGGCAGCAAGTCCTGGAAAAAAGCTGAAGATTATGGATTCAAGGTATATGAAACAGCTGAAGCTGTTAAACAAGCTGATATTGTGGCAGTCCTCATTCCCGATGAAAAACAAAAACAAGTTTATGAAGAGAGCATAAAAGATAATTTGTCAGAAGGAAATGCACTGTTCTTTTCCCATGGTTTTAATATTCACTTTAATCAGATAGTTCCACCTAAGAATATAGATGTACTTATGATTGCACCTAAGGGACCTGGACATATAGTTAGAAGAGAATATACATTGGGTGCAGGAGTTCCGTGTCTTTATGCAGTATATCAGGATTTCACAGGAAAAGGCAAAGATATCGCTCTTGCTTATGGAAAAGGAATTGGCGGAACAAGAGCAGGTGTTATGACCACAACATTTAGAGTAGAGACAGAAACAGATTTATTTGGAGAACAAGTAGTACTTTGTGGAGGAATTGTTGAACTTATAAAAGCAGGCTTTGACACTCTTACCGAAGCAGGATATGCTCCAGAAAATGCATATTTTGAATGTATGCATGAGATGAAAATGATAGTTGATTTAATGTATGAAGGTGGAATAAATAAAATGAGATATTCTATCAGTGATACCGCAGAATATGGAGATTATAAGATTGGAAAGAGGATAATAAACAAAGATACAAGGGCTGAAATGAAAAAGGTTCTTACGGAAATCCAAGATGGAACATTTGCAAGAGACTGGTTACTTGAAAATAAAACTGGAAGACCAGGATTCACTGCAAGGAGAAGGTTGGAGCAAAATTCAACTATCGAGAAAGTTGGTAAGGAACTGAGGTCGATGATGCCTTGGATAAATGAAAACCCGGATAATGAATAGTTTGTTCTGCAAACATAAATGTCAAGTGAGTTATGGGTTCAAGCAGATTTTGTTTATGAGCCATAAATCAGAAAAGAAATTATGAGAGGGTTGTCACTGCTTATTCTCTATTTTGGAGAAGCTGGGGAGCTTTAGCAGGGCAGCCCCATAAATAAAAAGGGGCTTTAAAATAACATAGAAAGTATATGGGGCAAAAATAAGCAGTAAAAGACTTTACAGAGAGTGGGGCAAAGTGAGATCCTGCAAGTCAAAGCTGTTTACATATATACCGGACTGCAATTTGAAATATGGCTGGGCTATATAAATGCGAGGAGGTTTTACAGAATGAAAAGTGATTTGGCAAAAAAAGGAATTAAAGGTGCTCCTGCTAGGGCACTTATGTATGGAATGGGATTTACAAAGGAAGAAATTGAGAAACCTTTGATTGGAATAGTAAATTCACAAAATGAAGTTGTTGCAGGGCATATGCATCTGGATGAAATAGCTAAGGCTGTCAAGCTTGGAGTGGCTATGGCCGGTGGAACACCTATGGAATTTCCTGCAATTGCAGTTTGTGATGGAATAGCTATGGGTCACATAGGCATGAAATATTCACTTCCATCGAGAGAACTTATAGCGGATTCAATTGAATCAATGGCACTTGCTCATGAATTTGATGGACTCGTTTTAATACCTAATTGTGACAAGATAGTTCCGGGAATGCTAATGGCGGCTGCAAGGCTTAATATACCAGCTGTGGTGGTAAGCGGAGGACCTATGAGAGCTGGCAGATTAAATGACAAGAAACTTGATTTCAGTACTTGTATAGAACAGGTAGGAGCTTGTAGTGACGGTAAAATAACAGAAGAACAACTGGAAGAGGAAGTTAAAAGATCATGCCCGGGATGTGGATGTTGTTCAGGACTTTTTACAGCAAATAGCATGAACTGCCTTACTGAAGTTTTAGGAATGGGGCTTCCTATGAACGGGACTGCACTTGCTCAGACTGGGGAAAGAAATCAACTGGCAAAATATGCAGGAATGTATGTCATGGATTGTGTGAAAAATGACAGAAAACCAAGAGATATAATGACATTGAATGCATTTAAAAATGCAATAACTGTAGATATGGCCATGGCAGGCTCTACAAATACTGTTCTTCATCTTCCAGCAATTGCATATGAAGCAGGGTTTACACTTGATCTGGATTTATTTCATGAAATAAGCAAGAAAACTCCTTGTCTTACAAAGTTGAGTCCAAGTGGAAAACATCATATGGAGGACCTTCACATGGCAGGTGGAATAGAAGCTCTTATGAATGAACTTTCAAAAAAAGGCTTGATAAAGGAAAATGAATTGACTGTTACAGGAAAGACTGTAGGTGAAAATATAAAGAATTATGGGGTGCTTGATTACGAGGTTATAAAACATATAGATAAGCCTTACAGCAGTGAAGGCGGAATAGCAATTTTAAGAGGAAACCTTGCACCAGATGGAGCAGTAGTTAAAAAATCTGCAGTAGCCCCGGAGATGATGGTACACAAGGGACCTGCAAGAGTCTATAATTCGGAAGAAGAAGCGGTAAAAGCTATTTTTGGGAATGAAATAAATAAGGGAGATGTAATTGTAATAAGATATGAAGGGCCAAAAGGAGGACCCGGAATGAGAGAGATGCTTTCACCAACCTCCGCAATAGCGGGCATGGGACTTGACAAGGATGTGGCACTTATTACAGATGGAAGATTTTCAGGAGCTACAAGAGGAGCATCTATAGGACACATATCACCGGAAGCTATGGAAGGCGGATTAATAGGACTTGTAGAAGAGGGAGACACCATTTTTGTAGACATCACCAATAAAAAAATAGAATTGAAAGTAGATACTGAAGAAATCGAGGAAAGAAGGAAAAAGTATGTAAAACCTGTTCCAAAGATAAAAACAGGATATTTGTCGAGATATGCAAAGCTTGTAACTTCTGCAAATACAGGAGCGGTACTTAAATAATAAAGAAAGGGAAATGAATTGATTAAAAGAATCAGTCGGCAATATTCAGTGTATGGCATAATATTTCAGGCCCTACTCTTGCAAGTTACTGGGCCGGTAAAATTAAAAAAATTGATAGATGAGTTTTGCAGTGTTGATTATGCACAATAAGTAGATTATTTTTACTTATTGTGCATAAAAAATATATTAGATTTTTTTCATAGTAAGAAGTGGTATATTAACTAATGGTAAGGAGAGATGAATATGAAATCAGCTGAGGCAATCATCCAGTGTTTCAAAAAAGAAAATGTAAAAATAATATTTGGGTATCCTGGTGCTACGGTGATTCCCATGTATGAAGCTTTGAGAAAATCAGATATTGAACATGTATTGGTAAGGCAGGAGCAGGCAGCAGGTCATTCTGCCAGTGGATATGCCAGGGCCACCGGAAAAGTTGGTGTTTGTATTGTGACATCAGGGCCGGGTGCGGCTAACCTTATTACGGGTATTGCTGCTGCTTATATGGATTCCATTCCAATGGTTATTATCACTGGACAGGTAAAGTCCACGTTAATTGGGAGGGATGTGTTTCAGGAATTGGATATTACAGGTGCTACAGAATCCTTTACAAAATATAATTTTCTTGTAAAAGATGCAAATTGCATACCTAAAATTGTGAAGGAGGCATTTTATATAGCGCAAACTGGCAGAAAAGGTCCGGTACTTATAGATATACCCGTAGATGTAATGGATGCGAATATTGATTTTGAATATCCAGAAACTGTTAATATAAGAGGATATAAGCCTACTACCAAAGGTCATGCCGGGCAGATAAAGAAAATTGAGGATAGAATTAAAATCAGTGAAAGACCGCTTATCTGTGCAGGAGGAGGAGTTATGCTTTCCCACAGTGAAAAGCAATTGAGAGAATTTGTGGAAAGATCCCATATACCTGTTGTACATACTTTGATGGGAAAAGGTGGGATGAATGAAGATAGTAATTATTATGTGGGAATGATAGGGACTCATGGATTTAATTATGCCAATGAAGCTGTGAAAAATGCAGATGTTTTAATACTTATAGGAGTTAGAGCCACAGATAGGACAACCTGCGGAATAGGAGAATTTGCAAAAAAAGCTGATATAATTCATATAGATATTGATCCAGCTGAAATAGGCAAAAATCTAGATACTGATATTCCCGTAGTTGGTGATATAAAAAATATTTTAGAAAAATTGTCTGAAGGGATATGTCCCGTGAAAAGTGAACATTGGATAAATGAAATCAGGGAATGGGAAAAAAATCTACAAATACAAAGAAAAAATACGGACAAGGTAAATCCAAAGTATGTTTTACATAACATATCCGAAGTATTAAAAGGAGATGTTATTTTAACTGCAGATGTAGGACAAAATCAGATCTGGTGTGCTCGTAATTTTAAAATTATAGATGAAGGAAAATTTCTTACTTCCGGTGGACTTGGAACTATGGGGTATTCACTGCCGGCAGCTATTGGAGCCAAAATAGGTTGCCCGGATAAAAAGGTAGTGGCTTTTGTTGGTGATGGCGGTTTTCAGATGAGTATGTTTGAACTTGCTACTATTGCGGAGAAAAAAATAAATATGATTATAGTGCTTTTTAATAATTCGGGACTGGGGTTGGTTAGAGAAATTCAGAGGAACAGCTGTCTTAAAGAATTTGGAGTTAATTTTAAAATTAATCCGAATTTTGTTAAATTGACGGAAGCTTATGGATTATTGGCAAAAAGAGTGAAAAATGATAATGAATTTCAGGAGACTTTTCAGGAGGCGCTGCATTCAGACAGGGCATTTTTAATAGAATGCATGGTAGATCCTGATGAAAGTACATTTTAAAAGGAGGAGATCACTATAAAAAGGTATGTGCTGTCAGTATTGGTGGAAAATCATTCGGGAGTTTTAAGTAAGGTGGCCGGACTTTTTAGCAGGAGGGGATACAATATTCACAGCCTTACTGTAGGGGTTACGGAAGATCCTGAAATATCACGAATGACTATTGTCTCCCTAGGGGATGACTATATGTTTGAACAAATCAGTAAGCAATTAAACAAATTAATTGAAGTCATAAAGGTAATAGATTTAACAGATGTCCCATCCGTTTGCAGGGAACTATCTTTGGTAAAAGTATCTACAGATTCAAATAGTAAATTATTGATTATGGAGATTGTAAATACTTTTAGAGGGAATATAGTGGATATGGATGAAAAGAGCCTGGTAATTGAAACAACAGGTGATGAGAAAAAAATATCCGCTTTTATTGAAATTATGAAGCCCTATGGAATTAAAGAAATTATCCGTACAGGACTTACAGCTATTCAGAGGGGGAATAAATTGGAAAAGTGATATAAAATAAAGCACTGTTCGAAAAAGTTACAGGGTTTATTGTAGATTTTGACAAAAAAATGAACACAAAGTTTATGCATTCAAGGGGATATAGTGAAATCAACATCCGTTTTTTGGCATATATATTGCTGAAATATATTTAATAATGTTTTTTTAACTTAAAAATATATATCTTTAATAAGTTAAAGAAAAATTATAACATATGTTTTATTAGTTAAAACATGAAATACTATAAAAATTGAAATTAGGGGGAATTAAAAAATGGAAAGGTTTACACTACCAAGAGACATTTACTTTGGTGAGAATTCTTTGGAATATCTGAAGAGTTTAGAAGGGCACAAAGCTGTAATTGTTGTAGGAGGAGGCTCCATGAAAAGGTTTGGTTTTTTAGACAAGATTGAATCTTATCTAAAAGAAGCAAACATTGAAGTTAAATTGATTGAGGGAATTAAGCCAGATCCATCTGTTGAATCTGTTATGGACGGTGCCAAGATTATGAGAGAGTATGAGCCTGATTGGATAATAGCAATAGGTGGAGGCTCTCCAATTGATGCTGCAAAAGCTATGTGGGTATTTTATGAATATCCTGATTTTACCTTTGAGAAAGCAGTAGTTCCTTTTGGGATCCCTAAATTGAGACAAAAAGCAAAATTTATAGCTATACCGTCTACAAGTGGTACAGCAACTGAAGTAACTTCATTTGCCGTAATAACTGATTACAAGACTCAGATAAAATATCCTATGGCTGATTTTAATTTAACTCCGGATGTAGCAATAATAGATCCGGCTCTTGCACAAACCATGCCTAAAAAACTTGTGGCATATACTGGAATGGATGCATTAACTCATGCAATAGAAGCTTATGTAGCAAGCTTGCGTTCTGATTTTTCAGATCCACTTGCACTGCATGCTATAAAGATGATTGATAAATACTTATTTGAATCCTATAAGGGAAATACAGAGGCTAGAGGACATATGCACATAGCTCAATGTCTAGCAGGAATGGCATTTTCAAATGCACTTCTTGGGATAACACATAGTATGGCTCATAAAACTGGTGCAATATTCCATATACCTCATGGATGTGCTAATGCTATATTCCTGCCTTATGTTATAGATTTTAATAAGGGTGCTTGTCCAGAACGATATGCAGAAATAGCCAGATCACTTAAACTTCCTGGAAATAGTGATGATGAACTGATAGATTCATTAACTGACATGATTAAAAAAATGAACAAGAGCATGAATATTCCTCTTACATTAAAAGATTATGGAATAAGTGAAAGCAGTTTTAAAGAGAATTTGGATCGTATATCTCACAATGCCATGGGTGATGCCTGTACCGGAGCAAATCCTGCAAAGATAACTGAAGAAGAGATGAAGAAACTTTTCCAATATATATATGAAGGGAAAAAAGTTGATTTCTAATATTTAATTTTTAGGCAGCGGATATTATTTACCGCTGCTTATTTATTTGCAATTGTGGTATAAGGTATTTCGCTAATTTAATCTTAGCTTGCAGCTCAAAAAATTCTGATGATTAATCTGACGGATACTCTTGTTGACTTTTATATAAAAAATATGGTTGAATATACAAAAGAGTTTAAGTTAGCTAGGAGGAGAAATATGAATAAAGTTATAGGTTTTATAGGATGCGGGAACATGGGTGGAGCAATGATTGGTGGAATAATTAAGGCAAGCCTGGTAACCCCGGAAAATATAATTGTAGGAGATTTGAATGAAAAAAAATTAAAAAAGGCTGCTGAAAGATATGGAGTAAAAACTACTACAGATAATAATGAAGTAGCTAAAAATGCAGATATTTTGATTTTATCAATAAAACCCAATTCATATCCGGCAGCTATTAAAGAAATAAAAGATCAGGTTAAAGAAAATGTAATAATAGTGACAATTGCCGCAGGAAAAAGTATAAAAGTTATTGAAGAAATGTTTGGGAGAAAGTTAAAAGTGGTTAGAGTAATGCCTAATACGCCAGCTCTTGTGGGAGAAGGAATGGCTGCATTATGTCCTAATAACAAGGTGAGTAAAGAAGAAATTGAAGAAGTACTCCATATCTTTGAAAGCTTTGGCAAGGGAGAAATAGTAAATGAGAGGTTAATGGATGTGGTGACATCAGTTAGTGGTTCTTCACCGGCTTATGTATATATGTTTATTGAAGCCATGGCAGATGCAGCTGTATTGGATGGAATGCCCAGAAGTCAAGCATATAAATTTGCGGCACAGGCTGTACTGGGATCAGCAAAAATGGTATTGGAAACAGGAAGGCATCCGGGGATACTTAAGGATATGGTCTGTTCTCCAGGAGGAACAACTATAGAGGCCGTAGCAACTCTTGAAGAAAAGGGGTTCAGGTCTGCAGTTATTGCAGCAGTGAGAAGTTGTACTAAAAAATCCAGGGAAATGTCTGAATAAGATTTACAGGGTAACATATTAAGGGCAGCTTATAGAAAAAGCTGCCCTTAATATGTTATAGATTTATTCCAAGTATATTTTTTACTATGAGACCTACAATAAAGGAGAAAAGAGAAACTCCCAGACTTACTCCAGCCATTTGCATAAATCGCTGTTTGAAATTGAAGCCTTTAGCTACAGATATATAATAATTGAATATGGATATTATAATTACAGCAATAATAAGGCTTATAACCAGCGCTTGTATATACATGTTTCTAGGCATAAAAAGAAAAGGAAGTATGAGCAAAATAACGGTTATTAAATAGGATCCACCAGTGTAAATGCTGGATTTTACAGCATTTTTTGTGCTTTCTGCTTTTTCAGCAATGTATTCACTGGCAGACATGGAGAGAGTAGCTGAGATTCCTGTAATCATTCCAGCCAGTGCAATTACTTTTGTGTCTGCCATGGACAGTGTGAATCCAGCAACACTGCCTGTTATTTCTACAAGCGCATCATTTAATCCAAGAACTATGGAACCAATATATTTGAGTCTCTCTTCATCCAGCATGTCAATAAGCAAAAACTCGTGCGTTTCCTCTTCCTCAGCTAATTTAGAAAATTCCGGAAGAGATTTTGACAATTCACCATAACTATAACCCTTAATGGCTTCATTTTCTCTTCCTTCCATTTGTTTTACAGCAAAAGTAAAACCAAAGATCTTTGCTACTGTGGAATAAAACCATACTCTTTTTTTATTTTCAGGAACATCCATATGAGTATATGTTTTTATAAATTTATAATGTTCTTCTTCATCTTGTGCTACTTTTAGAAGTATTTTTTTGTTGTTTTCATCCTTTGTAATTTTAGCTACATTTATATATATCTGTCTTTCAGTTATTTCCCTAGATTGCATTTGAATCAAAGTTTTCTTAAAATTTTCAGTTGTTTTCATTTTATCTACTACCTTTTTTATATATTACTTTTATTAAAAGAAGAATTTAACACATATTATAGTACTATAATAGTGTACTTACAAGGTGAAACTCACAGATCTATATGTAAAAAATCTTATTAGGGTTATTTCCCATCCCATAAACATTTTTCCATATCTATTCTGCCATCCTCTTTGAAAATGATCCCCTCCGACTTTAAAATAGTTCTTTGAATTTCAGAATCTTCAAATACATATTCTGGAGCCATTTCGCCAAACTTGTTTACAACTCTATGACATGGCAGATTGAGATTAACAGGTGCTTTTCTCATAGCCCATCCAACTATCCTGGCATTTCTGGGTTCATCTAACAACAAAGCTATCTGCCCATAAGTGGCCACTTTGCCTTTTGGTATTCTGGAAGCTATAGTATAGACCCTTGAAAAAAAATCTTTAGACAATTTTTACATCTCCTTGATTTAACAGTTATATGCATATAATTGTACAATATATAGGTTGTAGATTCAAAGGATATGTGTTATATACTATTCTCTTGAGTGAAATATAAAATTAATATCTGAAACTGTTTCATAAGAATTCATAATTATAGAATAAACAATGATTTTTTAGTTAAAATATATTTATATTGAAATATAAATAAGAGGTGCTTATATAATTATGGATAATAAATTATTAGAGAGTTTTAAGGATAAATTAAAATCACAAAGAGATGAAGCAAATGATTTATTAAAACAAATGGAAAGGAATCAAACAATAAAATCCAATGTTGAAATGTCTGCAGAATTATCCTTTTATGACAATCATCCAGCAGATAGTGCAAGCAGTATATATGATAAAGAAAGAGGCATGGCTTTCCAAAAAAATGAAGAAGTTATTGTAAAAAAAATAGATAATGCCTTAAAAAATATAGAAAATGGTACTTACGGAGTTTGTAAAAAATGTGGCAGAAAGATAGATAGGGAGCGTCTGGAATATATTCCATATGCTGAATATTGTATTGATTGTCAAAAAAGTATTGATAATTTAAAACCTGATGAAAGAAAAAACAGGCCTCCAGAAGAAAATATCATTGAGTATACCATGGATGGTGTACATAACAATCAAGTTGAATTTGATACGGAAGATAGTTATCAGACAGTTGGCAAATTTAATAGAAGAGAAAATATAGTTGAAGAGTATACGGATGAAGATGAAGAATATGTTGAGCCTATAGAAAAAATAAGCAATGACCAGTATAAAAATCAATTACCTTAATTAAATAGAAACATTTTCATACAGGTAATGAACATAGATTTGTATAAAAATCAAATCTATGTTCATTATTTTTGTATAACCACTATCATTTCAAATTATTGTAGACTTCATATATATATAATTATTCCAATGTAAAAATATACGAGCTTTTAATTTAAAAGATGGTATAATTATTGTTATTGAATAAAAGTATGTATGGGTAGGTGGAGTAATTAATATGAATAGAAAGATGATATTTTTTGACATTGATGGAACTATAATAAATGAAAAAACCCATGAATGCACTAAAAGTACTATAGACGCAATTAAAAAGGCCCGTGAAAATGGACATTTGACTTTTATAAATACTGGCAGAACATTTCTTAATGTAGGTGAAGAAATACAGAACATTGGATTTGATGGTTATATCTGTGGCTGCGGAACTTATATCAATTATAAGGGCAAGCCTCTTTTGCATAAATCAATACCACATGAAACTTGTATTGAAATTGTACAAAAACTTCGTGAATACAAAATGGAGGCACTTCTTGAAGGTTTGAATTCCATTTTCTTTGATCAAACTAGAATTCCTACTGGTGGACTAGCCAAATTTAAAGAATTTTTTATTTCACGGGGTTTTGATGTTTCAAAATCCTGGGATGATCCAGAACTGAACTTTGACAAGTTTGTAGTATGGATAAATAGAGATAGCGATTATAAGGCTTTTTATTCTTATATAACTAAAAAATTTGATTATATTGATAGAGGAAATAACTTTGGAGAAATTGTACCAAAAGGATACTCCAAAGCAACAGGCATTAAATTTCTTCAGCAATATTTGGATATACCGCTGGAAAACTGCTACGCTGTTGGTGACAGTATTAATGATTTACCAATGCTTAAATACGTACCTAATAGCATCGCCATGGGAAATGCCACGCCCACTTTATTTGATTTAGTGTCATTTGTTACAAAGAATATAGAACAAGATGGAATCAAACATGCATTAGAACACTATGGGATTATATAAACATGGTTTTTGAAATAATAACCTGTGTGATGCCAGTGGCCTATATGCAACCTATGTAATGGTACTAATAAATTATATAATCATGGCATAGAAAAGTGGTGTCATGATTTTTTGTAAATTGAAAACACCATAAAAAGACAGGTTAGATTAATTTTACGACAAAAGTAATATCAAGCTGTAGTATAATTAAACTATACCTCAGGAAACTAATGTGAATATGGGTGATTAAAAAAATGAAAAAGAAAATGATTATTTCAAATATTGTATTGATTGGCCTTGTCAGCTTGTTTGTAGATATGAGTACTGAAATGGTTTATCCGTTGATTCCGCTATTTTTAACATCTACCCTTGGTGCTACTCCCGCAATCGTTGGAATTATTGAAGGAATTGCAGAAAGTATAGCATCTCTACTAAAAGTGTTCAGCGGATACATTGGAGATGTATATCAAAATAAAAAGCGGCTTACTTTTATCGGATATTCTGCATCTGTGATCTACAAGGTGTTTTTAATGATGTCTACTTCATGGATGGGAGTTCTAGTAGCAAGAGCTATTGACCGTACCGGTAAAGGTATTAGAACAGCACCTCGAGACGCGCTTGTGGTGCAGTCAAGTGAAGAGAAAAAGCTTGGAGGTTCTTTTGGTTTACATAAAATGCTTGATATGGCCGGTTCATCTATGGGTGCATTATTTGCATTTGTCTTTGTATCAACCGGATTCGGATTCCATAAGGCATTTATATATTCCATCTTTCCTGCAATTATTGGTGTTCTGATTATAACTACTGTAAAGGAAGACAAAAGCCAAAAGCAAAGCAGTGAAAAGTTTACTCTTAAAGGTGTCAAACTAGACAGTAAGCTGAAATTATATCTTGCCGTAATGTTTATTTTTTGTCTGGGGAATTCATCAAATATCTTTTTACTTCTGAAGGCACAGGAAAGAGGATTTTCATCATCACAGGTCATGCTTCTGTATTTAATTTTTAATGTTTCAACGTCAGTTCTTGCCATTCCATCGGGAAAACTATCCGACAAATTTGGAAGGAGCTCGATACTTGTTCCGGGATATGTTATTTATGGCCTTGTATATTTTGGCTTTGCCATGATGATATCAAAGAGTACTATGGTACTGCTTTTTATTGCCTACGGAGCGTATACTGCATTTATCAGTGGTGCTGAAAGGGCATTTATTGCTGAAGTTGCACCATCTCATTTTAAGGGTACTGTGCTGGGTATCTATGGAATGCTGCAGGGCATTGGTCTTTTACTGTCGTCAATTATAGCTGGTTCAATGTGGGAGCACATTAACTCCAATGCACCATTCTGGTTCGGTGGTATGTTGGGTATTATTTCTGCTATTTTGATATCAATAATATTGAGTAAAGACAATGTTGACAAGTCATTAAAAAACGCCTGATGATATTAAACAAAGCTAACTATTATGCATTAGAAAATATCAAATGGCAATTATTATATATAAATAGTCATGAGTATAATCAAAAAATACCTGAGGTGAATATTAATATGAAAAAATTTAGAATTAATAGACTACTCTTTATACTGATCTTAGTGATTTGTTTTGGATTTCTCATTTGTTCTTTTAGACATTTTAAAGTTGATAAGAATTTTTCATCCATTCCATTAAATTTTAATCCTTCAGGTTCAATTTCATCTTATGTATGGAATGGTAGTGAAGTAGCAATAAAAGGTGGATTTGTTAAAGGAAAAACTATTGATAATAGAACAGAGAATTTGATCTTACGTTCAATATCTCCTACGCCTGAGATCTCAATAAGAGCAAATTCAAAAGGGAATAAAACATTTTATTTAAGACTTGAGAATATTAATCCTGTAGATACTAATTTTAGTAACATTGAAAAAAATCAGGTTAAAATTATTGATTCACATACTGTGGCATTAGCTATTAGTTTAAAAGCAAATGAAGAAAAAACTATTAAGGCTGTCCCAAAAGATAATACTGATGGATTTGAATTTGTAATGTTAGGTGATAATAGAGATGGTTATCAAACATTTTCGCAGATACTAGATCAGATAAATGCTATTGATCCAGCATTTACTGTTGATGATGGTGATTTGGTATTTGGAGGAGAACCACATAAATACAGGCTTTTCTATGAGTCAGTAGCTAAACTTAAAGTTCCTTTATATACTACACTTGGAAATCATGATATTAGAGAAAATGGTAGACCCACTTATACAAAACTTTTTGGTCCCCCATATTATTCCTTTGATTATAAGAATGTACATCTGGTGTTTTTAGATAGTTCCCGTGGTTTTACTGAAAAGGTTGCTATACCCGAAGAACAATATAAATGGCTAGAAAATGATTTGAAAAGTGCAAAGGGAAAACTAATATTTGTTTTCTCACATATTCCTCCATCTGATCCAAGAAAATATGTTGATGCTAATACTCTACCCAATATTTCTGATGAGGAAAGGCCAGGGTTAATAGAAAGAATTATGAATAACTACAGCCAATATAAGAGCCTTAATCATGGATTTCCAGATCAAGCAGAAGCAAAACGTTTTGAAAATATTATGACTAAATATCACGTACATACAGTTTTCCTTTCACATATCCATAGTTATTTTAGTTATATAAAAGATAATGTACGATATGTTATAAGTGGTGGAGGCGGTGCAGAACTTTTAACAACCAACAGTTATTATCATTATCTTCGGGTAAAAGTAACCAACGAAGATACATATCTTGAAGCTATTGAATTGCCATCACCAGCAAATAAAATTCAAGATAGATATATTGCTGCAGTTCAATTATTTGCAAAGGCCATTTATAAGGAATATAAGACTACTGTAATTTCTATTTTAATAATTATTTTAAGTATTATAGCTTGGATTTTATGGAACACACGTAATAAATGGGAAAGAGGTCTCCTGTTCTGGGTAAAATTTTTATCACAAGTATTTAGAACATCAATAACCATTTATAAGCAGTTAAAAGAAGATATATTTAAAAAAAGGTAAATTTAAACACTTGGCAAGTGTTTTTTCATATGTTAAAACTATAAAATTTTTTTGCACTGTATACAAATCTACAGTACAAACTGAGCAGGCGATGAACTTTTGCATAAGTTCATGGGGTTGGGCCTTGATCGGCAACAGAATGATTATAAATACCTGTGGATAAATTTTAAACTTTAAATTATAATTAATTAAGCTACTTTTAAGTCTTTAGACTTTTGGTTGATTGCAATGGTACCTGAAACTAGAGACATACAGTTTAATACAGCAACTATTTTGGTTTTAAGTATTCCCTTTGAACAAAGAAATTATTTGCTTGACAATAGTTGTGAAAGAACTTATTGTATAAATACATATAGCAAATATATCATTTGCTATATGAGAAATTATAGAAAGAAGGAATATAAATGAAAAATCCTATAGTTACAATTGAAATGGAAAATGAAAAACTGATAAAAATAGAGCTTTATCCAGATATTGCACCAAATACAGTAAATAATTTTATATCATTAGTAAAAAAAGGTTTTTATAACGGTGTGATTTTTCACAGGGTTATACCAGGATTTATGATTCAAGGAGGAGATCCTGAAGGTACAGGAATGGGAGGACCAGATTACTCAATTAAAGGTGAATTTTCATCCAATAATTTTGCAAACAATTTAAAACATAAAAAGGGAGTAATTTCTATGGCTAGAACTATGGCTCCGGATTCTGCAGGTTCACAATTTTTTATAATGACAGATGATGCACCTCACCTTGATGGTCAGTATGCTGCCTTTGGAAAAGTTATAGAAGGAATTGAGGAAGTAGATAAAATAGTATCACAAAAGAGAGATTACAATGATAAACCCTATGAAGACCAAAAGATGAAAAATGTAACTGTAGAAACTTTTGGAGAGGAATATGATGAACCACAAAAAACAAATAACTAAATTATATAAAAAAATCAGTACATAACAATATAAAATAAAGGTATGTCTTAATTTTAAGACTATGTTTTAGAATAGGTTTGTGATATATCAGTTTTAAGGAAGTCATTTTGACTTCCTTTAATATATTACATTAAATCTATTCATCCATTTCTTTAATTTACTGTGTATAGTTCAATAAAATTGTATAAACTTTATAAAAAATAAGTAAAATAGTAGCATCTATTTGTTGATGAACTGCTATTTTTTTTGTTTCATTAATAAGTAATACTATCTTTAAAGATTATTTATATTGGCTGGTATCATTTTGCAGACTTATTAAATGGTCACTAGAAATATGGAATTTTGAAATATGGATCTGTTTTTGGTATTCGCAATAGGAGGATTAATATATGCTAAAAAGTATTATAAAAGTTTTTAAAAGAGATATGAAAAGTACCCTTAAAAATAAGATGACAATGTTGATTGTTGCAGGCGTATGTATTCTTCCCTCTCTATATGCATGGGTTAATATAAAAGAATGTTGGGATCCTTATGGAAATACAAATAATATTCCTGTGGCCATAGTAAATGAGGATAAAGGTATAAAGTTTAGAGGGCAAGATTTAAATGCAGGTAACAAGATCGTGGAAAAATTAAAAGATAATCATAAAATAGGATGAAAATTTGTAAATGGTAAAAATGCGGATCTTGAAAAAATCAATGAATTCAAGAATGATGACAATACATCAAGACTTTTGGACTCTTTAAAAAATACCAGAGATTCGCTGAATGTAGAGAAAAACAAGATAAACAGTATTCAAAAGCAGCTTAATAATTCAAATGGAATGAATAAGAATTTGATAAATTCACTAGTAAATGATATGGCAAATATAAATCAGAAGTTAATAGGTGAAACTAACAAATACAATGGACAGGTAAGAAAAAATTTGAATTCTCTAGCAAATGAACTTATTGAATCCGCAAATGGTGCTTCTTCTGTCTTGACAGCTGTACAGGGGCCTACTTCTCAAGGAGGTAATTCCATAGATGCATTAATAGATGGAAGTAAACTGGACATATACATTGTCAGCTAAAACTGAGCTGATAAATAATATAAGGAGCACTTTTGTAGAATCAGTAAACAAAGAGGCCCTAAAACAATTAAATTCTATAGGTAAAAAGATTGAAACAGATAAACCGCAAATTTTACAGCTGAAGTATATTATACCGGAGGCCATGGCTACTGTGGACAGTATAAAGAACCATATATCCAAGGAAAATTCCAACTCAGAAAATCTTCAAAAATATCTCAGTGAAGTTCAGACGGATTTGCCAAAATTGTCCCAGCCGATAAACAATCTTTATGATATTGTAGCACAGGAAAGGACATTGACTTTATCCACCAAACAATCTATAAATTCTGCACAAAGTGATCTGGATAAAGATATAAATGAAATTGAATCAAAAGAAAACCAACTTCAACTGTTACTTAACAACTTACAAAATATGAATGATGCAAATATTGGTGCAAGTTCAGCCAGCAGCATGATAGATAATCTGAATGGATTGAACAATTCCTTAATAGACAAAGTAAATACTGATATCAGAATTCTGAATACTATAAATAAAATTATGCCTGCCAATTCGGTAAGTGATCTTATAGATTCTCTGGAATCATTGAAAAATTCATTAAACACTGAGAAAGGTTATTTAACACAGTTAAAAATGTTGATAAACAGCAATTCTTCAAAAGACAACATTAATGGAATCATAAATCAGCTTTCTGCATTAAGTATGGGTATATCCACTAATATAAGCAATGTACCAGATAGATTTTATTCAGGAATATATGAAGCAATGAATTTATTATCAGATGAATTGGAAGTTGGCTTAGACAGTATTGATTCAGTATTGGATACAACCCAGAATTTGGTTCCTGAACTAAATGTTCTTGCAAATTCCGGTATATCCAACAGCAAAAATTTAATTAATCAACGAAATAAACTAGATAAAAAATTTACAGACATTCAAAATAAGTTAAACAAATTAAGCGGCAAAATAAAGGAGCTGAATAATAAATGTAATGGAAAAGAACCCGGATAAAATATCGAACCTTCAAATCAGAGCATAAATTTAAAGAGTCGGGTCTGTAGAGTCAGGGGCAGTTTGTCTATGTGGGTGAAGAGACTTGTCTTATATTAAATCTTTCACTATAGCTAAATTTCAGCTGTTGATTTTAGATGAGTCCACTAATGGACTTGATCCATTTGGGATACAAGAACTTCGTGAATTAATGTGTTTCATTTCCAAGAAGACAAAGCCTGCGGTTATCAAAGCAGACAAGATATCAGCTATAGGTGGAGTCCTCCATACACCTTCAATACCCCAAAAGTGTGGCAATATCAGCAATAGGGGAATCAATAACAACAACTGCCTGGATAATCCCAAAATCGTGGATTGAATTGGTTTGTTCACTGCCTGAAAGTATTGGGAACAGACAATTTGAAAACCAGCTACAGGAAACATCAAAAAAAAGACTGACATTGCATGAGCAGTGAGCCGGGTTAGTTTTATATCATTGCTGCTAAACATGTTAGCGATTTGAGTGGGCCATAAATGCACCACTGCAGTGCTGACTACCGCTATGATTGTACCAACAATTATTGCCTTTTTCAAAGCTTCTCTTACTCTATTGAATTGTAGGGCGCCGTAGTTAAATCCGATAATGGGTTGGGCACCTTGACTAACGCCAAGAATAGGCATAAACATTAAAGTAGCTACACTTCCCACAATACCCATGGCCGATAGTGCCATATCTCCACCATAGGTCATAAGCGCTTTGTTCAAAATGGTATTTTGCAGACTGTTGGCCAATTGCATGGAAAAAGGAGCAAAGCCGATGGATACAATACTGATGACTATATTTTTCTGTAATCTGAGATTTTTTAGTCGTATTTTAAGCAGACTAGGTCCCCAAAGAAAATAACTTAAAACCCAAATGGATGAAAATATCTGACCACAGATGGTGGCCAGTGCGGATCCTTTAATTCCAATGCCTAATCTTATTACAAAAATATAATTTAAGACTATATTTATCACAGTTCCGATTATCTGGGTATACATGGCCATTCTGGGATTACCTTCAGCTCTTATAAAATTTACCATTCCCATGCTTATAGAACCCAAGGCTGATGCCAGCATTATAATGTGAGTAAAATCTTTGGCATAAGGTAGAACTTCAGCACTTGCCCCGAAAAAAGTTAGAATAGGATCGCTAAAAAGGAAATAAATAATACTTATACATAGTGGTAGTGATATCAACAATAATGTGGCATTTCCAGCAATTTTTTCAGCTTCTTCTGGTTTTTTTTCTCCCAGGCGAATGGATATCAATGATGTGGCACCAACACCAATTAGCACAGACACTGCCATGAGAATAAGCATAATTGGAAAGGCCACGGTTATAGCTGCAATAGCAATTGAACCCACTCCACGGCCTACAAATATACGGTCAATAATATTGTAGATGGAATTTACAAGCATGGCGATAACAGCTGGCCAGGAAAACTTCCACAGCAGACTGCTAATTTTTCCATCTCTAAGTTCGGTTGTACTATCCATTTTTTAATTCACCTTCTTAATTTTTTTCATAAATTCGGCAGCATATTTAAGACTATCCATAAATTTCATTAGCTCATCAGACTTTGTATTACTTAAAATTTTGTTTATACATTGAATGGAGTTTCTCATTATATCTTCCATTTCTGATTTTCCAGCATCCGTAAGGGATATCAAGGTTTTTCGGCGGTCGTTAACATCCTCACAGCGAATAACCAGACCGAACTCCTCTAATTGATCAATCAAGGTGGTTAAGCTGCCTTTCTCCATATTAAGCATCTTTGAAATTTGGGTTGCAGTAAGAATCTTATTCTGATAAAGGAAACCTATGATCATGATGTGATTTTTTTTAATTCCCGGGTATTGACGACTTTCTTTTGGAAATTGGCGGAGAAATTTTTCATGAAATAACCCCATGGTTTTAAATAATAGGTCATGCAACTCTCGCAATTCTTCGTATGTCATATACATCACCTTTCATATAGTTAGAATTCTAACTTTAAGAATACCAATTTATTATATGCCTCTGCTTTCAAGATGTCAAGTTAAAAAAGAATGAGAAGAAGATTAGCATCAAATACGGCCTTCTGGGACTAAATATGAAAGAATTCAACTATTGATCTAGGAAAGTTTTTTCACGTTCCTTATAAAATCCTTATAATTATCTGCTATCATCTTTATACAGGAAAGGATGATTGAAATGGATAATTTGATTTTGGAGACCAGTAATCTCTGCAAAACCTTCAAAGGGGAATATGCGGTAAAGAACATATCCCTTAAGATAAAGAAAAATTCCATCTATGGACTTCTGGGTCCCAATGGGGCGGGAAAATCCACCACACTAAAGATGCTGACAGGCATGCTTCGTCCCACAAGGGGGAAAATTTTATTTGAAAATGAGCCCTGGAGCAGGAGCACTTTGAAGGATATAGGGGCACTTATTGAATCCCCGCCTCTTTATGGAAACCTTACTGCCAGGGAAAATCTCAAGGTGAGAACTACGGTTCTGGGACTTGCGGATAGCAGAATTGACGAAGTACTAAGTATAGTTGATCTTAAAAATACGGGAAAAAAGAGGGCACATCAGTTTTCCATGGGTATGAAGCAGCGCCTTGGTATAGCTCTGGCCCTTGTAAACCACCCCAAGCTTTTGATTTTGGACGAGCCTACCAATGGACTTGATCCTTTTGGAATACAGCAGTTCAGAGAGCTTGTGAGATCATTTCCCAAGAAGGGTATAACAGTTATACTGTCAAGTCATATATTGAGTGAAGTAGAACAGGTGGCTCAGGAAATAGGAATTATTTCAGGTGGAGTTTTGGGCTATCAGGGAGACATGAAAGCAGGAGAGGATCTGGAAAAACTTTTTGTGGAAGTTGCAGGAAAGTACAGAAGGGAGGGCGAATAACATGGCAGCATATCTTAAGTCCGAGGCTTTGAAGATAAAACACAGCTTTTCAAAAAAACTTGTTTTTCTGGCACCTGTTTTTACGATAGCAGTGGTACTTTTTCTTTCTGCATCCTATTTCCATCAGAATGTCTATAACTGGTGGTATGCAATGATACTTCCGGGAATGATATCTATACTGTGCACTCTTGTGGCAAAACAGGACAGCAGAATGAAAAATATGGCGGTGATGTCACTGCCGGTTGATCTTAAAAAAGTATGGGTGTCCAAGATACTTTTGTGCATACTCCTTATGGTGGAAGCTTCAATTGTTGTTCTGGCCGGTGCTGTAGCCATCGGAAACCTTCTGGGTATGGGTATTTTCAAATTGCCTCTTTTAAACCAGTTTGAAGGAGTTTCAGTACTCGTACTCACTTTTTTGTGGCAGATTCCCCTTTGTCTTTTCCTTGGAAGCAAAATAGGCATGTTCCCCACAATTATCATAAATATGGCAGCTTATATGGTGCTTGGAATATTATGTGCAGTAGAGGGTTTGCTTTGGATGATACCCTATGACATTCCCGCAAGGCTCATGTGCCCAATTTTAAAGATTCTTCCAAATGGTCTGCTGGCCGCTCCGGGAAATCAGACTTTCAGGCCGGAGCTTCTTTCAAAGGATGTCATTTTGCCTGGAATTGCAATTTCTCTGGTTTTGTTTTTAGTACTTGCATTTGCAACTTCAAAGTGGTATGAAAGACAGGAGGCAAAATAGATGGTTCAGTTCTTTAGGTTTGTCAGGGCGGATTTTCAGAAAATAAGGAGGAGCTCTCTTTTATGGATTCATATTCTTGTACCGCTTTTTATAGCGGCGGCGTTTATAGTTTACTATTCAAATTCTACTGTAAATACATTTTCAAAGATATCCGGATATTTCGGAGTATTGTCCATAGAATTTCCCCTCATAATTGGAATAGTGACAAGTAATGCACTGGAGCAGGAAGCAGATGCAGGAAATTTTCAGCAGCTTTTAATGGCAAGGTACAAGACAGCTGAATTTTTAAGTAAAATAGCCATGCTTTTTTTGCTGGAGTTATTTTCCCTGTTTATTGCAGCAGGCGTTTTTGCAGCTGGAATGGAGTTTTCAAACAATGATAATCTCATCTCTGCAGCAATTTATGGAAAAATTGTTTTACTGCTTTTTTCAAGTATGGTATTTTTATATTTTCTCCATGCACTCTGCAGTCTGAAATTTGGCAGCGGGGCGTCCATAGGTCTTGGAATCGGTGAGAGTCTGATTTCAGCTTTAATGCTCACAGGTCTTGGAGATGGGATATGGAAGTGGATTCCTTGTGCTTTTGGAGTGAGATTTTCCTATTATTATATTGGCTTAAATGCAAATACTACAAATAGTGCTTATATTATAGGGGATTTTAAAAGTGGAATTTATACCTGCACTGCAATGACAATTGCTATAATTATAATAAGTGTGTTTTTCTTTTACTCTTTTGAGGGAAGAAGCGGAGATTGAACATATGAGGTGATAAAATGGCGAAGATACTGGCAATTGACGATGAAGAGGGAATTCTTGAAATTATAAAAGCTGCACTTTCCAGGGAAGGGCATGAAGTTACTGCTGTCAGCGATTTTTCAAATTTTACAGTGGAAAGATGTGGGCATTATGATCTGATACTTCTGGATATAATGATGCCGGATATGGATGGATTTACCCTCTGCAGGAAAATCCGGGATCTGGTGGATTGTCCTATTATATTTTTGACGGCAAAGACCTCTGAAGGGGACATTATAAAGGGACTTGGACTGGGTGGAGATGATTATATCACAAAGCCCTTTGGAATTGGAGAGCTAAGATCCCGTGTGGCGGCCCATCTCAGACGGGAGCACAGGGAGAAGCACAACAGTTTTGCCATAGGAAGGGTTAAATTTAAAATGTCCTCAAAAGAAGTATATGTAAAAGACAAAATGGTGCCTTTGACAAAGGGTGAATATGAAATCAGTGAATTTTTAGCTTTAAATCATGGTCAGGTGTTTCCCAGGGAAAAGATATATGAGTCCGTATTTGGATTTGACAGGGAAAGCGACAGCTCTGCCGTAGTGGAGCATATAAAAAACATAAGGGCAAAATTTGACAGTGTGAATTGCCATCCAATAAAGACAGTTTGGGGGATTGGCTATAAATGGCTTTAAAGGGCAGTAAAAGTTTTAGAAGTTTATTTGTGAAATATATTATATATTTTATTTTCAGCACTTTTATACTTTTCCTATTTATCTTATTTGGATTTGATTTTATGCTTAAAGCAAATATTGTGTTTCCTGCCAATTATTTTGAGAAGAAAATCCAACAAAATGGGAATAAGATTACAAGGGTGGAAAAGGTAACTGAAGCTCTGGTGCCTGAAGGCTGTCAGTATGGTGTTTACAGCAGGCAGGGTGAAATTCTCTATGGAAATTTTAAAGTCAGAGAATTTCAGGAGGTCTGGAGGGATTTTAAAAACAATAAAGTGAACTCAGGGAGATATCACTATTATAAGTTTTTTTACAGAAGTAATGAAATCTGTATTGTCAGGTATCCACTGAGGGCGCAGTTTACAAATTTATTTCTCAGGAAATATTTTCCTGATATCGAAAATTTATCATATATTCTTGCATTCTTAATTTTTATAATGGAGATACTTTTACTTTCTGCAAAATTTGGCAGATATTTTTCAAAAGAGATGGATATATTGATGAAAATTACAGAGAGGATAAAACAGCGGAATCTTGATTTCAGTCCCCGTTATTCGAGAATCTATGAAATTGATAAGGTTATAAATTCTTTAGATGAGATGAAAATGGCATTGAAGGATTCACTGGAAAGACAGTGGAATATGGAAAGTGCAAGAAAAAATCAAATTTCTTCACTGGCCCATGACATAAAAACACCACTTACCATTATAAGGGGAAATGCAGAACTTATGAAAGAGAGCTGCAGTGATCCTGCGGCTATGAAATACAACCAGCATATTCTTGAAAGCGCCGGTGAAATTGAACGCTATTTAACACTGCTTATGGATATGATAAAATCAGAAAACAGTATTACATTTAATCCGGTCAAGATAGATACGAAAACATTTTTCAAAAAGGTGGAAACCGCGGGGAAGACTCTTGCGGATAGAAAAGATATTCAGTTTGTGAGCGGCAAAGGGGAAAATGTACCGGAATTTTTCCATGGAGATGAAGAGCTGCTGTACAGGGCCCTTGTAAATGTGATATCAAATGCAGTTGAATATTCCCCAAAGGGTGGAAAGATTAATTTAAAGCTGGAGAGAAAGGACCATAGGATAAGGTTCTCAATTGAAGACAGCGGAAGGGGATTTTCAAAGGAAGAACTGCAGCTGGCCGGGGAACAGTTCTACAGGGGTGACAGCAGCAGGACTTCAAGGGATCATTGTGGCCTGGGGCTTTTTATTGCCAGGTCCTTTATGAAACTTCATGGGGGCTTTGTGAAATTGTCAAATTCTGAAATCACAGTGGGAGCTCTTGTAATACTTGAAATACCAATTGATGTTCTAGAGTAAAATCTTACTCTGGTTTTTGTATTCTAATAAGGGAATAACTTTGACATAAACCCGTTTTCCAAGAATTAGTGACAAATATATTTAGAAATGATATTATTACAATAAATCATACAAGTCATACTTATTATACAAAGAATATGCTGGAGGGGAAATGAAAATGGCAAGACCAAAAGGAAAATATGCATGGACAGTTAAAGTTGGAGAAAAGGGGCAGATTGTGATACCAAAAGAAGCAAGAGATGTTTTCAACATTAAACCAGGTGACACATTGATTTTGTTGGGGGATGAAGATCAGGGAATTGCAATTCCACCTCAAAGTATGTTTTCAAAGCTTACACAGATGATTTTTGACGGGAAACTGCCTGATTCCCACAAGGAGGAGAAAAAATAAATGTTTTGTCAGTTGTAGATTTATGAAAAAAATATGAACACTTTGAACTGAGCAATGTTTCATTTAGTTTAAAACAGGGGACAATTACCGGCTTTATAGGTTGTAATGGTGCAGGGAAAACCACAACTCTAAAATCACTTCTGAATTTTGTCCATCCGGATAGCGGTGAGATCATGTTTTTCGGCAAGAAATTTAAGGACAGTGAATTCGAGATAAAGCAGAAAGTGGGCTTTGTTTTAGGAGGAATTAATTACTATCCTAAAAAGAAGATAAAGGTAATTTCGGCAGTCACCCGCCGCTTTTATAAACAGTGGGATAATAGGGTATATAGCCACTACATGAATATGTTCAAACTGGACGAAAATAAAACTCCTGATGAACTTTCAGAATGGAAAAATTCTTGCAAATACCGGTATAAATTCATTTTTAGCACAATATAGAGTATTGGAGCTTACAGAGGAACAACTGACAGACAATCTCAAATTAAAATTGATTGGATGCAAAAAGGGTAAGCATGGATACAGTGCTTTAATCAGATCTGCAGATTGCAGGAACATAGACGCAAAAATGTCAGATGCCGATTTGGAATCAATTATGGTTCACCTGGAAAGGGAGTGATCAAGGTATGAAAAATATGCTTTACAAAGAATTTAATCTTGCAATGCATCCAACATCCATTATATTTCTATCGCTGTCAGCAATGATGCTTATACCCAATTATCCTTATTATGTGACATTCTTCTATACTACCCTGGCGATCTTTTTCACCTGTTTGAGTGGTAGGGAAAATAACGATATATTTTACTCAATGACACTCCCTATACGTAAAAGGGATATTGTAAAATTCAGGTTTTTGCATGTTGTCATACTGGAGTTTGCCCAGATTTTAACTGCCGTTCCCTTTGCATTAATCAGAAGAACATATACTTTACCCGGAAATATTGTCGGTATTGATGCCAATGTTGCATTTTTCGGGTTTTCATTTATGATGCTTGGTCTCTTCAATCTTGTTTTTTTCACCAGGTATTATAAGAATACAGATAAAGTGGGAATAGCTTTTGCTGTGGGAAGTATTGCAATTGTTATATTTATGCTGGTCGCAGAATCAAGTGTGCATATTATACCTTTTATGAAGAATGTTCTTGATACAAGAGATCCGGATTTCATTTCATATAAGATTGTGGTATTAATTGGGGGAATCATTTTATATCTGCTGCTGACGTTCTTTTCATACCTGAAATCTATCAGGTCTTTTGAAGAATTGGATCTGTGAGGTACATTTTGATATAGCTGATAATTAAGAAAGACCAGAGTAAGATTGATTTTACTCTGGTGAAATTTTAAAATTACAGCTTTTTATCATCTATTGAATTGAACCACTCATTTATAGGTTTCATAATTGAACTTATGCATCCATTCTGAAAAGGGGACCTTAGGTTTGCAGTTTCAACAATTCCTAAAAACGATTTTGTGCCTCCAGCCCTGCATATTTTTATATAATCTTCCCAGGCGGATTTTTTATTGTCCATTGCCTTTTTCCAGAATTGCAGGGCACATATCTGCGCCAGAGTATAATCTATATAGTAAAAAGGCACATTGAATATGTGGGACTGCTGAAACCACCATCCGCCTCTTTCTAGAAAGCTGCAGCCGGTATAATTTTTATGAGGCAGATATTTTTTCTCTATATTTCTCCAGGCAGCTTTTCTATCTTCAGGAGTTGCCTCCGGATTTTCATATACATAATGTTGAAATTCATCTACAGTTACCCCATAAGGTATGAATTTTACAGCACTTTCAAGGTGGGCGAACTTGTATTTATCCGCATCCTCATGGAAAAAAAGGTTCATCCAGGGCCAGGTGAAAAACTCCATGCTCATTGAATGTATTTCACAGCTCTCATAAGTGGGGAATATACATTCCGGAATCTCAATCCATCGTGACAGGTAAGCCTGGAAGGCATGACCGGCTTCATGGGTTAAAACATCCACATCTCCTGAAGTGCCGTTGAAATTTGAAAATATAAAAGGTGCCTTATAATCCGGTATATAGGTGCAGTATCCGCCGCCTGCCTTGTTTTCTTTGGTAACCAGATCCAGAAGTTCTTCTTTCAGCATGAAATTGAAAAATTCTCCAGTTTCTTGAGATAATTCAGAATACATTTTATCTGCACTTTCAACTATCCAGTTAGGACTTCCCTTTGGTTTGGCATTTCCTGTGGTAAATTCAAAACTTTCATCATAATAGGTGAGAGAGCCAAGTCCAAGTCTTCTTCTCTGTCTTTCATAGAGGTCTGAAGCAGCAGGTACAAGGTATTTTTGAACCTGTTTTCTGAAGTCGGACACCATTTCAGGAGTGTAGTCACTTCTCTTCATTCTTATATAACCAAGCTCCACGAAATTTTTAAGGCCCAATTTTTTGGCTATTTTCGTTCTCACCTTCACAAGGTCGTCATATATTTTGTCAATTTGATCTTCATGATCTGCAAAAAACTTATATTTTGCATCTGAAGCATTTTTCCTTATTTCTCTATCCTTGCTCTGCATAAAAGGCGTTAGACCAGATAGGTTTCTGGTCTCACCCATAAAGGGAATTTTTGCAGAAGCCAGCAATTTTGTGTATTCAGATGATAATTTATTTTCAAACTGTAGCTCCTCTATGACTTTTGGTGAAAAGGCCTTTAGAGAGAATTCTGCCAAAGTGAAAAATTGTGTACCAAGCTTTTCTTCCAATTTTTTTCTAAATTTTGATTGAACCAGTTCTTTGTAAAATGTAAAATCCAGTTCATCGTACAGAGGGGAATATTCATCCCAGTAAGCTCTCTCTTTATCATAATATTTATCTTTTGTATTTATACTGTGTCTTATTTCAGCAAGGGTTCCCATGGTCTGCAGGTGATTTCTTATGTGGTTTATGCGATTTATACAGTCAAGCTGTTTTTCGCAGCTGGGGGAAACTTTCAGTTCATTCACAAGAGAATCAATTGATTTTTTGATTTTATCATAATCAGGTCTTTCATATTTAAATTCATTGAATTTCATATAACAAGCCTCCAATGCAATTTGAGTTTATTAATATTATAATATAAATGGATGAATTTTCAAAATGGATAATTTGATGTTTGAAATCAAATCTGATAAAATATAAATAATATTATGAAAGGGTAAGGTATGTAATTAATGAAGATTAACTAATTCAGCTTTTAAATAAATTTCAATTTTAAATTTACAGGCCATTAGGTCTTTATTTTGCTGGATTAGTTTAAATGAAACAACAATACCATGACGCTGCAGCTGCAGTGCATTATTTATGTACTTGTTTTTTTGTTTATCTTTCCGGCTTTATGCAAAGGAGAGATTTTTTTATGCTTATTTTAGAGGCTAGTGATTTAAAAAAATATTATGGTGACAGGTTGATTATATCTTTTAAGAATTTAAAGATAAAAAGTGGAGACAAGGTAGGAGTTGTAGGGAGAAATGGTGCAGGTAAAAGTACTCTTTTAAATATTTTAGCTGGGGAAGTGGATCCAGATGAAGGGACTATTCACAGATACTGTTCTATTTCATACATGAAACAATTTTCAGATGAAAATATAACAGCCCAGGGTAAAATATTAAAAGAATTCAGGGTTGAGAAAAAAGTTGACACTGAAAACGTCAGCGGAGGCGAGCGTACCAAACTCAGTATTGCAGCTGCATTAAGCAAGGGCAGGGAGCTGCTTCTGGCTGATGAGCCCACCTCCAATCTGGATTATGAAGGTATCAGTGTTTTGAGAAAAAAACTCAGCAAAATAGAAACTTTTGTATTAATAAGTCATGACAGAGAGTTTATGGATTCACTTTGTAATAGAATCATTGAAATAGAAAATGGGAAACTTGTCTTTTATGAAGGAAACTATTCCTGTTATAAAAAACAAAAATCTATAAAAATGAAAAGTATACAAAATGAATATGAGCAATATATAAGTGAAAAATCAAGACTTGAGAAGGCTGTTACTGAAAGAGAAAGTAAATCAAAATCCATGAAAAAAACTCCAAAGAGAATGGGGAATTCAGAAGCAAGGCTTCACAGGAGAGAGTCCGGTGAAAAAAGAAAAAAAGTGGAAGGGGCAGCAAAAATCATAGAAACCCGTCTTGAGAAACTGGAGATTAAAGAAAAACCAGATAGAATCCCAGAGGTAAAATTTGATTTTTCGCTTACTGATCCTCCTAAGAATAAAATAGTTATATCAGGTGACAATATATGTTTTAGCTATGGCAGCAATGTTATTTTGAATAATACCAATTTTAAAATATACAATAAAAGTAAAACAGCTGTTATCGGACCTAATGGCTCGGGGAAAACTACGCTGCTAAATCTTATATACGGTAATTTTAAATCAATATATAAAGTACCCAGGGTAAAAATAGGTTATTTTTATCAAGACTTTCAAAATCTTGATTATGATAAAACCATACTTGAGAATGTAATGGGAAATTCCATTCAGGATGAGAGTTCTGTAAGAACAATTTTGGCAAGATTATTGTTTTTTGATGATGAGGTATACAAAAAAGTTTCTGTACTAAGCGGAGGAGAAAAGATAAAAGTTTCCTTTGCAAAATTATTTGTTTCAGATGTCAATGTACTGCTTCTTGACGAACCTACCAACTATCTTGACATATATTCAATTGAAGCTCTTGAAGATATTATTAAAGTTTATGACGGGACAATTGTATTTGTATCCCATGACAGTAGATTTATAAATTCAGTTGCGAAGAGACTGCTTTTATTAAAAGATGGGCAAATAACCGAATTTCATGGGAATCTGAAAGAATTTCAGGAACAGCAGAAGTTGAAAAATGATAATAGCAACTATAGTATTGAGAAATCAATTTTGCAGATGAAACTTACTGAGATTATTTCTAAAATGTCACTGCCAAATTGTGATAGAGAAATGCTTGAGGTGGAGTATAAAAGTATTTTACACGAATTAAAAAGTCTAAAGAAAAAATAAAAATATAAAATAGAAAAATAGCCTCAGAATTTTTAAATTGGATATTTAGGAAATGGAGATAATATGAATATTACTATAATTGCGGTAGGTAAATTGAAAGAAAAATATTTAAAAGATGCAGTTGGGGAGTATTCAAAAAGACTTTCCAGATACTGTAAACTGAATATCATTGAAGTCATGGATGAAAAAACTCCGGAGAAATCTTCTGAAAAAGAAGAGAATATGATAAGAGAAAAGGAAGGCAAGAGAATATTGAAACATCTGAATGAGGGAAATTATATAATAGCTCTCGACTTAAAAGGAAATATGATCTCCTCCGTGGAGTTTGCCCGTAAAGTGGAGCAGCTGGCTTTGGCGGGAAACAGCAGCATAACTTTTATAATTGGAGGCTCACTTGGTATTTCCAGGGAAATTTTACAAAAGTCCAATTATAAATTGTGTTTTTCCAAAATGACTTTCCCACATCAACTGTTCAGGATAATGCTTTTGGAGCAGGTCTATAGGGGATTTAAGATAATTAAGGGAGAACCTTACCACAAATGACGGAGGTTTTTTGCGTAATGGGTGATTTAAGATTTTTCGTTTGTTAGTCAGGCATAGTAGTTGTAATGGTAAACTTTAAGGATTAAAAAGGGACGCAATTATAGAAATGAACAAAATAAGGCATTAAAGAGATATACACATGTATAAAAAAATACTTTTAGAATTAATTAAATTAAGATTAACAGAAGTTGTTAGCTAATAATTATTTAGTAGACAACTTGTGTAGTGAAAATAATCTTTTCGATTTTATTGCTATTTTATGAAGACTTTAATATAATACAATCAATAGTATAAAAATTTGAATATAAAGGACAAAAAAATGAAAAATGTGGAGTATTTTTTGAATGACAAGTTCATAGTTTTAAAAATGCTTTATGAACATCAGATGGACATAAATGGAACTGTAGTATGTCCTATTACACAGCAAGAATTAGCCGATATTTCTGGTTTTAGTAAAGCAAAAATTAATTCTATTCTAAATGAATTAATTAAGAATCAGTATGTTCAAATTTATAACAATACAAAAGGACGTTATGTTATTTTGGATGAAGCTATTAAAACAATAAAAAAGCTTTTATGATTATATGTCTTATTTTGAGATACTGAGTTAGAAAGGAATGATACGTTTATGAATAGAAAAAAGTTTAATGAAGATTCACGAGTAAAACTTCCTGCGCTTTTACATTTTAAAAGACTTGGTTATGAATATCAGACAAAGAAAGTAAAATCCAATGAAATAGACAAAAGAAATAATATTTTTAAACCAATTTTTAAAGAATCAATTGAAAGAATTAATAAAAAAAAATATTCTGATGTAAAAATTGATGAATTAATTAAAGAAATTTGGGATTTAACTAATAATAGTATTGATAAAGGTGAATCATTTTTTGACAGATTAACTTTGGGAAATTCTATAAGATTGATTGATTTGGAATATCCTAAAAATAATGATTTTAGAGTTGTTAGCGAACTCCCTTATTATGGTGATAGGATTAATTTTAGACCTGATATTACAATTTTAATTAATGGGATTCCATTATCTTTTATGGAAGTAAAAAAACCTAATAATAAAGAATATACTAATAAACATGGTATAACAAAATATGGAATTCGAGCTGAATTTAACCGTATGGGGGATAGATTTGAGGAAGAAAGTTATACTCCATATTTTAATCAGATGCAAATACTTACTTTTTCAAATAATCAACCTTATGATGATGGAGTTCAAGAACCATTACAAGGTAGTTTTTATACAACACCTAATTGGAATAAAACTACTTATAATCATTTTAGAGAAGAGAGGGAAATTGCGGTATCAGAATATTTAAATGATGATTTTATTGATAAAGTTCTTTCTGATAATAATATTTCTTCAATTAGGAGTGACATTGAGTTTAATGATAATCTAAAGATTGATACATATACAAATAAATTTATTACTTCTTTGTACTCAAAGAAGAGAATTATTTATTTTATTAGGTTTGGCATTGTATATGTTAATTCATTACGTGATGGTTTGAATAAACACATTATAAGATATCCTCAGTACTTTGCATTACAGAATTTAACCGAAAAAATAGGTAGTGGTATGAAGAGGACAGTATTATGGCATACACAAGGTTCTGGCAAAACAGCATTTGCTTATTTTGCAACTAATGTATTAAGAAACTACTATAGAAAAAAAAGAATTATTACAAAATTTTATTTCGTTGTTGATAGGTTAGATTTATTGAATCAAGCTTCTACAGAATTTGCTGATAGAGGAATGTCTATTGCTTCTATTAATACGAAAGTAGAATTTGCAAAAAATATTGCTTCTCCATCTATTACAGGAAGTTCAAGCCAACGTGGTAAATATAAAGAGACAATGAATGTTGTTAACATTCAAAAATTTTCAGAAGAGTCCAAAGTAGATTTGCACTGTATGAAAGGAGTCCAAAGAATTTATATTATTGATGAGGTTCACCGTGGATATAAAGATGATGGTGTATTTCTTGCTAATTTATTTGGAGCAGATAAAAATGGTATTTATATAGGGCTGACTGGTACACCAATTTTATCAAAAACTAAGATGGATGATGATGGTAAAATTAAAAAGATTAAACTTGGTACAACTGATATTTTTCAAGGATACCTTCATAAGTATTATTATAACAAATCAATTGCTGATGGTTATACATTAAAGATAAAAAAAGAAAGCATTGCTACAAAATTTAAAAATGATATTAAAGAATTACTGAATACACCTGAAGATAAGCCTGTATCAGCAACTAAACGGAATAGTGTAATAAGCTCTGATGAATTTGTAAAGCAATTATGTGTTTATATAGATGATGATTACAAGCAATTTAGGAGATTGAATAAAAATGATAATTCTCTTGGATTTATGATCGTTACTACAGGATCTGAACAAGCAGAAAAAATTCATCAATGGTTTGAAACGAATAGTAATTTAAAAACTTGTCTTATGTTATATAATCAAGATGATAATGGTAGTAATCAAGATGAATTTAGAGGAAAGAAAAATAAAGAAACAGGAAAATTAGAAAGTGCTTATGATGGAATGATTGTATTTCAGATGTGTATTACTGGGTTTGATGTTCCTAGATTAAAGAGGTTATATTTACTTAGAACAATTAAGGAACATTCATTATTACAGACATTGGCTCGTGTTAATAGGCCATATAAGAAAATGAGATATGGTTATATTGTGGATTTTGTAGATATTACAGAGGAATATGAGGAAACTAATAGGAGGTACTTAGAAGAATTAAAAGAAGATATTGATGATGAAGAAGATTTGGCTAATATTAATGATATATTTGTTGATGTTAAAAATATCAAAAATACTATCAAAGATTTAGAGAATAAACTTTTCATTTATATGTACAATATTGAATCTAATCTTGAGGATTTTAGTAAACAGATTCAGTTATTAGATGAAAAAACTCTTCGTGAAATAAGAGGATATATCGATGAATATAGAACTTGTTATAATGAGTTACGAATGAGCCATGAAGATGTAGATAACATACCTATTGATGGTCTAAATAAAGCATTAATAGAGATTTCTAATCGTATTAGTATTTTGGTTGCATCTAAAATGCTTAATGATACTGAAGATAGTGAAGAATTTGATTTTTCACAGCTAGTGGTAGAATTCTTACATAATGGAGAAATGGATTTAGATTTTACAACTGAAAATGATGTAATGGAAATTGTTAATAAAATTCAGAACGCTTTTTCATCTAATACAGACAAAGATGATATCGCTTATAAAGATTTATATAGTAGATATAGAGAATTAATCAAGAAATTTAAGAATGAAACAGATACAACAAGTAAAGTAAAAGCTGTATTAAAAGAGTTAGATGATTTATATTCTGAACTTTTAGTTTTGAATGACAATAATAACAGTTTGACTAGCAGGTACAAGGGTGACGAAACTTGTATGAGAGTTCATAAGAAATTTAGGATTAGATATGATGGTAAATTTAATGAAGTTCAGATATTTCAAATTATATCAAAAATTAAAACGGATATGGATAATGAAGTCGGTCATATGCCAGAACCTACAAAAAATGTTATCATACGTAGGATGTTAAATCATATTCGTGTTATTTATAAAGAATACGGTGTAAAAGTTAATGCAAGAATGGCAGAGGACATAGTTGTACTATTTATTGAGGACAAATACAAAGATTAGGAGTAAATAGCAATGGTATATGAAGAATATTTAGATAAGGTAAAAGATATGATTAAAGATTTAAAAGCAATGTGTGCAGGACTTGGTCTTGCAAATACTGGAGATGAATATAAAATAATATCTGAATTGTTTACTTATAAATTTTTAAATGATAAATTGCAGAGAGAGTATGAAAGAAATAAAGATGAATATGAAAGTTATGATGACTTTGTTGATTTTGTGGGAGATGATTTTGCTAGAATTTATACTAAATGTACTATAGATACTATGTATCATCTGCAGAGTGAAGATAATTTTAATACATTACTGGATAATGCATTAATTAAGATTAGTGAATGGAATTCTGACATTTACTCTATTGAAACTGCGTCCGGTAATAAAAAGCCACTATTTGAGCCGTTAGCAGCATATATTCGAGATGAAGATAAAGAAATGGAATTAGCAAAGCGTTCTATTAATATTTTGGCAGATACGCAATATAAATTTGATAAGGTTTATGATGAAGGATGGGATTATTTTTCTAGTATTTTTGAATTTTTAATTAAAGATTATAACAAAGATAGTGGTAAATATGCAGAATATTTTACACCAGTTAGTGCAGGAAATATTATGGCAGAAATATTATATAATGATACACCAACAGAGAAGGTTACAATTTATGATCCAGCAGCAGGTTCAGGAACATTACTTTTGTGTATGGCAAATGTAATTGGTTCAAAAAATTGCATGCTTTATAGTCAAGACATTTCTCAGAAATCTTCTCAATTTTTAAGAATGAATATGATTTTGAATAGATTATCAAACTCACTTAATAATGTTATTGAGGGAAATACAATGACAAATCCATATCATAAAAATGGTGATAACTTAAAGAAATTTGATTTTATTGTATCAAATCCACCGTTTAATATGGATTTTAGTGCTGATGTAGAGACATTAAAAAATGATAAATATGATAGATTTTTTGCTGGTATTCCAAATGGAGATATAAAGGAAAAAGAAAAGATGGCAATATATCAAGTATTTTTACAACATATAATTGCGTCATTAAATGAAAAAGGAAAAGCAGCGGTTGTAGTTCCTAATGGATTTATAACAGCACAAAAAGGTATACCACTTAGAATAAGAAAAAAATTAGTAGATAAGAATTGGTTGAGGGGCATTATTACTATGCCGCAAAATATATTTGCTACAACAGGAACTAAAGTATCATTATTATTTATAGATAAAACAAAAACAGATGATGGTATTTTCATTATGGATGCTTCAGATATGGGTACTAAAACTAAAGTTGATGATATACAAAGAACTATATTATCGTCAGAAGAAATAAAGATGATAATAGAATGTTTTAAAGACAAAAAATCATTAAAGGATTTTTGTGCATTAGTATCAAGGGAAGACATAAAAAATAAAAATTACTTCTTGTCCTTAGGAACTTATATAAAAGCAAAAAAAGAAGTTGTAGAGTATTCTGTTGATGAATTTAATAAAAATATGGAAATTTATACAAATGAATTGAAAAAATGTTATAAAAGGGGTGCAATCTTAGAACAAAAAATAATTGACACCTTGGAGGCAATAAAATATGAGTAAAATGTATTTTAAAGATATTATTGTTGCTAAGGATGGTATGATTAAAGGCCCCTTTGGTTCTGATATAAAAAAATCTTTATTTGTACCTAAAGGTAAGAATACTTATAAAGTATATGAACAAGGCGTTGTTTACAATTCAGACGTTAATTATGGGAATTATTATATTACTGAACAATACTATCATGAAAAAATGGAACGATTTAAAGTAAAGGCAGGAGATATATTAATTACAGGAGCCGGGACACTGGGAGAATTATTTATAATGCCTCAAAGTTTTGAACCTGGAATAATAAATCAGGCACTAATTCGAATTAGACTTAATGAAAGTAAAATAGATAAGCAATTTTTTAAATATTATTTTTTTTATTATATTAAAACTATTGTTTGTAATATAAATGGAGATTCAGTTATTCCTAATTTACCTCCTTTGAGTGTAATAAAGGAAACGGAAATAAATATTCCTGATTTAATTGAACAGAGAAAAATTGCCAATATACTTAATAACATAGATGAAAAAATTAGTAATAATGATAAGATTGCATTAAAGCTAGAAAAAATTATTTGTTCAATTTTTAATTTTTGGTTTTATCAGTTTCAGTTTCCTGATTCTTCGAATTTATCATATAAGTATAATGGAGGAAAGATGTATTGGAATGAAGAACTAGAAATAAATATTCCTATTGGATGGACTGTGGATAATTTATCTAGTATAATTAATGTTACTATGGGGAGTTCTCCAAAGGGTGATAGTATTAATGTTGAAAAAAATGGGATAATATTTTATCAAGGCAAGACAGACTTTGGTGTAAGATATCCTTATATTCGAGCATATAGTAGTAAACCTGTAAGGTATGCAGAAGCTGGTGATGTTTTACTTAGTGTTAGAGCTCCAGTTGGAGCATTAAATTGTGCATATAGTAAATGTTGTATTGGAAGGGGAATTGCTGCATTAAATTATAAATATCACTCGTATTTATATTATTTAATGCTTGAAAATCGATTTCAGTTTGATAAATATAATAAAGAAGGAACAACGTTTGGTTCAATTAATAGAGATACATTAAAGTCACTTAAAATAATTAATCCACCAGAAAATATAATAAAAAAATTTGAAGAAAAAGTTGAGGGGATGGATAATCAGATAAGAAATTATTATGATGAAAACTTGTGCTTAGAAGAAACTAAAAAATTTTTGCTTCCATTATTAATGAATAGAAAAGTAACTTTTAAAGATCAACAATAAATAAGAGTTGAGAAGAAATTCTTGCTTTTTAAGAATAATTTATTGTGAGAATATATTTTAATTTTTAAGTTATATGCTTTAAATAGTGGTTCTATATAATAGAATTATTCTATTATATAGAAAAATGCAGAATGCTGTAGTATAAAGAAAAATAAATAATTTCAAATATATATTATAAATAAGAAAAGCATTTGTTGATGTGAAGTCAATGAATGTTTTATTTTTATATTTGGAGGATGTAACATGAGAATTATCAAAACACTAAGGGATATTGAGCTTTTGAAAGAGAAATCACAAATAAACAAAGAAGTATTGGCTGAGATTGAAGAATATTTCAAAAATATCTATAACAACATAGGTAAGCCAGAAGGGAGGACGATAAATGACTTTTCACTAAAAGACTGCGGCATAATTGTGTATCTGGAAGATGGAGACAATGTATGGGACTTGGAGGAAATAGGGTTGAATCCAGAAGGCAACGGACTTTTAGGAGCAATTCCAGAATGGATTGACGAAAAAACCATAGGAGACAGTACATTAGAAAGTATATGTATAGTCTGCAATAATGAATATGCTTTGAGCATATTTCTATTAAAAAATAATTTGGATAATGAAGTTAAAAAGTGGATAGAAGATAACAGATAAACACCTAATCTCAAAATGTAAAAAAGAGATTAGGTGTTTTTTATGTTTGAAAGTAAAACTAGAGAGCCTTAATTACTATTTAGATAGTGATTAAGGCTTTCATATTAATAAATGAAAGGGGAGTAATATGTCTAGAAAAATAATAAAGGATACTAAATACTGCCAGATATTCAGCCAGGGAAAAATATTAGATGAGGAATATACCTACTGTATTGAGAGGATATTTGTGAAAGCCAAAGACAGGGAAGAAATAAGATTCAGTTTGTATAAAGATACGGTAATGACACCACAAAGGTATATTCCAAGGTCACTGGATGTAACAGAAGAAGAACTAATTGAATTAATTGTTTATGTTAACATAAAAATAGGTCAAACGCTCATTGAAAAAT
>NZ_JBGEWD010000014.1:0-77255 GCF_041205085.1 Clostridium moutaii
ACTGTCACTACAGCTGACGGGGGATTTACGGCGAATTGCGCCGTCTCGGTGCCAACTGATGCGCTTAGTGTCAAGAATATTAAATCAACTACTCTGACATTAAACTGGCCACAATCGGCTAATCCATATATAAACACTTATGAAGTGTTTAATGATATTACAAAGATAGCTACTTGCACAAAAACTGACTCGGAGTACAATGTCACTGGTTTAACTGCCGACACAGATTATACGTTTACCGTCAAGGCTTTGGACATCGATGGTAAAGAATTGAGCAGTATTACTGCGAAAACGAAGACTTTGCCGGCCCCAAACTTTACACTTGCGGTGGTCGGCCCGGATTCCGGTAAAATCGGCGACACGCTTACAGTCGAGGCGACGATCAACTCGGAAGTGGACGCGTACGGCTTTAAGGCAACGTTTAAAGACCCTTCCAGTGCCCATACGCCTTACGGCAAGATAATGCCGGATCTAATTGCCACTCAAGCCGCAAACAGCGGGATAAGCGGTCTGACGGTGGATACCCCGATAGCCGGATATGTGAGTTTTGCCTGTGATCCGGTCGGGCAAACGAAGGTTATCACCGCCGGCACACCGCTTACTCTTATCTTGAAGTTTAAGGTAGTCGGCACGGCGAAGTCGGCGACGGAAGACCTTACTGTCAACGTCGGCAGTTTGGAAAACCAGCTGGTGCTGTTCACGGATCCAGGTGAAACCAGCGCAGAACTTGACACCTATACCAAAATCTGTGACGCAGTAGCGGCGGGCAAGGCCTTGATCGCTTTACTCAGCGGTTCCGCCGCCAATCTGCATACTTTATTTTCCGCCAGCGTGGTGTTTGACACGCCTACCGCCAATGTTGGCGGCAACGAACAGTCCACTACGGTCACTGCAAAGATTACGGCACCGACCGATAAGGACGTGTACGGATTTAAAACAAACATCAACTATGGTGGCAATAAAAACCTTGCATCGGATTTACAATTGGATCCTGTCGCGACTAAAGCGGCCAACGCCGAAATTTTGGCGGGAAAGTTGAATGTCATCGTTTGGGCTTTAAATAGTCAACCAAATTATGGCGCGGATATATGGGTCGAATCGGACGGAGTGACCCCTATTATTAAAAAGGGTGAGATGCTTGATCTCAAGCTGGTGTTCAAAATACTGCCTTCCGACAGCGAGGGTACGCGTAAGGTCACCGTTTCACCCTGTATGGTGCTGTTCACCGACCCGTCCATACGCGCGAAAGCCACGGGCGATGGTCTGACGACGATAGACGTTGATAACGCTAACATGGTATCAGCGCAGGAAAGCCTCGGGACTATCGCTATCGCTGGATCTACGGACGGAAGTATAACGCTGACGAGGGCAATCACCAGCCTTACCATGGCTTCCGTCTCCGGCAAAGCCGGTTCTTACAACTTATACACTCCGGCCGACGTGCTGACGTTTGCGGACGCGGTCAATACTTTGGGCTATACCGCTATCAACGCTACTATAAAAAACGATATTGACATGACAGGAACGACTTTCGCCGGTATCGGCACGAAGGACCATCCGTTTGTAGGAACGATTTCAGGCGGGAATCACACGATCAAAATTGCCCGCGTGGTAACGGACGGAAGCTCAGACGTCGGCGGTTTGGTCAATTACTTGGGTAGCGGAGGTGCTCTTACCGGTGTATCGGTGGCAGGTACCATTACCGGCGCCTTCGGAGGCGCGAACGTCGGAGGTCTTGTGGGCGTATCGACCGGTAGTAGCATCACCCCGTCAATCATAAGCAGCGTGTCGATATCCGGCACAGCCTCTGACGGAGCGAATATCGGCGGCATCGTCGGATTCTCGAACTATGGCGGTAGCGCTTACAGCAAAACAATATACAATGGCAGTATTTCCGTCACGGCGGTACAAGGCAGTAACGTCAACGTCGGCGGTATCGCAGGCATGTTTGACGGGACGGGTCAGACGACCGACTCGAACCGGCAGATGTACCATTGCTACAATAATGGCAATATCAGCGGCGGAACCAACACAGGGAGTATCGTCGGTTCGATTAAAAACGGCATTATCAAGGAAAGCGGCAACGGCGTCTACGACGCAGTCGGTAAACTATGGAGCGGCGGCGGTGCAGTCAGCGGCGTCGGCAATACCGGCGGCGTTGCCGGGCAAGCCACAGGCACGACGTTCAACACCGTATTCAACACCGGCGCGGTCAGCGGTTCCGGCGGCAGTACCGGCGGCATCGTCGGTGCCATTTACGGCACTGGTACAAGTGTTTTGCAATCGTACAATAACGCCGCGGTCACCGGTTCAGATGCTTCTGCCGGCGGAATTGTCGGCAAAAACGACTCGTCCGACTCGTCCATCGCAGCTAACTTCAATCTCGGCAACGTCACCGCAACGGACTCCAAGCTGAATGCAGGAGGGATTGTCGGCAAGGCCACAGCAGCTCCGGCGGTTTATACGGGCAACTACTATATTAAGACCGGCTCGATCAATTCGGGCATTAGCGACGCGCTAGACAATACGACATTTACGGATGATAGCGGGAATTCGAACGCAAACAGTGCCTCCAACCCCGATAGCTTCTCTCTTACGAAAGTAAGTTCAGTTTCGCCCGGTATATACATCTACAATTCGGAGCCGCCTCTTACCGACGCGGACGGGACTTATTTGCTGTCAACGGTGGGCGACATCCTCTGGTTCTACCAGACCGTAAACAATAATGTCGAATCAGGCACGCAAAACAAGATTAACGGCCGGCTTGTGAACAACATTGATATGTCCAAAGTGCCGTCGGCGCAATTCTCGGGAATAGGAAGAATCAACGGCCCAGTTTATACTTATTACGCCGGCACGTTCGATGGCGCGGGATATACAGTGACTATCAAAAATTCCTCGATTTTCGGCTGCTGCGAAGGCGCTACGATTAAAAACCTGACCGTTGACGGCTCGCTTAACTTTACTGGGCCTGTCGGCGGCGGAGGTATCGCCAATACAATCATGAACGGCCTCATCGAAAATTGCCACAACAAAGCGGATATCAACTCAACCGACGGCATGAACGGCGGTATTGCGTATATGGCGACGAACAGTACCATTTCGAACTGCACGAACAGCGGCAATATCACGGGAGGCAAACGTGGCGATATCGGCGGCATTGTCGGCGCGCTCGGCGGATTTGACATTGCAGCGCCGACGCATTCGGTTATTATTAACTGCGTAAACTCAGGCAATATCACCGGCGAATTAACAATCGGCGGAATCTGCGGGATAACCCAAGGCGACAATTGCACCGCCGACTTCATCAACTGCAGCAACACAGGAAAAGTTATCTCAATAGCTCAGACATCGTCGGGTGCGTCGGGAATATACAATCCGCCTTATATGAACTCCGCCGGCGGAATACTCGGTGGTGCAATTGACATCACCGTGAACGTCGAAGGCTGTCAAAACTCCGGTGTCGTCACGGGCACGGCGAATAACCTAGGCGGTATCGTCGGCGTTGCAGGCCCCTCATGGAGCATCTATGGCGACACGAGCATAAAGATTACGAACTCCACCAACTCTGGAAAGGTAATCAGCACGGTTGATCCCAATGCCGTGGATAACAGCTATTATGGGATTCCGAAGCCGATTAACCCAGATTATATCTACGTCGGCGGCATTATGGGCAGTGCCGCACAGGGTCTAAGCGGGCTCGACATCTCAGGCAACAACAGTTTCGGCGAAGTCGATAAGGGCATCGCCACAAACGGAAGCCCAATTGTTGGCTCGGGCGACCATGCCGGTATCGGCGACAACAATACTTCTAGCGATAATCCAACTGGTGGTAATAATCCAACTGGAAATGATAATTCAACTGGTGGTAACGATTCAACTGGAAATGATAATCCAACTGGTGGTAACAATCCAACTGGAAATGATAATCCAACTGGAGACAATAATCCAACAGGTAATAACAATCCAACTGGAAATGATAATCCAACTGGAGACAACAATCCAACAGGTAATAACAATCCAAAGGGCAATAGCAATCCAATTGGAGTAAATCCATCTGTTTCTGGTAAGCCTGGCAGCACCGCACTTGGTGCTCAAGCGACTACATTAGTAGCATCGAACAGCCCTAATACTGCACCGATAACAGACAAATCGGTTACAGCGTCGAACCCAGCACCTGTAGAAGATGCCAGCAATACCTCGGGCAAATCGACAGCAGTATCCGAAAAAGCAGCGAAACCAGTTTCAAAAAGTGAGGCCATTTACGAGGTCGTCAAGGATGCAATCCAAAATAATCCGATCATCATTAGAGTACTGCTTCTATTTATTGTTATCCTAGCGGGTCTAGGAGGATTTAGGCGATACAGAAAAAGCCGCGAGCAGTAAACGCTCCGGGAATTGATAAAAATAAGATAAAATGTGCTTAACTTAGCTTTCAACGTGCACCGCTGTTAAACGGTACACGTTGAAAAGATATATATTTTCTTAGTCCAGATTAGCGCAATGATAGAGTGCCTTAAGCCTTCATAACAAATGCCTTGATTCATGGCACATTTACAAAAAAATTATTAAGGAGTGATAAATAATGAAATTCAATAAACTCTTGAAGTTCGTTTCATCCTTTGCGTTGAGCTTAGTACTAATGCTGGGCTTCGTGACTCCTACATTTGCGGCGTCCACCGACACCAATTCAACAACAACGCTTAATTTAATGGCAGCTGCCAGCACGCGTTATTCCCTTGGCGAGCGGGGGGTGGACGGAGCGTATCCGAGCGGCACCCTGCTAAGAGCGTTTGAGGACCAGAATGCCAACATAAAGGTTAATGTGACCTATGACAGCTCCGGAAATCTGCTCAATCAGATGATAGCGGATCCCAATCACAGCGCCGATATTTTCATCTCTGCGGACTTGGCGCGAATGAATTCTGCGGTCACTGCAAATATCATACAAGCTGACACGGTATACAATTTGCTTAATAATAAATTGGTGCTCATCGCAAATCCAAACACCGGTCTTACAGAAAACAGCCTTCAATATTCAGACGTATTAGGTTGGTTGAATGATAATCCCGGCACGACAATTGCCGTTGGAGACCCGGCTGTTGTACCGGCAGGAACCTACACAAAGCAGGTATTCGATGCCATTGACAGCACTACATGGAATGACATTTTAACTCATGCAACGCTATATAGCAATGTTACCAATGTGCTGACCGCTGTTGCTAATAATGTGAACCAACTCGGCTCTGTCTATGCAACTGACGCTAAAACTGACTCTAATCTTATCGTGTTAGCTACCGAAGATGTTAATATCATCTATCCTATTGGCATCACGAATGCTGCCATGAGTGATACTGTCAGCAGAGCACCAGCATCCCAGGCACTTGTTAATTTTCTCAAAGCAGATATCGCTAAATCAACAGACCTACCCATTAACGGCGGCAGTGTTTTCAAATACTTTGGATTTAGCCCTGCTCAGTAATAGTTAAGAATAGTTAAGAAGGCATTTGTTATCAGGCAATAGGGCATTCTATCAATAGGGTATTCTATCAATAGGGCATTCTATCATTGTGCTAATCAAACGACAGCGTTTGCCTTACAATAATAAACAAACGCTCCGTGAATTTATAAAAATAAAAGTTTTACATTTAAGAAAAAAAGGATAGCCGGTTAGCTCTCAAATTGAAACTAACAGACTACCTTATCGCGAAAATTTGGAGGTTATTATGATGGGAATTTTTTTAAGAAACATTCTTCACACTTTCGGCCAAGGCATTCTCAACCCTTGTATGGTTGTCCTGCTTATTATGATCGTCATCACAATCTGGCAAATTGGGGATTTCCTAATGGAGTACATCATAGAACGTAGTAAAATGAAAGAAGACGTTCCAGAACTGTTAAAGAAGATCAACCGCGTGGGGAAAGGAAGTGCCCTACAAATTATCAAGGACAGCAAACTGCTTAAGCGTCAGAAACAGCTTGCCGTAAAACTAACTGAGGCCGAAAATATGCCAGAAAATTCTCTGGCAGCCTATGCGCAAAAACTAATAAGCATAGAAGACGCTTATTATCGGAAAATTATGGCGCCTACTGATCTAATCGCCAAACTGGGGCCAATGATCGGCCTGCTGGGCACCTTGATTCCATTGGGCCCCGGAATTGTAGCCTTGGGGAAGGGCGATATCAAGACTCTTTCCAGCTCTATCGGCGTCGGTTTTGATACGACCATATCCGGAGTATTCGTCGCAGCGATTTGTTTCTCAATTTCCTATTTGAGAGGTCACTGGTATGAGGGTTATATCAGCACCAATGAAGCTATCGTAGAAAGTTTGATGGATAAGATCATTGATGTTCCTGATAAGCTAATCGGCTTAATTGATGAGAAAGGAATGAAAAAAAGCTATGAGAAAAAGATTAATCAAGCCTAGAAGAAAATATAACCGGCAGGCAATTAGCCCGATGGAAAGCGTGGTCAATTTAATTGACATCATGCTGATTTTCGCCTGCGGCTTAATGGTTTCAATTGCTTCTCTCTGGAATATTAACATGAATGCGAGTAACCAGATTAACAAGACAAAGAGTAATAGTTATCAAGATATGGGACAGGTTTATGAAGATCCGGTGACAAAAAAAATGTATATTATTAAACCTGCGGAAAGTAAAAGCAAAGATACTTCTAAAACCGGGGCGAAGTAATTTATACAGCAAAAGGAGAAGATTATGTTGAACAGAGGACGACTTCAATCCAAAAGAGCCAGTTACAGGGAAGAGATAAATCCCATGGAAAGCATGGTAAATCTGGTTGATGTTATGCTTGTTTTTATCTGTGGGCTTTTACTTTCAATTATTATTTTCTGGAATATAAACATGAAAAACCTGGTGATCATTTTAAACCAAAAACAGCTTATAAAGATCAACAATCCGAAAGAATTAACCACGCAGATGAAAGATAAAAGTTCAAGTGGCAATGTAGGATCTGCCGTTTTGGACCCCAAGACAGGAAAAATTTATATTGTGAAGCCACAGCCACAGAAAAAATAACATTGTGAAAAAATGAATAGGTTTGGATTCAGAAGTTGAGCCGATAAAAACTATCATATTTAAGTATAAACTCACATGATGATAGTCATTAAAATTGCTCAATTTCTGAAACAAGCTATAGAACGATGCCGTGTTGCAACTACTAGTATATCTTATGTCATATATTATAAAAGTTGCTTGTCCATTAAGAAAAACTTTATCTTTATTATAAAAAAATGTATAGACATTAAGTTTAGTACACAAAAAAATAAGCCCTATTGATTGGACTTATAAAATATATCTTCAATTTTAATGCCTAACTTTTCAGATATGTTAAAAGCCGTCTCTATTGTTACTTGCTTCTTATTATTTTCAATTCTGTTATAGTCATTACCATCTAAACCTAAAAACTCGGCAAAGTCCTTTTGCTTTTTATATCCCATCTTCAATCTTATTTCCAGAAGTCTATTCCTTATCACCATTAACACCTACTTAAAAATAATATAGTTCTTATCATTCTATGGTTTCATATGTATTCCCTTCCTTAATGCAGTAAGAAAAGATATATGAATATATACACTTATACGCAACTTCTCAACTCTCGCTAATTCTTTAATCTCTAGCAAAAAAATAGTTACTACATGGCAATCACTAACTACACCAATTATTCCTATCAAATCAATTGTATTAGCACTTTTCTTAATGCCTTTCTTTTTAGCATTTCTAAAGACCTTTTCTTCCCATTCCTTTATCAGTTCGGCGTTTGTACCCACGGTGTCCATGCCCGGGCCAGTGCGTGCTTTTGCCGAAAATCAGCCGGTTACCTCCATCGTCGACGCGATCCGTTCTCTGCTCGCGCGGCAGCCTGTTGGCAACGACATTTGGATTGCACTCGCGTGGTGTCTGGGTATTCTAATTGTTGCGTATATATTCGCCATGCTGGCTTATAAACGGAGAACGGCGTGAGGCATTGATAGACCCATCTTGGACGGCAATGGCTTTTGTGTATGAAAGCTATTGCCGTTATTTCTTGGTCGGACGAAAAAATATCCAAATACATGGAGGTGACGACCTGCATGGTGTACAATCTGCGGCAGCGTGCGTTAAATACAATCCAAAGTTTTTACGATGGAGAAAAACCAGAGATATGAATTAAGCTATGACCTGATCCGTAAGGCGGGCGGTGAAAGGCTGCCCGGAGGCGCTGACTCTCAAACCCCTAGATAAGTTTGGACAATTATATCTGCATCTATCATAATGTAGAAAGTGATTGGAGGTAAATGATGATAGGAATTTAATCCCCAAAATAGTAATAAAATCCAATCAATATATATAAAATAATTCTGTATACAATATTATTTGGAGGATTTAAAAATGCATGTAAACTGCAATGGGTTCTGCTACAATAATAAACCTATAAATTATTATCCGGAAATATATAAAAGAGGTTGTCCATATAGATATAGATATTCTTCAGAAAATGATTATGAAGCTATGCCGGAATCTAATGATTGTAATAATTCAGATATGACATTAAGTACACTGAATCAGCTTCCTGGAGTGGTTACATCAGTAGAAGTAACTGGAGTAGTTGGAGAAGTGCAAATTGATTTGGGATGCAATCATTTGGCTTCTGCTGTAATTACAGCTACTTCAATAAAAAATCTTAATCTTAGATCTGGATCAAGAGTTAATGTTATCTTTATAGCAACTTCTGTAATGATAAGAAAGCAAAATGGCGGCAATGGTTTTAGTGCAAGGAATCGTTTCCCCGGTGTAGTTACCGAAATAAATAGAGGAAGTATAGTGGGAAAAGTAGTTGTGGATATTGGATGCGGAAATATTGTTTCAGCAATAATTCCGACTACGGCAATAAATAATCTCTGCATTAGAGTTGGATCAAATGTTAGTACAGATATAAAGGCAACAGATGTCATGATAATGAGTCGAAATTAATACTTGTAATATTTATTGATCTGTATTAATTTTTTTATATCATATTTATTTTTAGCAGCTTTTATACGGGGAGGAATGTATGTAGTCAGTAAATATATACTGCAATTTGTTCCACCTGTCACTTTAGTATGGCTTAGGTATGTTATGGTAGTACGATTGGATTCTCTGAGCATAACTGCTTATGCCATATTGTTTTTGCACTTGTTCCGCAGTTCGTTATGTCAATTTGAATAAAGGAACCGAAAAGTCGCAAACGGAAACCTTTGGAACGATTATGAAATATATATTCCATAATCAGAGTCAGTACTTCATCTTTTGAATTGAAATTACGGTAAAATGTCCTTCTGGATTTGAGTCATTTTTATTGACATGGCAATTTTAGATTATTGTACTTTAGATTAGAACAAGACACAAGTGTTACATATAGAGTAAGCAAGGGTATGGGGTATATTTTCTGTAAAAATAAATAACCACCGTGTGCCCTGGGAACAGCCCAGATTCATGTTGACAGCAAATATTTTTTATATTATAGTATAGTATATTATGGAATCATCCATAAAAGTCTCTCAAAGGTTTACAGCAGATATAGTACACCCTATGTGACTGTTTCGGCAGTCATGATTATCTTGATGGCAATTCAGCTTATTTATTTTATTTCAACAGGGCAGAATAGCAGTGTGCTCTTTGGTGCTGCATTTACCGCGGCTTCCCTTGCCGTTCTTGTAGCCTATTTTCTTATCACTCTATCGGGTGTTGTGTATTTTTACAGAACGAAAATATGGAAAGTCCAGAATCTTATTTTGCCTCTTCTCGCCATCATCGTCCTGCTGATCTCTCTGGTTTGCAGTATCTATCCGATTCCATCCTATCCGTCAAACATATACCCATATATCATTCTGGTGTGGATACTCATAGGGCTTGTATTTGCTGCGCTGACAAAACATCCCATTAGTGTACAGGCAGCTGATGGGAAGCATTAGTAATGCCCATCTTTTGGCTGGACCGGTCCATGCCGAACAGTGGAAGCAGTGGACTCAGAGATATATCTTTCTTGTTTTCAGAAGTTCTTCTCCCTGTGGCTAGGCTTTTGGGAAACTGGTTTGCCATAAATTTTAAAAACATTGGAGGTAGTAAAATGATACTTAAAGAAATTTCAGAAAAAATCATAGGGCTGGACACAAAAGCGGCTGAGGCTGCGCGCAGCCTGCAGGACAGCCTTGTAAAACCAGCCGGCAGTTTGGGTGTGCTTGAAAGCATCAGTATTCAGATGGCGGGCATTACAGGTAAAGTAAAAAGCAGTGTGGAGAAAAAAGTACATTTTGTGTTTGGGGCAGATAACGGCATCTATGCGGAAGGTGTGGCTGCGGCCCCGCAATATTTCACAAACTTTTTGATGAGGGGCTATGCTTCAGGGAAAAAATGCGGGATCAATGTTCTTTGCGAGTACAATCATGTGGACCTCCGGCTTGTTGATATGGGCATTATTGGTGAAATTGAAGATCCGCGTATTTGCAACAGAAGGCTTATGCCAAATGGCACCGGCAATTTTTACAAAGAGAAAGCCATGAGCCGTGAGATCGCGTTAAAAGCCATAGAAGTGGGTTTTGAATTTGCAAAAACCGCTTTCAGTGAGGGCTACGATCTCATCGGAGCCGGCGAGGTCGGTATGGGCAACACCTCCACTGCTGCGGCCTGCATCATGGCAGCGCTTGAAATAAACGATGTGGAAAAGGCCGTGGGAAGAGGCGGTGGCCTAAGTGATGAAGCTTTTGAAAATAAAAAGCGTGTGATCACTGCAGCGCTTGCGATGCATAAACCTGATGCGGGTGACATTGTCGACATCCTTTCCAAGGTGGGAGGCCTTGATATCGCAGCCATGGCGGGATTGTACATAGGAGCGGCCTATTACCGAAAACCGGTGATCACCGACGGCGTGATTTCAATCGCCGCGGCATTGCTGGCATATAAATTCAACCCTCTTACAAAGGAATTTATGATTCCCTCCCATATTTCTGAAGAACCTGCGTACAGGCTTGCGGCAGAAGCAATGGAATTAAGACCGATGCTGAATCTCGGCATGCGTCTTGGAGAGGGTACTGGCTGCCCCATTGCCATGGGAATCGTGGGCAGCGCTATGGCTGTCATCAATAACATGAGCACCTTTGAAGAGGTGAATATGGATAATGAGTACCGCAAAGGCATCAAGGCGTAAGTATAGTTTCTAAACGTATTGAAAGAGGGGGGTAAATGAAATGTATTATTTTAACTTATTTGAAAATGATCAACCAGCTGCTCATCTTTAAACTGAGATGAGGATTAACGATTAAATCAATGCGCCTCGTCTTGGATATTATTTTATATAAAATAATGAGATAGAGGGTATTTAATGATGAAAAAAAGATTAATTGGTTCCATATATTTATTTTTAGCAGCTTCTATATGGGGAGGAATGTATGTAGTCAGTAAATATATACTGCAATTCGTTCCACCTGTGACTTTGGTATGGCTTAGATATGTTATTGCATTTACAGTATTGTTTATAGTGCTTATGTTCATTCAATATAAAAAGGGCTCTAAAGTGGTTATAAAAAAGAAGGACTGGCTTCTCATAGCATGGATAGGGTTTATAGGCTATTTTATTTCCATATGTCTGCAGTTTATAGGGACAAAGTTCTCCGATGCTCATATGGGTTCATTGATTACAGCATCAACACCTGTATTTGTAATTTTATTTGCAAGATTTATTTTAGGTGAATTATTTACCAGAAAAAAAATCATTTCACTTGTGCTTGCTACAGCAGGAGTTATTATAGTCATTGGATTGGATACCATGTTTATGAAACATATTTTAGGTAACATAGTTCTTGTTGGAGCTGCAGTTACCTGGGCACTATTGTCTGTTTATGTGAAAGTTGCATCTAAACGCTTGGATTCTCTGAGTATAACTACTTATGCCATATTGTTTGCATTGATATTTACTACACCATTTATGATGGCACAACATAATAATTTTTCATTGATTTTGGGTAACAGACAGATTATGTTGGGTTTGATTTACCTTGGGATTGTATCTACCGCCGGTGCATTTTTTTTATGGAATAAAGGAATTGAACTTATGGATGCTGGAATTGGTTCCTTATTTTTATTTTTTCAGCCTGTTACAGGTTCAATCTTAGGGTGGATTTATCTTGGAGAAAAACTTACCCCAAGCTTTTTTATAGGGGGAATATTTATAGTTATTGCAGTGTGTATAGCTGCTAAAGAAGATAGTTAAAGTTAATAAAAAATGCTATTACATAGTTTCCTGCTGTAATAGCATTTTATCTATAATATCATGTATCTGTTCCCAATTGAAAACTCTTGTTATATTTTCGTTCAATTGCATCTGGTTATAGTTTGTATTTATTAAAAGTACTTTGAATCCGTTTTGAGATAGCTGGAGGGAATTTTCATAACTATCTTCTATAAATATATCACAGCTTAATTTTTTGGCCATATCCACTTTATAAGTAGTACCTAACACAAAAACATTGTCATAAGGAATGCGGTTCTTTTTCAAATAGTGGTGAGTTAAAATTTCCAGATCTTTGTCTCTTGCAGTTACGAAATAAATATTATGCTCCTCTATAAGTTTTTGAATTACTTTTTTTGCATCTTTACGTATATTCTCTTCCTTGCCGTGAAGCCTGAATTTGTTTTTATTATAAAAGTCCACATACTCACTTTTAGGTACGCCCATAGCTTTACTGATGTCATATTGTGTTATTTCATCAACAGTCAGATTTTTATTAAAGTAGGCATTTGCACTATTTAGCCAAAAATATGGATCGGTAATTGTTCCATCAATGTCAATACATATATTTAGTGTTTTCATTATTTATCATCTCCTTAATAATTATATTAATATATAATTATTAACCACATATTAAAATTAAGTTAAGTATGCATTTATTTTAAAGAGAAAACAAAGAAAATACTTTATGGAAGATTAAGGAAATAAATGGTATAATAATTATATCGTGGTAATGGAGGACTAAAAAGGATGGTGATATTATGAGAATTAATGGCAGAAAAAGTTTTATGTTTCCATGTGTTTTTTTTGTTTTGCTAATGCTTATTTTCAGTAAGAGTATGAAAATATTAAATGTAAATAATTCAATTAATATGATGGCAGCTCCTAGTACTAAAGAAATAGATGAACAGGATGCCTATAATAAACATATTCCGCTTAAAAAGTATTATATAGTGATTGATCCTGGACATGGAGGAATAGATAAAGGTACAAGTTATGGAAATATGTATGAAAAAAATTTGACTTTGAAAATAGCTAGATATGCTGCGTCATATTTAAAAAATAAAGGGAGTGTTGTGTTTCTTACTAGAAATGAGGACAAGCTATTAGGTCTTGATGAGATAGGGGACAAAGTCAATTCTTCTTATGCAGACGTATTTGTATCAATACATGTGAACTCTTTAAATGATAAAAGTTTTGGGGGAATAACCACATTATATTACGATGCAAATGGATATCAGAAAGATGAAAGAATAAAGTTAGCCAAGGCAATAGAGAAAGAATCTGTAAAAAATGATAATTGGGAAAACAGGGGAATAAAAAGACAAAATTTAGCAGTGCTTAGGTACAGCAAGATACCGGGAGTTCTAGTAGAATGTGGTTTTATAACTAATCCTCAGGATAGAATCAGGTTGTCAAATGAAGATGTATTAAAGAAACTTGGACAAAATATTTCAAATGGAATAATTGATTATTTAAATGAAAATAATAAAAAATAATATTATAGTTTTTCCATTAGTAAGAAGAATTAAAGGATATGAAGGTTAAGTTATATAATATAATTTAGTAATACCTCCTCTTTACTGTAACATTAATATGGAGTAATATATTTAATAGGACTTTTGTACTAGTAAGTCTAATTTTAAAATTACAGATCATTATTGAATTTTATATTTACATATTTTATGGTATTGACTATAAAATCAGAGGAGGAAATAAAATTGAGTTTGAATATAGTGTTATTTGAACCTGAGATACCGCAGAACACAGGTAATATTGCAAGAACATGTGTACTTACAGGTTCCAGACTTCATCTGATAAAACCATTGGGATTTAGTTTGGATGAAAAACATTTGAGAAGAGCAGGACTGGACTATTGGAAGTATCTGGACCTGAGTTTATATGATTCTTATGAAGAACTTAGAGAAAAATATAAACAAAGCATTTTTTATTTTTCTACCACCCATGGTAAAAATTTTTATTATGATGCCAAATTTAAAGATGGAGATTTTATAGTATTTGGAAGGGAAACTTGTGGACTGCCTGATGAAATAAGGGATAGTGATCCTGAAAGATGTATAAGAGTACCTATGATAAAAACCAGCACTAGATCTTTAAACTTATCTAATACTGTGGCAGTAGTTGCATATGAAGCTTTAAGACAATTAAGCTTTCCAAATATGAAGTAAGGAAGGAGCTATATTAAAAAATGGAAAAGATAAAAATAATCACAGACAGTACAGCGGATCTTCCTGAAGACATAATAAAAAGGTATGATATAGAGGTACTTCCTCTTCTTATTAATTTTGGTGAAAAGTCTTACAGAGATGGAATTGATATAAATATTCATACTCTTCTAGGTAAAATGGAGAAAAGTAATGTCTTTCCCATAACAGCTCAAGTAAATCCTCAAATATTTTTAGAATGTTATAATTCATATATAAAACAAGGGTATAAAATAGTTTCCATCCACCTTTCATCTAAAATGAGTGGAACCTATCAATCTGCATGTATTGCTAAAGAGATGCTGGATACAGAAGATATAACTGTAATTGACAGTCTAAATGTAACCTCTGGATTGGGACTTCAAGTTATTAAAGCCGCAAAATTGAAAGAAGCTGGATTTGGGATAAAAGAAATAGAAAGCGGAGTTGGAGAGATTTCTTCTCATATTAGAAGTACTTTGTTTTTTAATAGTTTGGACAATCTTGTAAAAGGAGGACGTCTGCCTAAAGCATCAGGAATTATAGGTAATATTTTAGGAATAAAGATAATAGTTGCAGTTGAAAATGGTGAGATGGCTGTAATTGACAAAGTAAGAGGAAGTAAAAGAGCCCTTAGAAGCATGATTGAGTATATTGATAAAAAAGGGATTAAAAAAGGGGAAATTGCTGTACTGCTCCATGTTGGAGAAACAGATATATTAAATACATTGAGAGAAGATCTTAAATATAGAAAAATAGATTTTATAGAGTGTGAAGTTGGATGTACAGTGGGGGTACACTCGGGTACGGGAGCCTGCGGGGTATTCTTTGTAGAAAGTTATTAATAGGATTAATAGAAAAAAATTTTTAAGTTGCAGTAAATTTCGGATTTAATACTAAAATAAAATTAGTTTTAGTACTAAATCCTATTTTTATAGTACTGATTAAAAAACTTTCAATAAAACTTTCATTAATTTTATGACTTCATGATATAATAAAGATAATAGGAATGATTTAATAATGATTGTGAATGGAGGTGTGTAAAAGTGAACATGGATTTTGGCCTTAATTTAACTCAAGAACAAAAATTGGTGATGACTCAGGAGATGCAATTATCTGTAAAATTGCTTCAAATGTCAAGTTTTGAGCTTCAAGAATATGTGGAAAAAGAAATTCAAGAAAATCCAGTGCTTGATGTTAAGGAATCCAATGTTAATGAAATAGAAAAAGATAAATTGGATTATAAGGAAATTATAAAAAATCTTGACTTTGATAATTATAGCCATCATAGTTATGAAAAGAATGATGATAATGAAGTATCTCCATTTAATTTTATTTCTGAAAAAAAATCTTTAAAGGAATATCTAAAAGATCAGATAAGGGATCTTGATGAAAATGATTATGTAAAGGCAATATGTTTATATATTGCAGAAAATATAGATACCAAGGGATATTTAGTGTTGGAAAATAGAGAAATAGAAGAGGAACTTAAAATTTCAGAAGAACTTACAGCACATTGTGTAAACGTAATCCAGGATTTGGAGCCTTATGGAATAGGAGCGAGGAATTTGGCAGAATGCTTAAAAATTCAAATAAGACAAAAAGGAATGGATGATGAAAATATATTTATAATAATAGATAAATATTTAGAGATGATAGCAGAAAATAAATATAATATTATAGCAAAGGAATTAAATATAGATGTAAAGCAAGCTCAAGAGTATGGTGATTTAATAAAGACTCTTGATCCAAAACCTTCTAGAGGATTTTACACTGGGGAAGATGTAAGATATATAACCCCGGATGCATATATAAAGAAAATTGATAATGAATATTATATAATTATGAATGATGATTTAGCACCAAGATTAACTATAAATGCAATGTATAAGGATATAATAAACAAAGAAAATGATAAAGATGCAGTGAGCTATGTAAAAGAAAAGCTGAATAGTGCATTGTTTTTAATAAAAAGTATACAACATAGAAAAAGTACTATATATAGGGTTATTGAAAAAATATTGGAATTACAGAGGGATTATTTTGATTATGGGGAAAGCTACTTAAAGCCCATGACTTTAAAAGAAATAGCAGATAGCATGCAGATGCATGAGTCCACTATAAGCAGAGCTATAAGAGATAAGTATATATACACAAGCAGAGGTACAATAAAAATAAAGGATTTGTTTACTACAGGTATATTGAGAGGTTTTAATGGGGAAAATGTATCAGCATTAATTATTAAGAATAATATTAAGGAAATGATAGATGAAGAAGATAGGGAAAAGCCATTATCGGATCAAAAAATATGTGATTTGATAAATGAACAAGGTATGAATATTTCCAGAAGAACTGTGGCAAAATACAGAGAAGAGATGGGTATAAAATCATCAAAAGGGAGAAAAAGATTTTAATTCTCCCTGTATAGTTAAAAATAGCAATAAAATTTTTAAAATACTATTTAAAAAAATCCGTATATGTTTTATAATATAAGTGGGACAATTAGTAATGCGGTGGGACAATTAACGACCAGGAGGTGTGATTTTGGAGAAAATACTTAAATTTCAGCAGAAAATAGTACCTGAATTAGTAGAATTGTTGGAAAAAAGATATGATGTTTTAAGAACTATATATTATAATCAGCCTGTTGGAAGAAGAGTATTGGCAAATGATTTAGGCATTGGCGAGAGGATAGTTAGAACAGAAATAAATTTCTTGAGAATTCAAGGATTTATTAAAATAAATACCCCCGGTATGACAGTGACAAAAGAAGGGGAAGAGATTATTAATGAACTTAAAGATTTTATACATGAATTAAGAGGATTATCTGAAATTGAAAAGCTCATAAAAGATAACCTCGGATTAAAGGATATTATAATCGTTCCAGGAGATTGTGATAAAGATAAAACTGTGATGAATGAAATAGGTAGAACTGCAGCAAATTACCTTAAAGATATATTAAGAGACAATAATATAATTGCACTTACGGGTGGCTCTACTATAAAGAGAGTAATTGATAATATTCCTGAAGTTTCTAATTTGAGAAATATATTGGTAGTACCGGCTAGAGGAGGCATGGGAAGAAATATGGAAACTCAGGCCAATACTTTATCTGCCAGATTGGCAAATAAAGTTGGAGGCACTTATAAGTTGCTTCATGTGCCTGACAATTTAAGTGATCAGGTTGTAAAAACTATTGTCAAGGAAAAGGATATAAAAGATATAGTAAAAAATATATATAATGCGGATGTACTCATATATGGTATAGGCAGGGCCTATAAAATGGCCAAGAGAAGAGGAATTCCGGAAGATAAGATAAACAAAATACAATTGGAAGGTGCAGTGGGGGAGGCTTTTGGATATTATTTCGATAAACAGGGGAAAATAATATACTCAACTCCCAGCATAGGAATAAAGAATGAAGAAATAGGAAAAATTAAGACACTAATAGCCGTGGCGGGAGGAAGCAGTAAGGCAGAGGCAATATTGTCCACTGAAAGAAACAATCATAACAGTATTTTAATTACCGATGAGGGAGCTGCCAGGGAAATTGTGAAATTTATCAATTAGCTGTTAATTTAATATTAAACATAAATATTTAATTATTTAGGAGGAATTATAAATGGTCAAAGTTGGAATTAATGGTTTCGGAAGAATAGGAAGAAATGTATTCAAGGCACTAGTTAAACATTATACAGGCGAACTGCAAATCGTAGGTATCAATGATTTAACCAATGCAAAGACATTGGCACATCTTTTAAAATATGATTCGTTATACGGAAAATTTGATGGAACTATAGAAGCAAAAGAAAACTCAATAGTTGTAAACGGAAATGAAATAAAGATATTCGCAGAAAGAGATCCTAAAAACATAGACTGGAATTCATTAGGCACTGAAATAGTTATAGAATCCACAGGATTGTTTACCGATGCTACAAAAGCTAAGGTACATCTTGGTGGAACAGTTAAAAAGGTTTTGATATCTGCTCCGGCTAAAAATGAAGATATAACCATAGTTATGGGAGTTAATGAGGAAAAATATGATGCTGCTAAAGATAATATAATTTCAAATGCTTCCTGTACTACAAACTGTTTGGCACCATTTGCTAAAGTTTTGGATAGAGAGTTCAAGATAGTAAAAGGATTAATGACTACTGTTCATTCATATACAGGAGATCAGAGATTACTGGATGCTCCACACAAAGATATGAGAAGAGCAAGAGCGGCAGCAGAATCAATGATTCCAACAACTACGGGAGCAGCAAAAGCAGTTGCATTGGTACTCCCCCAATTAAAAGGCAAATTGAATGGATTTGCACTTAGGGTGCCTACACCTACAGTATCGTGTACAGATTTGGTGGCGGAATTATCCAAAGACATTACAGTAGAAGAGGTGAATGCTGCATTTAAAAAAGCTGCTGAAACTGATATGAAGGGAATACTTGGCTATAGCGATGAACCATTGGTATCTGTAGATTATAGGGGAGATGAGAGATCTTCTATAGTAGATGGATTGTCAACTATGGTTATAGAGGGAAATATGGTAAAGGTTATTGCCTGGTATGATAATGAGTTTGGATATTCAAATAGACTGGCAGATTTGACTAAGTATGTAGCTGATAGATTATAATTATTATAAGGCCTGGTTTTGTAGTTTTGGCTATAAGGCCGGGCCTGCTTACTATATACTTAATGGTAAATATATAGTAAAATTTTAGTAAAGGAGTTGAGTGCAGACATGGTTTTTAATAAAAAGACAATTGAGGACATAGATGTAAAGGGAAAGAGAGTATTAGTAAGATGTGATTTTAATGTTCCCTTAAAAGATGGTAAAATAACAGATGAGAATAGATTGATTGGAGCTCTTCCGACTATAAAATATCTTATACAAAATGATGCAAAGGTTATACTTTGTTCACATCTCGGAAAACCAAAGGGAGAGCCAAAACCAGAGATGTCACTGAGACCAGTTGCAGAGAGGCTTTCAGAAATGTTAAAAAAAGAGGTTGTGTTTGCAGCAGATGATAATGTAGTCGGGAAAAACGCAAAAAATGCTGTTCAAAATATGAAAAATGGAAACGTAATACTGTTACAAAATACACGATATAGAGTGGAAGAGACTAAAAATGAAGATAATTTTTCGAAAGAGCTGGCATCTCTTGCTGAAATTTTTGTAAATGATGCATTTGGGACAGCACATAGGGCACACTGTTCCACGGTGGGAGTTACTAAATTTTTAAATACAGCTGTATGCGGTTATTTAATTCAAAAAGAACTTAAATTTTTGGGAAATGCAGTTGAAAATCCAACCAGACCTTTTGTTGCCATATTAGGTGGTGCTAAGATTTCAGATAAAATAAATGTAATAAACAACTTGCTTGAAAAAGTAGATACATTGATAATAGGTGGAGGTATGAGTTATACTTTTTCTAAAGCCCAGGGACATACTATAGGGAATTCTCTTGTGGAAGAGGATAAAATAAAATATGCTGGAGAAATGATAAGCAAAGCAAAAGCCAGAAATGTAAAGCTGCTCTTGCCTGTAGACAATATAGTGGCAGACAAGTTTCATGAAGATGCGAAACCTGTTATAACAGAAGATCAAAATATAAAAGATGGATATATGGGACTGGACATTGGACCGAAAACTTGTAAATTATATGAGGATGCTATAGCAGGTGCCAAAACCGTAGTTTGGAATGGACCTATGGGAGTATTTGAATTTAAAAATTTTGCAAATGGAACTTTTGCCGTAGCTAAGGCCATGGCAGAATCCAGTGCCACTACAATTATAGGTGGAGGGGACAGTGCAGCAGCTGTTAATCAATTGGGATTTGGAAACAAGATGACACATATATCCACAGGTGGTGGAGCTTCTCTTGAATTTTTGGAAGGCAAAGAACTGCCTGGAATAGCAGCTTTAAATGATAAATAGAAATTAATGGAGGTAATTCGTATGAGAAAGCCAATAATAGCTGGAAATTGGAAGATGAATAAAACTGTAGATGAGGCGTTAAAACTAGTAGAGGAATTAAAGCCCCTTGTAAAAGATGCAAAATGTGATGTAGTGGTATGTCCTCCTTATGTTTGTTTAGATTCCGTAGTAAAGGCAGTAGTGGGAACAAATATAAAGGTCGGAGCACAAAATATGTATTATGAGGAAAGTGGAGCCTATACTGGTGAAGTAGCTCCTCAAATGCTTAAGTCCATTGGGATAGATTATGTTATAATTGGGCATAGTGAGAGAAGACAATATTTTGGTGAAACGGATGAAGCTATTAATAAAAAAGTTAAAAAGGCTTTTGAACATGATATGATTCCAATAGTTTGCTGCGGGGAAACTCTCAGCGAGAGAGAAACCAATATAACAGAAGAAGTTTTGGGAAAACAGATAAAATTGGATCTAGCAGGGCTTGAAAAAAAGCAGGTGGAAAAAGTGGTAGTTGCATATGAGCCAGTGTGGGCAATAGGAACGGGGAAAACACCTACCAATGAACAGGCAAATGAGAATATAGCTTATGTAAGAAGTATAATTGAAAAGATGTATGGAAAAGGTACAGCACAAAAAATCAGGATACAATATGGTGGTTCGGTAAAGCCTGCTACAATTAAAGCTCAGATGGAACAATCAGATATAGATGGAGCATTAATTGGAGGAGCTAGCTTAAAAGCGGCAGATTTTGCAGCAATAGTAAATTATTAAGTTTTATATTTGGAGGTAAAAATGAAAAAGAATCCAGCAATGCTTATGATATTAGACGGTTTTGGAATTTCTGAAAAGAGAGAGGGAAATGCAGTCAAGGCAGCATATAAACCTAATTTTGATAAATATTTCAGACAATATCCCCATACTGAGCTAGCAGCTAGTGGATTGAGTGTGGGATTGCCGGAAGGACAGATGGGCAATTCGGAAGTAGGCCATTTGAATATAGGAGCGGGAAGAATAATATATCAGGATTTATCTAAAATTACAAAATCCATAGAAAATGGAGACTTTTTTGAGAATGAGGCTTTAAATAGGGCCATGGATAACGTAATTGAAAACAATTCAGATCTTCACCTTTTGGGACTTTTATCACCGGGAGGGGTACACTCTCATACAGATCATTTAAAAGGACTACTGCAGCTTGCCAAAAAAAGAGGTATTGACAGTGTATATATTCATGCCTTTACAGATGGAAGGGATGTTCCGCCGTCTTCAGCTGCTGGTTATATAAAGGATATAAGTCAGTATATGACAGAAATTGGGATAGGAAGGATAGCAACAGTATCAGGCAGATATTATGCCATGGACAGGGATAAAAGATGGGAAAGAGTACAGCTGGCATATAATGCGTTGGTATATGGCAAGGGCAATAAGGCAAATAGCGCTTTGGAAGCTGTGGAAACTTCCTATGAAAATAACAAAACAGATGAATTTATAATTCCAACTGTAATTGAAACAAAGGGGGTTCCGGTGGCCACTATAAAAAATGGGGACTCCGTAATATTTTTCAACTTCAGGCCTGATAGGGCAAGACAGCTTACAAGGGCATTAAATGATGATACATTTGAAGGTTTTAAGAGAGATAAGCTTAATTTGGAATTTGTAACCATGACTGAATATGATGCTACCATCAAAAATGTAGATATAGCTTTTCAGAATGAGTATTATAAAAATACCTTAGGGGAATATGTAAGTAATATGGGAAAAAATCAATTGAGAATAGCGGAGACTGAGAAATATGCACATGTGACTTTCTTTTTCAATGGTGGAATTGAAGTGCCTAATAAAAATGAGGATAGAGTTCTTATCCCGTCACCTAAAGTTGCCACTTATGATTTAAAACCTGAAATGAGTGCCAGAGAGGTTACTAATAAGCTTTTAGATAGATTGGATATGGATAAATATGATATGATAATATTGAATTTCGCAAATCCTGACATGGTAGGACATACAGGAATTTTTGAAGCAGCTAAAATTGCAATAGAAGTGGTGGATGAATGTCTGGGTAGAATTGTAAATAAAGTATTGGAAAAAGACGGAACAGTATTTATAACTGCAGATCATGGAAACTGTGAACAAATGATAGATTATTCCACACAAAAACCTATGACAGCTCACACTACGAATAAAGTACCATTTATATATATATCAAAAAATGCTAAAAAGTTAAAAAAAAGTGGTATATTAGCAGATATTGCGCCTACAATGCTTGAAGTTATGGGACTTGTGAAACCTGAAGAAATGACTGGTAAAAGTCTCATTTTGAAATAATAAGTTTAAAAAATTTCCAGGTGTAATGTACAAAAATAAAATATTGAAGGGAGTTGAAAAGGCCATTATAATTTTCATAATGGCTGATGTTTATGAAAAATTATATAGAAATAGTGGACGTAACTGCAAGACAAATCCTTGATTCAAGATCAAATCCTACTGTAGAAGTAGAAGTTTTACTGGAGGATGGTACTATAGGTAGAGCAGCAGTACCCTCAGGTGCATCTACTGGAGAATTTGAAGCCGTGGAACTTAGAGACGAAGATGCTGAAAAATATAAGGGAAAAGGTGTATTAAAAGCCATTGACAATGTAAATAACTACATAGCAGAAGAGCTAATAGGAATGAATGCATTTGATCAGGTATTAATAGATAAAACTATGATAGAACTGGATGGCACTGACAATAAAGCAAAATTAGGAGCTAATGCTATTTTAGGTGTATCACTGGCATGTGCAAGAGCTGCTTCTGAATATTTGGGACTAAGTTTATATCAATATATAGGAGGAGTAAATTCAAAAGTTCTCCCCGTTCCAATGATGAATATATTAAATGGAGGAAAGCATGCAGACAATAATGTAGATCTTCAGGAGTTTATGATAATGCCTGCAGGTGCACCAAACTTTAGTGAAGCCCTTAGAATGGGCTCAGAGGTTTATCATACATTAAAGTCCCTTCTCAAATCTAAGGGATATGATACTGGAGTGGGTGATGAAGGAGGATTTGCACCAAATTTAAAATCAAATGAAGAGGCAATACAGATTATAGTTGAGGCTATAGAAAAGGCTGGATATGCACCAGGCAAGGATATATATATAGCACTTGACCCTGCTTCATCGGAATTTTATGAAGATGGCAAGTATAATTTAAAAGGTGAGGGAAAAGTTTTAACTCCTGAAGAGATGGTAGACTTTTATGTTAAAATTGTAGAAAAATACCCTATAATTTCACTGGAAGATGGTATGGCAGAAGAGGACTGGGAAGGATGGGCAATATTAACTGAAAAGTTGGGAAGTAAAATTCAGTTAGTGGGTGATGATCTTTTTGTAACAAATACCAAGAGATTAAAAAAAGGTATAGTTAAAAAGGTTGCGAACTCCATATTAATAAAATTAAATCAGATAGGAACACTTACAGAAACATTGAATGCTATAGAAATGGCAGAAAGAGCTGGATATACGGCAGTAGTATCACACAGATCCGGTGAAACAGAAGATACAACTATTGCAGATCTAGTGGTAGCGGTAAATGCAGGACAGATAAAAACCGGGGCACCAGCTAGAAGTGAAAGGGTTGCAAAATATAATCGACTTTTGAGAATAGAAGAAGAGTTAGGAGAAGCAGCTGAATATAGAGGACTGGATGCATTTTATAATGTAAAATAAACCAGGCAATTGATCTATGTGAATTGAGTTCAGTCAAACTTTAAATAGAAACTCTTAAGATTTAAATGAATTAGTATTTGTGTAGGTCTTAAGAGTTTTTACACATCTATTAAGAAGTGTAAATTGAAATTAATACATATATATGTTATTATTAAATGTATATTAATTTTGGTAGGGTAATATTTTACATATAGTAGCAGGAGGTGAAGAACCATGCATGCTTTTTTGATAATTTTACAATTGATAATAGGTGTTATGCTTGTGGCGGTTGTACTTATGCAGCCGGGAAAAACCAATGGATTGAGTGGCTTTATATCTGGTGGAGCAGCTGAAAGTTTTTATTCAAGAAATAAATCCAGAACATCAGAAGCAATGTTATCCAGAGTGACTGTATTTTTGTCTATAATATTTGCAATTATATGTATAGTGCAAAATTTAATAAAATAATTGTATTTAGCAGTAGTTTATATGAATAGAGTATGATTTACTCTATTTATTTTTTATAGAAATTTATGATGACTGGAATGTATTGACTTTTAAAATAAGATTAATATATTATTGAATTAAAGTGAGAAATTTGGGCGATGTTGAATATTTTTTCTCCCTAATGTCAATATAATAAAAGGTGGTGAAAAAATGAATATAAAAGAAGCAATTATAAATTTTATGAAGGAACAGGCATATAAGCCTATGACCATAAAAGAATTGGGAAAAGTGTTTTCTATAAGGAAAAATGAAATAAAAGATTTCAAGAAAGTGATGGATCAGTTGGAAAAAGAGGGATTAATAATTAAAACACGTACTAACAGATATGGCATACCCGATAAGATGGGGCTTGTGACAGGGAAATTTCAAGGACATCAAAAGGGATATGGATTTGTTATACCGGATAATGAAGGAATGGATGTGTTTGTATCTTCTTCTTCCTTGAATGGTGCCATGAACGGGGATAAAGTTGTAGTAAAAGTAACTAAGGAAGAAAATAGAGGGAAGAAATGTGAGGGTGAAATAATAAGGGTACTTGAAAGAGCAAATAAGACAATTATAGGCACATTTGAAAATAGTAAGAATTTTGGATTTGTTGTACCGGAAGAAAAACGCATAGATCAAGATATATTTATACCTAAAGAATGTAAGAAAGATGCGGAAACAGGAGATATAGTAATTGTACAAATAACTAAATGGTCTGATAATAGAAGAAACCCAGAGGGAAAAATAGTAGATATATTAGGTAAAAGAGGAGAAAAAGGCATAGATATATTGACTATAATAAAAAAGAACAACCTTCCGGAAGAGTTTCCTCCAAAGGTTTTGACATATGCCGAGAATATCTCTGAAGAAATACCTAAGAGGGAATATAAAAGAAGAGTTGATTTAAGAGATGTGCTTACAGTTACAATAGATGGTGAAGATGCAAAAGATTTAGATGATGCTGTATCTCTAAGAAAGCTTGAAAACGGAAATTATTATTTAGGTGTTCACATAGCAGATGTATCCCATTATGTAACAGAAAAATGTCCATTGGATAAAGAAGCATTAAAAAGAGGGAACTCAGTATATCTTATAGATAGAGTTATACCAATGCTTCCTAAAAAATTATCAAATGGCATCTGCAGTTTAAATCCTAATACTGATAGATTGACTTTAAGCTGTCTTATGGAGATAGACAAAGATGGCAGAGTACTAAAGCATGATATTGTAGAGAGTATAATAAAAACTAATGAAAGAATGACTTATACAGATGTTACTAAAATACTTAGAGATGAGGATCCTGAAACTATAAAAAGATATGATTATCTAGTGGATACATTTAAGCTTATGGAAAAGCTTTGTAAAATCCTAAATAGAAAGAGAAAGATAAGAGGTGCCATAGACTTTGATTTTCAGGAATGTAAAATAATTTTGAATTCATTGGGAGTACCTATAAAAATTGAGCCTTATGAAAGAGGAATATCAAATAGAATAATAGAAGAATTTATGCTGGTGTGTAATGAAACCATAGCGGAACATATGTTTTGGACCAATACGCCTTTTGTATACAGAATACATGAAGATCCTGATGAGGAAAAATTAATGCGTTTTAACGAATTTGTCCATAACTTGGGTTATACAATTAGATGGGGACAAGAAGTTCATCCTAAGGTTCTTCAAGATATTATAGAGAAAGTAAAGGGAAAAAAAGAAGAAACGGTGGTAAGTACTCTGCTGCTCCGCTCTATGAAACAGGCCAGATATTCACCAGAGTGTGTAGGTCATTTTGGATTGGCAGCTAAATATTATTGCCATTTTACTTCACCTATAAGGAGATATCCGGATTTAATAATTCACAGAATAATTAAGAAGTTCATAAATGGACAATTAGATGAGAGCGGAATAAAGAGGCTGGCTAAAGAAGTTGATTATGCATCAAGACAATCTTCTGATATGGAGAGACTGGCTCAGGATGCTGAAAGGGAAGTAGATGATCTGAAGAAAGCAGAGTATATGAGCAAAAGAATTGGTGAAGAATTTAATGGTATAGTATCTTCAGTTACCAATTTTGGAATGTTTGTTGAACTTTCAAATACAATTGAAGGATTGGTTCATATGAGCACTTTAGAAGATGATTATTATATATATGATGAAAAACATCTGAGCCTTATGGGAGAAAAAACCAGGAATATATATAAATTAGGAGATGAAGTGAGAATTCGTGTGTTAAAGGTGGATATGTCCGCCCATGAAATATATTTTGAATTAGTAGAAAAAAGTGACATTGAAGAATAGAAACTGAATATTGAAATGAAAAGGGGATGGATTATTATGGCTAAAGTCAAGTCTAATAATAAAACTCTTGCGGAGAACAGAAAGGCAAGACATGATTATTTTATTGAAGAGACCATGGAGGCCGGAATAGAATTAGTGGGAACAGAAGTTAAGTCTATAAGAGAGGGCAAAGCCAATTTAAAAGATAGCTATGGTGAGATAAGAAATGGAGAAATATTTATACGCAGCATGCATATAAGCCCTTATGAAAAAGGCAATATTTTCAATAAGGATCCTTTAAGAGATAGAAAATTACTTCTTCATAAAAAAGAAATAGTCAAATTGGCTGGATACACAGCTCAGCAGGGATATACCATTGTCCCATTAGCTCTTTACCTTAAACATGGAAGGGTAAAGGTGAATTTGGCAGTGGCAAAAGGAAAGAAAAATTATGATAAAAGGGATGCACTTTTGGAGAAATCTGCCAAGAGAGATATAGACAGGCAGATGAAGCAGAAATACAGATAGAATAAAATAGATAATAATAGATAGTTAACAGGGAATGAATATTTTTGGCGAACACCGAAAATCAACCAAAACTGTTAACTATTAAATTTTAACTAGGAACTCTTAAATATGATTTTAATTCTAAAATTGGAGTGCGATTGATACGACACATGAAAAATATATCAATTGTGAATAGTGAAAATATTTTCTATATTGATAATATATTAATTGAATATTATAATGTAAACCATAATATAGAATAGAAATTATAATGAAAGCAGGAGTAAATATGCGACCTGAAGTGTATAACCAGTCTACATTTATAATTCTAAAGGCAGCATATCTTTATTATATAAAAGATATGCCTCAAAATGAAATAGCTGATATGCTGAATATATCCATAACTACTGTATCCCGTCTTATAAAAAAAGCAAAAGATGAAAAAATAGTTGAATTCGTTATTAGAGATCCATATATAAAATGTATACGTTTAGAAGAAAAATTAAAACAGGCTTTTAAATTAAAAGATGTTATAATAGCTCCTAATCCTGTAGATAATTCTATGGATAATTTAAAATTAGAATCAGAAAATATAAAAAAACTTGTTGCTTTAGAAGGAGCTAGATACATACAGAGAATTATAAAAGAGGAAGATGTATTGGGAATTGCCTGGGGAAGTACAATGTATAATCTGATAAGTTATTTAAATCCTTGTCAGAAAGTAGATGCAGCTTTTGTAACTCTTCATGGTAGCATTTCATGCTGTGAAAGCGAATTGGATGTTAGGACGCTTGTATCAAGGATGGCAAAGGCCTTTTATGGAAGAAAGTATTATCTTCTAACTTCAGGACTCATGAGTAATAAAAGTATTGCGGATTCTATAAAAAAAGAAAAAAACATTAAAAGAGTATTTGATATGTTTGATAAAATCACTATTTCAATCAGTGGAATTGGATCTTTTTACCCAACTCTAAATTCTGCACTATCTAAAAGGGAGTACTTGACAGAAGATGAATTAAAAAATCTACAGAAAAAAAAGGTGGTAGGTGATATTATACTCAGATTTTTTGATGCCAATGGTAAAGAATGTGACACTGATTTAAAAGAGAGAACTATGTCCATAGATCTAGAAACCTTTAAGAAAATAAAAACTAAGATAACTATAGCTTCAGGAAAAAATAAAGCTGTTTCTGTATTATCAGCTTTAAGAGGCGGACTGATCGATGTGCTTATAATAGATTATGTACTTGGAAACTCAATAATGGAACTGACTAGTAATGTGAATTAATTATAATAGTAAATATGGTAATGTTTTTATATAAAATATGGACATATGCTCACATGATTTAAGACCGGTATAAGATATTGTAAGCTGTTTATTTTATATAAAAGGGGTGTATATTAAAATGGGGAAATATATTTTAACTATTGACGAGGGAACTACCAGTGCAAGAGCCATCCTATTTGATCATGATGGAAAATGTGTAAGCGCTGTCAGTAAGGAATTTACCCAGTATTATCCTAAATCAGGATGGTTGGAACATGATCCTGTTGAAATTTGGACTACCACTATAGAAGTTATTAAAAAAGCAATGGCAGATGGAAATATTTGTGACTCGGAAATTAAAGCCATAGGAATAACAAATCAAAGAGAAACAGTAGTTGTCTGGGATAAGAACACAGGAAGACCTATATATAATGCTATTGTCTGGGGAGACAGAAGAACAGCGGAGTTTTGTGACGAGTTAAAGAATAAAGGATTTGAGTCCATGGTTAGAAATAAGACAGGCCTCTTGATAGATTCATATTTTTCAGGAACAAAAGTTAGATGGATATTGGATAATGTGGAAGGTGCAAAGGAGAAAGCAAACAGAGGTGAACTTTATTTTTCCAATATTGATGGATGGGTAATTTGGAATTTGACTAAGGGTAAAGCTCATGTAACCGATTACAGCAATGCTTCTAGAACATTGATGTTTAATATTAATGAATTGAAATGGGATGATGAATTATTAGAAATGCTGGATGTACCTGCTAGTATGCTTCCGGAAGTTAAACCAAGCAGTGGATATTTTGCTACTGCTACAGATGTTTTTAATACTGAAATTCCAATTACAGGAGATGCTGGAGATCAACAGGCAGCCACCTTTGGACAATGTTGTTTTCAAAGGGGAATGTCTAAAATCACTTATGGTACTGCAGGAGTTATGACAATGAATATTGGAAACAAACCTATACTATCAAAAAACGGAATGTTGACTACTATTGGATGGGGGCTAAATGGAAAAGTGGAGTATTTATTTGAGGGTACAGTATACAATGCGGGTTCATCTATTCAATGGCTTCGGGATGAAATGAAGTTTATAGAAGCATCTCCTGATTCTGAATTTTTTGCAAAAAAAGTAGATACTTCCGATGAAGTCTATGTAGTTCCAGCGTTTACTGGATTAGGGGCGCCTTACTGGGATTCTTACGCAAGAGGTATTATTGTGGGACTAAGTAGAGGGACTAATAAAAACAGCATTATTCGTGCTACATTGGAATCCCTGAGCTATCAGACAAGAGATTTGAGGGATGCATTAAATGAAGATTTAGGTGAACAAATACCGATACTTAAGGTAGATGGGGGAGCTTGTAAAAATAATCTTCTCACACAGTTTACATCAGATATACTGGGTATTCCTGTAGAAAGACCTGAAATAGTTGAAACCACCGCAGCAGGAGCAGCCTACCTGGCAGGTTTGGCAGTGGGATACTGGAAAGATGAAGAAGACATAATTAAAAATAGGAAAGTTGATAAGGTATTTCAGCCTAATATGGATGAAGATAGACGTAATGAACTTTATAAGGGATGGAGAAGAGCTATTGGTGCAGCATTAAATTGGAGCCGGAACAGATAGATATTTAAATGAATAAATTCACATTAATACACAAATTCTAATTATTGAAAATATTTTCTATATTGAAAATAAATTCATGTAACAATATAATTAAATAAATTATATTAATAAATAATTGCATGTGCTAGGGAATTGTTGTGTAAAGATGATTTTGGACATTTCAGGTCCGGCTTTTATAAATAGAATAAATTTTATTAATCCTGGTGTATGTAAAATCCATATGAATTAATTTTGATATGTGATTATTATGACTGCTTATTGCCAGGGCTTTTTATTTTAGATCACTATGAGTGAGACAGAGGGGAAACTTATGTATATAAGATATATTTTCAGAAGGGGATAAGGGGATGTAAGTATGAAAACTGATGTTTTAATAATTGGGGGTGGTGTAATTGGAGCGGCAATTGCACATCAACTGTCAAAATATAATTTGGACGTAGTATTAGTTGAAAAGGAAAATGATATTTGCATGGGTACAAGTAAAGCCAATTCTTCTATGGTGCATGACGGATATAATGTTGATGGAAGTAAATTAAAGGGAAAGTTGGTTTTAAAGGCTAATCCTTATTTTGAGCAATTGTGCAAAGATCTTTATATACCATTTTTAAAAGATTTAGGTTCCATTGTTGTAGGATTTAATGATGAAGATATGGTGGTAATGAAAAATCAGCTGGAAAATGGAAATAAAAATGGTATAAAGGGTCTGCGAATTATTGATAGAGAAGAGCTGCTTAAAATGGAGCCATATATAAATCCTCAGGTTAAATTTGGATTATATAATCCAAATACAGGGATAATTGATCCTTTTGAATTAACTATAGCTTTAGCTGAAAATGCTGTTATCAATGGGGTAAAAGTATTATTAAATACTGAAGTACAGGATATTATTACGAAGGATAAAAAAGTTCAAGCAGTTAAAACAAATAAGGGGATTATTGAAACTAAAGTAATAATAAATGCTGCAGGGTTGTTTGCAGATAAAATTGCAAGTATGGTTGAAAATATCGAATTTGAAATTAAACCACGAAAAGGTCAGTATTTTTTATATGATAAAAGATTAGGACATATTGTTAAGCATGCTATATATTCTGCCCCCAGCAAGGTATCTAAGGGGATGATAATTTTACCTACCACAGAGGGAAATATATTGGCAGGTTCGAATGCTGAAATGATTGATGATAAAGAAAATTTTGCCACCACATATAAAGGTATGGAGGAGATATATAGGAAAACCATCTCCCATATTTTCCCTGAGCTGCCTAGGATGGGAGATGTCATTACAGAATTTACAGGCTTGAGGGCCGCTGCCACTGGAGAGGACTTTATTATCGGTTATGCTAAAAGCGTAAAAGGATTTATCAATGTAGCTGGAATGCAATCACCTGGGTTGTCATCTTCGCCGGCGGTGGCACAAATGGTTGAAGAACTGATTAGAGGATTGAATTATGAATTGGATTTTTCAACCAAGGAAAATTATAAAAGGGGTCGACCTAAACCTACAGTAATTAAAGAACTTTCTTATGATGAACAGAATGAATATATAAAAAAGAATCCTGATTATGGTGTAATTGTTTGCAGATGTGAAACTGTAAGTAAGGGGGAAATTATAGATGCAATACATCGACCTATACCAGCAACTGATGCAGATGCAATTAAACGCAGGACAAGGGCAGGAATGGGCCGCTGCCAGGGAGGATTTTGTGGGCCTAAGATATTGAATATATTAAGTAAGGAATTAAATATTTCCCCTCTCCAAGTTACAAAGAAAGGTAAGGGTTCATATATATTAGCTTCAAGAAGTAAAGAATTATCTTTACTGAAAGGGGGAGAAAATTTTGAAAGAATTAAATTATGATATTGTGATAATAGGTGGAGGGCCAGCTGGATTATCGGCTGCATTAGAGGCTAAAAGAAATGGAATCAAAAATGTGCTAATATGTGAACGAAGCTCCTGCCTTGGCGGAATTTTAGAGCAATGTATACACAACGGTTTTGGACTGCAGTATTTTAAAGAAGAATTAACTGGACCTGAATATGCAGATAGATTTATAACTAAGGTAAATAAAAATGATATTGATGTTAAACTCAATACTATGGTAATTGATTTACTTGATGATAAAGAAATAATTGCAGTAAATAGTACTGACGGATTGTTCAAGGTAAAAACAAAAGCAGTGATTTTAGCCATGGGATGCAGGGAAAGAACCCGCGGAGCACTGACAATACCAGGAGATAGACCGTCAGGTATCATGACAGCTGGTAAAGCTCAAAGATATGTAAATATTGAAGGATTTTTATGTGGAAAGGAAGTTGTGATTTTAGGATCTGGAGATATCGGACTTATAATGGCACGGCGATTAACACTGGAAGGTGTTAATGTAAAAGGTGTATTGGAAATAATGCCCTATTCTACAGGATTAGTCCGTAATAAGGTACAATGTTTGGATGATTATAATATACCATTGTATTTAAATCATACAGTTACTTATATTCATGGCAAAGAAAGATTAGAGGGAATAACCGTTGCTAAAGTGGACGAAAACTTGAATCCAATTGAAGGAACAGAGAAATATGTAAAATGTGATACACTTTTGCTTTCTGTAGGTTTGATACCGGAGAATGAATTGACAAGAAAGCTGGATGTTGAATTCGATAATGCAACAAAAGGGGCAAAGGTAAATGAAAAACGCGAAACTAAAGTATCCTGGGTATTTGCCTGTGGAAATGTGCTTCATGTTCATGATTTGGTGGATAATGTCACCATGGAAGGTGAGATAGCAGGTAAATCAGCTGCAGATTATATAAATAATAATTTAAAAGTCAGAAATAAAAAGATTAAAGTCAGTCATGGAAAAAATATCGGGTATGTTGTTCCTCAATTTATAGAGTATGAACAGGATTCTAAGGATTCAATTAAATTATATATGCGTGTAAAATATCCAGATAAAAATGTAAGTATAGTAGTAAAAGATAATAACGATAGGAAATTATCAAGTTTAAAAAAGGAAATAGTAACACCGGGATCTATGATAACGGTGACCTTGCCTGCAAGACTTTTTTCGAAGGATATGGACCAAATTGATGTTTCTATGGGGAAATAGGGAGGTGAAAAAAATGATTCATAATACAAGAATAATTTGTATTGGCTGTCCAAAAGGATGCGGTATAGATATAAAACATAATGGAAAAAAAATTGAGAGTGTTTCTGGATACAGCTGTAAGAATGGACTTGAGTATGCAAAAAATGAATTCATGGAACCTAAAAGAATATTAACGAGTACTGTTAAAGTAAAATCCGGAGAACTGCCCTATGTACCTGTTAAAACAAAGGTTCCAATTCTTAAAGAAAAAATATTTGATTGTATGAAAGAGATAAGTCAATTGGAGGTAAACTCGCCTGTAAAAATAGGAGCTGTTATAAAAGCTGATATAGCTCGAACGGGAGTGGATCTTATAGCAACTAGAAATATAAAGTATATGAAAACCGATTAGTATCTTCTCACGTACAATTGCTTCGTATGTTAGAAGAAAATATAAAAGTTTAATAATAAAAAATAGTGGAGGTAATATTTATGAACAGATTTTATAGCTCTATATTGAATCCGTTATATGAGGGAGTAAATTTGGATGATTTGTGTGTAGCTACTTATTTGATTGGTGCAGCTAGAGATGAAGATCCTATTGTAAAAGCTGCAAGTATTGGAATAGAACAGACAACAGGCTCATGGACGGATGTCCCAGAAGAGACAGATGAAATAAGATTAAATTATGCTTCAAAAATTATTGGAATATATGAAGTGCCTGATTATGAAAATGAGACTAATATTAGGGAAAGTGTTTCGGAAAATGGAACCAGATTTTATATTGTAAGAATAGGCTACCCTGTTGCCAACATTGATGATAATATACCACTGCTTTTTGCCACAATTACGGGTAATATAACTTCCATGCCATATTTGAGGATATTGGATATAGATTTTCCTAAGAGCTTTGTATCTAAATTTAAGGGACCTAAATTTGGGATTCAGGGAATAAGGGATATTTTAGGAGTTAAGGAAAGACCATTGCTTAACAATATGATTAAACCTTGTACAGGTTATACTCCTGATGTGGGAGCTAAATTATTCTATGAAGCAGCTGTAGGTGGAGTGGATATCATAAAAGATGATGAATTAATAGGCGGAGATAGAAAATTTAATAAATTGGAAGAACGTGTAGAAAAAAATATGGCTGCTGCAGTTAAGGCAGATAAGATAAAAGGTGAAAAGACTCTATATGCAGTTAATATAACTGATGAAGTATCAAGACTTAAAGAAGATGCCATGAAAGTAATAAATGCAGGAGCCAATTGCATAATGGTTGATACATTTTGTGTAGGGCTGTCGGCACTTAGAGCTTTAGCAGAAGATCCTAAAATCAATGTACCTATATTATCCCATTGCTGTTTTGGTGCTTCTTGGACCATATCCCAGTATCAAGGCATAAGTTCTGTTGTGTTAACTAAATTAACTAGAATGTGCGGAGCAGATACAATGCTTTTGGAAGCTCCTTATGGAAAATTTGATATTACTGTATCTAAATATATAAAGAACCTGATAGCCTGCACCGGTAAATTTTATGATTTGAAACCTTCTCTTCCGTTTATGGGAGGTGGAGTGATACCTGGGCTGGTACCTAGAATTATGGAGGACGCAGGTAATGATTGTATGCTGGGAGTTGGAGCAGGAATTCATGGACATCCAATGGGACCAGCAGCAGGAGCAAGAGCATTCAGACAGGCAATTGATGGTCATATGAAAGGCATGAGTTTAAAAGAAATAGCTAAAAATCATGAGGAATTACGTGCTGCAATTGAAAAATGGGGTATATATGGAGAAGATGATGTAAAGGGACTCTATGCAATTTAAAGGATAAAAAGGGAATGGGTACAGACTTGGTTTTTACACAAATCTATGCTCATTCCAATGATGTTTTTAAATAATTCATGAAAATCAAATCTTTTATCCAGAGGACGTCAGTTAAGTTCTTCAAACTGGTCTGCACCTACGCCGCAAAGGGGGCACTTGTAATTTTCCGGAAGGCTATCGCCCTGGTATATGTATCCACAAACCTTACATCTGAATTTTCTTTTACCTGAATCAGGAATATTATGTTCAACTTTTTCATTTTCCTGTCCACTTTTTTTAATCATGCCCTTTTCACCAAGACTCATGCTTCTATCCAAATAAGTTGTATGAAGCAGTTGTCCTGAAAGATCACTCAGTGGTTTTCCATAAAAGTTTCTGTACACGCGTTTAATATCTGGATTTTCGTAACTTAAACGCAGAAATTGCGATTTGTCTTTGTTGTATAAAGCGGCAATTCGCTGAGAGCGGATTTCATCACTCATGGGTACGGTTGTCTTTGGCTGGCCACCACCGCCTATGCAGCCTCCTCGGCAGGTCATTACTTCTATGAAGTCATAGGATGCTTCTCCCGACTTGATTTTTTCAAGCAGAATTTGAGCATTGGCAGTTCCGTGTGCCACAGCTAATTTTATAGAAATATCTCCTATATTCAAGTCAGCTTGGCGAATTCCATCCATACCCCGTACTGGTTTTAAGTCAAAAAGGTTTTCTGGTGGGTTTTCACCTGCGATTACATAATAAGCTGTTCGAACGGCTGCTTCCATTACTCCGCCTGTGTTGCCGAAAATTATGCCTGCACCGGAAGCTGCTCCCATCAGCTTATCATATTTTGACGATGAAAGAGCGTTTAGATTAATGCCTTCTTTCTTCATCCATTTTGCCAGTTCACGAGTGGTGATTACATAATCCATATCTCGGAGTTCCAGCATCTTGCTATAAGACGCAGATGAGTTCATCTCCGGCCGGCGAATTTCAAATTTTTTGGCAGTACAGGGAGTAACGGCTACATTGACGATTTTTCTAGGATCTATATGATTTTCTTTTGCAAAATAAGTTTTGATTGTGGGACCCTGCATTCCAATAGGACTTTTTACCGATGAAAGGTTTGGTATCATTTCAGGATAAAAAGTTTCTACAAATTTTACCCAGGCTGGACAGCAACTGGTGAACTGAGGAAGGGGTCTTGTTTTTTTGGTTATACGTTCAACTAACTCGGCAGCTTCCTCCATAATGGTAAGATCTGCGGCAAAGTTGGTATCTAGTATATAATTACCGCCCAGAGCACGTAACGCCGTTACCATTTGTCCTTCCACAAAAGAGCCGGGTATTAGGCCGAACTCTTCACCAAGAGCTACTCGTACTGATGGGGAGGTACTGAAAATAACTATTTTATTAGGATCATTTATTGCTTCAGCAACTTTTTGGTATTCATAAACTTCTGTAATGGAATTTACAGGGCAAATATTTGCGCACTGGCCGCAGTGGATACAAATTGGAATGTCGCCAGTGCTTTCAAGATTATATAAACGGCCCACTGCAATGTCATTTTCACATACGCGTCTACATTGTCCACATTTAATACAAAGCTCTTCAATTCTTTTAATAGCTGGATTGTCTGCTTCAATTGGAATACGTATATCTGAGAAAAGATGTTTACTCATAAAAAAAGCCTCCTTGATGTAAATAGGTTTCTGTATAAATTTTATTATATATGATGGATGCTGTGAAAATTTATACTTATATAATAATTATTATTAGTATATCATAAAAAAGAGAACTTTTCTATGAACAATAAAATTCACAAGGTTACCGGTAAACTCACCAGACTGTTTTACTGTAGGGTCCATACCTATAAAAGCATTTGTATCAACGTTTAAAAATTCTTCTGGATTAGTTGTAAGAAAAACGATAGAAATTTATGCTTTTTTGAAGCTTTTCAATAGTGATATTGTTTTAAGACTTAGTAATTGATAAGGATGTATCTATAATTTAGGTAGAGAGTGGAAACACTAATACAATAAAAAGTGTTTTTATTATAAAGGAGAGATACAAATGGAAAATTCAATGTTTTGTTATCAATGTGAACAAACAGCTGGAGGGAAAGGATGTACAAAAAGCGGAGTTTGTGGCAAAACACCGGAAATTGCAAACTTACAAGATTTATTGATATATCAATTAAAGGGAATTTCTTGTTATGCAAAGTCTTTAATTGAACAAGGAAAAATTATTGATAAAGAAATAGTAAAACTTGTAGAGAATGGTCTATTTACAACATTAACAAATGTGAACTTTGATGCTGAAGTTCACGTAACACTATTAAAGGAATCACAAAAGATAAAAGAAGCTTTAAGAGACCAAGCTCCTGAAGGACAGTATCCAGATGCAGCTACATATAATCTAAGTGATACAAAAGAAGAGATGCTAAAGGATTCAGTAAAAGCAGGCATTATGTATGATCAGAATCTTGATGCTGATATTCGTTCCTTAAGATCAACTATATTATATGGATTAAAAGGCATAAGTGCCTATGGACATCAAGCAAGGTTTCTTGGATATAATAATGAACAAGTAGATAATATTTATTTCTTAGGGCTTGAGTCTACCACGAATGATAATTTAACTCTTGAGGATATGATACGTATGACTATGAGAGTTGGAGATATGGCAGTACAGGTAATGCAGACTTTAGACAAAGCTAATACTACTACATATAAAAATCCTTCACCTCATAAAGTAAATGTTAATATTAAAAAAGGTCCATTTATTATAGTATCTGGTCATGATTTGAGAGATTTAGAAATGCTTTTAGAGCAAACAGAAGGTAAGCAAATTAATATATATACTCATGGAGAAATGCTACCATCACATGGGTATCCAGAATTAAAAAAATACAAACATTTAGTAGGCAATTTTGGTTCTGCATGGCAAAACCAACAAAAAGAATTTGATGACATACCAGGATGTATTTTAATGACTACTAACTGTCTAATGAGACCAAGAGAAACATATAAAGATAGGATATTTTCAACAAGTGTTGTAGGATGGGATGGAGTAAAGCATATAGATGTTTTAGAAGATGGAACTAAGGACTTCAGTGAAATAATAAATAAAGCATTAGAATTAGGTGGATTTAAAGAAGATGAAGAAGAAAAAGAAATACTAGTGGGATTTGGACATCATGCAACATTATCTAATGCAGAAACTATAGTCAATGCAGTTAGGCAAGGAAAGATAAGACATTTCTTCTTAATAGGTGGTTGTGATGGAGCAAGACCAGGAAGAAGTTACTATACTGATTTTGCTAAAATGGTTCCAGAAGATTGCATAATTCTTACTTTAGCTTGCGGTAAGTACAGATTCAATAAATTAGATTTTGGAACAGTAGCTGGATTGCCAAGACTATTAGATGTAGGACAGTGTAATGATGCATATTCAGCAATTAGAATAGCAACAGGTCTTGCAGATGCATTTGAAACAGATGTAAATTCATTGCCATTAACAATTGTACTTTCTTGGTATGAGCAAAAGGCTGTTGCTGATTTATTAGCATTGTTGTCACTTGGAATAAAAGGAATATATTTAGGGCCAAGTTTACCAGCTTTTATATCTCCGAACGTGTTGCAATATTTAGTAGATACCTTTGAAATAAAGCCTATTAGTACTCCAGAAGATGATTTAAGGAGCTCATTGAATGTTTCACCAATACGCTCATAAATAAAGCCGTTATATATAAAGAGCACGTTGAAGTAAACTTTAACGTGCTCCCTTTATCATTTAATTATGTAAAATCAACTAAGTTAAAACCATTTTTTTATGTGATTAAAATTGGTGGAGGCGAGGGGAAGAGTTTTAAATCCACAATAGTATTTGTTTCAATTGTATCCTCATATACAATTACTTTCTTTACATAAGTTTGTATTATACGTTTCTGTTCTTCAGGAGACTTTTCTTTTATATCAGCATCTTTTTGTATATAGGATTTAACTAATTTTCTTGATGGTAAATTTATTTTTTGTTGCCTTTTAGCTTCTTCTAATTCTATAGCAATTTTTGATTTTCTGGCTTCCAAATTATCCATTTTTTCTTTCATGGAAGAGTAAAACATACCACCAGCTATGGCATTAACAATGTTATCAATTTGATTTTGTATAGAAGTTAATTCGGATTCCAATTGTTTTATATCGTCTTTGATGTGACTTGATTGGGCTTCCGCATAATCAATCACTTTATCAACTATTTTATCCATTGCCTCTGGTGCGAAAAGATCATGAATTAATTGATTTATTACTGCTTCTTCGACAAATTCTTTATTTATAGATTTTGCATCACAGGTATGATTTCTTTTACGTGTTGAACATTCATAAGCGCAATATAAAGTCTTATTTCTACCAGCATATCTTCTATTACCAACCATAGCACCACCGCATTTACCACAAAAAATAATTCCACTTAGTAGGTAAATCTCTTTTGCACCATATGAAGCGCTTTTCCTTTTATTAGCAACCATCTTATTTTTAACAATATTCCAAACTTCATCTGATATGATCCGAGGCATACCACCTTTAATTCTAATAATTTCATCATCTGACTTTGATTTATTATTATTCCGCTTCCCATTTACTTTTTTTGAACTTCTATTAAATACATAAGTACCACAATATTTTTCATTTGATAATATAGAATAAATACTATTTTTACCAAATAGCTTCCCTTTTTTAGTTTTATATCCTTCTATATTTAATTTATTAATTATTTTAGCATAACTAAACCCATCAACATACATTTTAAATATTAATTTTACAATTTGTGCCTCAGTTTCATTTATTATATAGGTCTTATCAGGAGAAATGTCATATCCAAGGGGTGACTTACCACCTGTGTGTTTACATTGTAGTGCTGTTTCTTTCATACCTTTCATAACCTCCCGTGCAAGGTTTTTGGAATAATATTCAGCCATGCCCTCAAGCAACGATTCGAGTATAATGCTCTCAGGGCTTCCATCTAAATGTTCAAGTACGGATATTAGAGTTACCCCGTTATCTTTCAGTTTTTTCTTGTAGACAGCGGAGTCATACCTATTACGTGAAAATCTATCTAATTTATGTACTATTATAGCATCAAATGTCTTTGATTTGCTATCTTCTATCATTTTTAAAAACTGGGGTCTATCATCAGTCGTGGCTGACTTAGCTTCATCTATATAAACTTTAGTTATTTCAATACTATTATGACTGGCATATTCTTTTATGGCTCTTAATTGTGCATCTATGCTTTCTTCACGCTGATTGTCAGACGAAAATCTACAATATGCAACTGCTAATAACATAAAATAATCCTCCTTTCCAAAATTTTACTGGCAAAAATTTAGATCATCTGACATGGTATTATAACTAAGGTATATCAATGCGTTAAAGGCAATTAAATTTCAAAAAATCATGCCAGTATAATATATATTATCTTTATATAATATATAAAAAGTTTTCTTTATTTTTTCTGTAATTTATAAGTATGACATTTTATCTGGTTATCTGGCAAGAGAAGCATTATAAACTATTGATATTGCTAAACTGAAAGGCATGCCAGATAAGTTGCCAGTAAAATTTTTACTGGCATTATTCTAAAAATAATTGGCTTAAAATATTATATGGAATACCTGTGTATGCGGATATTTGTTTTAATGTCATACCTTGCAATTCAGTTTCATCAAATTTTATGCCAGATAATTTAAAAGCAAAATAATTAGCTTGTTTTTCTATTTTACCTTTATTGGAGAAATTAAACGCAGCACATAATAAGTCTGGATTACATAAGGCATGCCCTAGTTCATGTGATAAAATAAATCTTTCCAATATTTCATTTAAATCATTTCTTATAAATATTACTTCATTATTTTCTATATCTCTATAATAAAAAGCATCTTTACTTCTTAAAAGTATATTACTAGGTTTAAGTTTTACAATTTTGATTCCCAAAGAATCGCAAAGTTCGTACGGATTATTTGTATCATATGTTTCTAATAATCCAGATACAATATTATCAATCCATTCCATATAGACCTCATCCCCCAAAAATGTTATCTATTTTTTATATTTATATCCTAGTAGTTTTAATTGATTTAATAATTCATTAGCAAAATCCATAATTTCTTCATCACTCATTTTATTAGGATCAAAACCGCCATATCCAGCAATAGCAGGCTGATTTAATATGAATTGCATAGCTTCTTGTGGAGTCTTAAATTCAATTTCATCAGATCTCTTTTTATGTTCTTTTGAGTTGGATTTATTATCTAACTCAAATTCTTTGAGTTCTGCTGCTATAAGAGGATGGTTTTTGTCCCAATTTTTTAGACGATCTCTTGTTATAGGATTTCCGAGTACCTCTAAAGCGTCATTTACAAATAAGATATCGATAGGTAAATTAAAGACGTTTACTATTTTAGATAAAGTTTCGCTTTTAGGATTAGTAGCTTTTCCAGTCTCAATTTCAGATATAGTACTTTGGCCTACTTTAGATTTCTCAGATAATTCTCTAATGCTCATATTAAAGTGTTTTCTTAAATTTTTTATATTATCACCAATTTTACTCATAATAAGCAATCCTTTCAATTTTATTCGGTATAATGAATTATACAATAAATATTCGGCAAAGTAAATAGGTAATTAAAGAAATAATTAGAAAATTAGAGTAATGGAGAGCTACTTTTACTTAATAGTCGGTTTACCGAATATATAAACATTGCGACTTCGGGTAAAAGAACGTATTATTAGAACATCGGATAACCGAATGAAAGGAGGTACACAATTGAATAATAATATAAAAGAATTGGTTCAAGACTTAAAATCTAGAGGAATTACTACTAGTCAGATTATAAAAAACAGTGGAGTTGGAAGGACTCAATTCTATGCAATTTTAAATGGAGAATGTATTCCTAGATTAGATACAGCTATAAAAATATGTAAGACGTTAAATGCAGATATTAAAGAAGTTTTTCCAGAACTAAAAGAAGAGGAGATGAAGTAAATAAAATTGATTGATTTAAGAATAAATGAAGAATTTAAGCATTTGTTACCACCACTAACGGAGGAACAAAATACAGAGCTTGAAAAAGACATTATAAAAAATGGCTGCTTAACTCCACTTATAGTTTGGAATAATACATTAATTGATGGGTATCATCGTTATGATATCTGCACTAAAAACAATATACCCTTTGACCTAACTGAAATGGAATTTAAAGATAAATTAGAAGCTATGGAATGGATTTGGAGTAATCAGAAGAACCGAAGGAATTTAAATAAATATGAACTTGCTCAGATAGCACTTAAATTCAAGCCTGTAATAGAAGCTAAAGCAAAAGAAAATAAAATTGAAGCTGTTAAAAAAGCTGATATTCATAATCCCAAAAAACAAAATTCGTTTTTGACGAAAACATCAAAAACGAATAATGAAGAAATTAAAGTACCAACTAAACCAGTAAATACAAGAAAAGAAATAGCAAAAATAGCAGGGGTATCAGAAGATACAATTCATAAGGTTGAAGTTATAGAGGAACAGGCTCCAGATAATATCAAAAAGCAGGTTAAAGCAGGAGATTTAACAATCAATAATGCTTATATTCTTACCAAGTCAGCAATGGAAACCAAGAAGAAAAATGAGCAGCTTGAAAAAGAATATCAGGAGGAACTTGAAAAAGAGAAACAGGAATGGGAGGAAAAGGAAAAGCAAAAGGAACTTGAAAAAAATCTTCCTGAAAATACAATCCTGATTGATAAATTCAGAAAACCAAAAGAAACTCATATTTTTGGTATTGAGGATTTTAACAATTTAACTGAGGAACAATTTGATAAATGCTTAAAGCATACAGAGAAGTACCAGACTACAATTTATAAAACTGCAATGCTCAGTACAGGTGATGAATCGCTAAAAGCATGGAATTGTATACTTGAAAATCAAAAAGAGGTTGACCTTGAACTAGAATCTATTAACTTAGCAATAAAAAGATTAATTGAGATCCAAAATTATTTTAAGGGGGTAAAAAAGGATGGGTAATTATAGCAGTCTTGAGAAAAAGGCAAGAGAAGCCATATTGCAACAAATGGATGAACTTGGAGAAATTACTACAGATGATGTAATGGAGCTTATAAGACCACACTATATTTTTGATATTCGTAAACTTAGAAATCAAGCACTTAGACGTACGGCCAATAACCTAATGCGAAAATACAAAGATGATAAAGGCATAAGAACCTGCTTCAACTATAAAGATGAGGGTGTTTCCAAGTATGTGAATGTAGATAAAACAAGAAATTTAAAGGCTCTTGAAAATGTAGAAAGCCAGCTGAATAAAAAATACAAAGGACTAAATGCATCTAAGAAAAAAGTAACTTTAAGGAAACAAGTATTATCTGGGCAGCTATCTATAAAAGATATTGAAGCTAAGTAAGGATGTGATGGGCTTGTATAAACTTGAACAAAAAATACTTGATAGAAAAACTGGTAAATTAATCAGCTCGCAAATAATAGAAAATGTTGATATATCGGATGATGAATATTACAAGGTCATAGTGGAATGCTTTGCTAAAAAAATTATTAATGATTTAAAAGAAGCTTAGAGCTACACCTACATAGCAATTTACAAGGTAGGTGTTAACAATGTTAAAGCAACAGTACAATACAATGGCTGAACTTACTAGGATTATAGCAGAAAGTTTCAGTCTATCGCACGTGGATGCTGAGAAATATGCAAAAAAGCTGAAAAACATGGCACTTAAAGAATATAGGAAAGCTTTTAGAAAATAGGAGGAGGTGGGTAGGTGAATGAGTATTTAATTGTATATGTAAGTGATATGTTCAGGGAGACTTATGTAGTCGCAGAAAGTGAAGATGCTACTAGAAAGAAATTTAAACAAGAAGTTGGGAATTATCCAATTATACAAGTGGTAGAGGATGATGATTAAATGCAATATAAAAAAGTCTACAATATGTCCACACGAGAGAAGAAAGACCTAAATTTGGGTGAGTTTTGGGCATATCATATGCCACAGTAACACAGAGGCAAAAGAGAGGGCTGGATATGTTAAGAAAGGAGATGGAAGCATGAAATTTAAAAATGGCGCTAAAGATGTAACACTGGAAGATTGCATTAGAATTCATGAAAAAATAGGCTTGAATTTTATTGTAGAAGACGGTAGAGATGTGACTTTTGAAATTGAGAAATAAAAAAGAACCCTTTACAGAGGGTCCAAAAGCAAATTAAAAGCTAATTCAATTCTAATATAGAGTTGAAAATAAGTCAAATATGGAGGATTAAAAAGTTGAAAATAAGTATTAAGACATCTGAATTAAAACCAATACTGAATAAATTAGCTTATGTCAAAGGTGTAGCAAATAAGCAAAAATCATTATTCATAAGGGCTTACGATAAAGCCGAATGCCTTATTTGTGACCCAATAAGTTCAATTGAAATAAGAATGCCGCTATCTGCTGATATAAAGGAAAAGGGTAATATTTGTATACCATACTATTTACACAAAATGATAGCAGCTATAAATGAATATAGCATCACTATATCAAACAACAAAATCAACTATGGCGACTACGTAATTAACTATGTACCAGGTAATCCCGACAATTTTGCAATACTGGATGTGGCAGATCATGAAAAGACCTTATTACTCTCAGTATCACAGGAAGAACTCTACCGATTGATTAAAAGCACTTTTTATGCTGTGGCGCAGGACGAAACAAGACCTATTCTTACGGGGTTAAATATAAACAAAAATAAGGTGGCTGCACTAGATGGCTACAGATTAGCAGTAAGTGAAAGTGAAGAATTTGATATAGATAATTCAATAACCTTATCTGAACCAACGGTTAAATTACTTCTTAAACTACTGGATAAGAAATCAGCAGATGCAGTTACCTTCTATATTACCAAAAAGCAAGATTTTGTAATTATACAGATTGATAATATAACTGTTACAGCCCATTTATTAGATGGTGCCTATATAAAATATGAATCCATAATACCCAATGAGTATCTTTATAAAATAGAGATTGATGTAAAAGAACTTTTGAAAAAGTTAAAATTCATGTTTGAACTGAAAAAATCAGTTCCAGAATTTGTCAAGCTCACTGTTGACCGCACAAAGTTATATATTGAAAACAATAATTCAAGTGCTGATATAAAAGACTCTATAGGAATTAATGTTATAGAACATGGTGACCTACCATTTAGTATAGCTTTTAATCCACTCTATTTAAGGGATGCACTGAGAAAATATAATGTACTTGCCACAATGCAATTTACAACAAGAATATCACCAGCAGTAATTAAGGCAAACAACGATCTAGATTTAGTATTACCCGTAAGACTTGAAAAGGAGTGATAAAAATTAAATTATATCTGCATCAAGAGAAAGCATTAAATGAGACTGAAAATTTTAATAAATGTGCTTATTATCTGGATATGGGTCTTGGTAAAACTTTCGTTGGGGCTGAAAAATTACATGAATTAGATGCACCTTATAACTTGCTGATATGCCAAAAATCCAAAATAAATGATTGGTATGAGCATATGAAAACTTACTATGATTATAAAATTATTAAATATAATAAAACGCAAGATATACCGGAACACAGCGTTATAATCATAAACTATGATCTTATCTGGAGAAGATCGGAACTTATGAACTTAAAAGATTTTACTCTTATGCTTGATGAATCTAGCATGATTAAAAATGAAAAATCAGAGAGAGCGAAATTCATATTAAAAATGAAAGCTAAAAATGTAATTCTCTTGAGTGGTACTCCTACAGGTGGAAAATATGAGCAGCTTTGGAGCCAATGTAAATTACTTGGATGGAAAATTAGTAAAAAATTATATTGGCAGGAGTTTATAAAATATGTGCTGTTGGATGTTGGAGGATTCAAAATTAAAAAAGTAACCGGGTATAAGAATGTAGACAGGCTCAAGAGGAAGTTACATGAACATGGAGCTATATTTATGAAAACTGATGAAGTATTTCAATTACCTGAACAGATAGAACAAGAGGTAAAAATTAAGAATACCAGAGAGTATAAAAAATTTAAGAAAGATCGCTTAATTACTATTGATGGTATTGAATTAGTCGGAGATACATCACTTACAAAAATGCTCTATTTAAGACAATTAGCAGGTCACTATAACAAAAATAAATTAGCTATGTTAAAAGATATATTGGAATCTACAGAAGACAGAGTAATTATTTTTTATAGCTTCAATAAAGAGTTAGAAATAATTAAGATACTATGTGAGAAATTAGATAAACCAATAAGTATTGTCAATGGAAATATTAAGAATTTAGATAATTTTAATAAAAAATTAGATAGTATTACCCTGGTGCAATATCAGGCTGGAGCTATGGGGCTTAATCTACAGAAAGCCAATAAGATTATATATTTTAGTTTACCACTACAGAGTGAATTATTTGAGCAATCAAAAAAGCGTATTCACCGTATAGGACAGGAAAGAAGTTGTTTCTATTGGTATTTAATAACTAAAAACAGTATTGAAGAACAGATATACCAGACACTTAAGGAAAGACGTGATTATACAAATAAATTATTTGAGGAAATGTCGTAAATTGTCGGAAAATATTTTTTAAATTAGACATAAAGTTAGATAATATCAGCTTTAACCATAGATTATTATATGTTTAAAATTTATGCATATTATGATTAAGTGAAATTGACTATGTAATAATTAAATAGGAGAGTGATTTATAAATGTCAAAATCAATTGAAGAACTATCTCAGAAAATGACATTAGAAGAATTTTTAAAATATGTAGATGATGAAATATTATGTCCTAATAATTTTGGGTTAACGGATGATGCCGTTAAATGTGATGATGGTAATACCCTTGAAATTTGCCATAATTGCTGGAATGAAGCTTTAAAGAATATAAAGTTTAAAGACAATGCATTGGAATTATTTCAGAAAAAAGCTTTACCAACATTAATTAAACTTCAAAAAGCAGAAGAAAAGTACAAAAAGCTTGATGAAGATAGAAAAAAGTTAAAGGCAAAACTTAAAGAAGAAATGGACAGATATAGCATTAATAAATGGGAAAACGATAATTTTTCTATTACTTATATTGCTGCAACAGAAAGAAGCAAACTAGATAGTAAAGAGGTTAAAGAAAAGTTTCCCGATGTATTTAATATATGCAGCCACTTATCACCAGTAGCAGCCTCTATGCGATTTAAGGTTAAATAATGGCAGCAGAAAAGCAGTTTGAGAATAAGATAAAAGCATTTTTAGATATGTTACCTAACACCTGGTATTTTAAGTACTGGGCTGGGCCATATAGTAAAGCTGGAATCCCCGATATTATAGCTTGTATTAATGGCAAATTTGTAGGAATAGAAGTTAAGGCTCCTAAAGGTAGAGCAAGTGAGTTACAAAAACGGACAATAAGACTTATAAAGAAATCTAAAGGAACAGCTTATATATTGTATCCAAAAGATTTTGAAAATTTTAAAAAGGATATGAATGAGTTAATAAGGAGGTAAATTCATGAATAAAGAAAAATGGCAGGAGAAAGCAGATGAATTAGTAGATAAAATATTAGATTTAAAAGAAGAAGACAAAAGAAATAAAGAAGATTTGGACTCGCTGAAACTGGAACTGGTTGATTTATTGGAAAGTAAAAATGTAAATGAGTATGCAGGTGAGAATGGAAAAGCTAATTTTGTTGATTTTGAGAGAGAAGGTCTTGTTAAAGAAAATGTAATTAATACGGTTGACGGAGTAAATAAAGGAAGAATTAAAAATATTGATATGAAAGATCTTACAAAGGAAATCAAAGTGCATTTTATAAATGTTAGAGGGTTTTTATAAAATGTGTTTGTTAAAAAAGGTAGGTGATTAAGATTACACAGTTTAGTCATAGTAGAATAGAATGCTTCAAGAATTGTCAATATAAATATAAGCTGAGGTATATAGATAAGCTTAAAACTATTCCAGACCAGGCTCCAGATAATGCTCTTTATGTTGGCACTGCACTTCATAAAGGTGCTGAAATAAATGTTAAGCAAGCCATACAAGAGTATTTCAACAATTATTATGTAATAAATGACCTGATAGTAAATGAAGCCATAAAGCTTGAAATACTGATACCAAAACTTAAAGAGATACTGGCTGATATTAATATCTATGCTCAGGAATATAAAGTGCTAACATCAAAGTTCATTGGATTCTTAGATTTAATAACTAAGAATGATGATGGTACTGTAGATATATTTGACTTTAAATATAGTAACAATATTCAAAATTATTTGGAAAGTGAGCAGCTTCATGTATATAAATATTTCTTGGAGAAAAAAGGTTTTAAGGTTAGAAAGCTTGGGTTTATATTTATTCCCAAAACAAATATAAGACAAAAACAGGATGAAGATTTATATAAATTCAGGAAGAGACTTATTGAAATAGTTAAAGAATCACAAATTCAAATAGTTGAAATTCCATACGATCCTAATAAAGTTATAGAGTTTTATGACAACATTATAGATATTCATGAAGTGTCTGAATATAAGAAAAAACCAACACGTTTATGTGATTGGTGCGAATATAAAAATTTATGTTTAAAAGGAGAAGATTATATGTTATTACCTAAAAATGAAAGAAGAGAAAAGAAAATAGATACTAACCCGGATATGTGGATATATGCTGAGAGTTATGTTGGAAAGTCAACTTTTGTGGATCAACTTGATAATCTACTATTTCTGAATACTGATGGAAACACTGATAACACTACAAGTCCGGTAATTCGTATAGCAGATGAAATAAAAGTTGAGGGAAGACTTACAAAAAGAAAATTTGCATGGGAAGTATTCCTGGATGTGGTTAGTGAACTTGAAAAGAAACAAAATGATTTTAAGAGGGTGGCTCTTGATTTAGTAGAGGACTTATACGAATATTGCAGACTTTATATGTATGACAAATTGGGAATTGAACATGAGCAGGATGCTGGATATGGTAAGGGTTGGGACATGGTAAGAACTGAATTCCTTAGTACAATTAAAAGACTCAAGAATTTAGGGTATCAGATAATTTATATATCAAAAGAAGTTACATCAGAAATTAGTCTTAAGAATGGATCTAAGTTAACAACTATAAAACCTAATATAAATGATAAAGTTGCCAATGTATTAGCTGGAACAGTAGATTTAACAGTTAGGGCTTATATGGATGGTGAAAATAGATATTTACATCTTGAGAAAAAAGAAAACATATTTGGGGGAGGAAGATTTAATTTCTTGGTAGATAAAATACCTCTTGACAAAGATGAATTTATTAAAGCTCTTGAAGATGCTCAAAGTAAAACTGATACTAAACAAGGGAATAAACCCAAGAGACAACATAAAAATAAAATTCCTGATGTAGAATCAGATAAAGTTATTGATTTACCAAAAAAAGAGAACGCTGAGCCTGATACTAAAAACTTAGATGAAACAGTTGAATCTACTGAATCTACTGAAAATAAAACAGTTGAAAATACTGACAAGCCTTCCGAAGAAAAGCCTAAGAGAAGACGTAGAAGTAGAAAAAACTGAATAATACTTTAATAATTAAAGAAATTTATTATATTTTTATGGGATAAATAAAAATTTAGGAGGAATAAAACAATGGCAAATATTTGGGATAAATTTGATAAGGAAATAGATGTAGATGGATTAACAAGGGATGCAAAAGAAGCAGCTGAAAATGGTGGGGATTTTAAAGAAGTGCCTCACGGTCAATATGAAGTTAAAGTCGATAAAATGGAACTTAAAGAATCTAAGAAAGGTAAACCAATGCTTTCTATATGGTTCAAAATACTTAATGGAGAATATGAAAATTCATTGATATTTTACAATCAAGTTTTGAGTACAGGCTTTGGACTTCACAATGCTAATGAATTTTTGAGGTCACTTGATAGTGGTATTGATGTTGAATTTAAGAATTTTAAACAATATAATGATCTAATTCTTGACGTGTATGAGGCCATAGACGGTAATGCTGAATATGCAATTGATTATAGTGAAGGTAAGAATGGATTTAGTAATTATAAAATAACAGATGTATTTGATGCTGAATAATTGAGGCATGGAGGGAGCTTAACGCTCCTTCTTAAATATAAAAAGAAGGTGATTTTTTATGGAACGGGATATCAACAAAGATAAAAAAATAATAGAAATGGCAAAAATAGATTCTACTATACAAACGGAGGATATAGCAGAATATTATCTTAATAAATGTGTTGAATATGAGAAAATTTTAAGAAAGGATAATTAAAATGCTTTTTTATGACTTTGAAGTATTTAAATATGATTGGTTATTAGTAATAATGGATACTGATACTCATAAAACGAATGTAATAATAAACAATCCAGAAGAATTAAAAATTTTCTATGAAGCTCATAAATCTGATATCTGGTGTGGATACAATAGCAGAGGTTATGACCAGTATATTTTAAAAGGAATCTTATGTGATTTTGATCCAAAAGAAATTAATGACTGGATAATAGTTAAACATAAAATGGGATGGCAATATTCTTCATTATTTAATAGAATACAGTTATTCAATTATGATGTTATGACCAATAGAACTCAGTCATTAAAGCAGCTGGAGGGATTTTTAGGGAATAATATCAAAGAGACAAGTGTTCCATTTAATATAGATAGAAAGTTAACTAGAGCAGAAATACAAGAAACCGTTAAATACTGTAAATCAGATGTTGAAAATACAATGAGTGTATTTATTCAAAGGAAAGAGGAATTTTCCTCTCATATGTCTCTTATAAAAACTTTTAAATTGCCTCTTAAATATATAAACAAAACTAAACCGCAGCTATCGGCAATAATACTTGGTGCTAATAGAAGAGAGCACAATGATGAATTTGAAATTACTATTCCAGATACTTTGAAAATAGGTCCTAAATATCAATATATCGTTGACTGGTATAGGAATCCACTTAATAGAGACTACACAAAGAAATTAAATACGAAAGTTGCAGGAGTACCTCATATATTTGCCTGGGGTGGATTACATGGAGCAATAGAAAAATACAGCGATGAAGGATTATATATAAACTGTGATGTAGCAAGTCTATATCCAAGCATTATGATTGAATATGGTTATCTAAGTAGGAATGTATCTGAACCAAAAAAATACGCTGAAATAAGAGCCACAAGACTTAAGTTAAAAAAAGAAAAAAATCCAATGCAGGCTCCTTATAAAATAGTACTTAACAGTACCTACGGTGCTATGAAAGATAAATATAACCAATTATATGATCCTCTTATGGCAAATAACGTGTGTATAACCGGACAACTTTTGTTATTGGACTTAATAGAAAAATTGGAACCATATTGCAAAGTTATACAGAGTAATACAGATGGTTTATTCCTAAAGATTGATAATAAAAATACCTTTGAAAAAATAAAATCCATAGCTCATGAATGGGAAGTTAGGACAAGACTTACTTTGGAATGGGATACTTTCAAAAAGATATTTCAAAAAGATGTAAATAATTACATTGTAATTCATGAAGATGGTTCCTATAAATCTAAAGGTGCTTATGTTAAAAAATTAGGTACTTTGGATTATGATTTACCAATAGTCAATAAAGCTTTAATTAATTATTTTATTAAAGATATTTCAGTACAAAAAACAATAAATAGTTGTAATAATTTATTGGAGTTTCAAAAAGTAGTTAAGGCTTCTAGTAAATATAAAACTGCCATGTACGGAGATGAAATTTTGAATGAAAGGTGTTTAAGAGTATTTGCTTCAAGGTCCAGGCATGACAAAGGCGTTTTCAAATTAAAAGCAGATGGTAAGAATCCGGAGAAATTCGCAAATACTCCTGAAAGGTGTTTTATAACCAATGATGATGTAAAGGGAACAAACATACCAAGAAAATTAGATTATAAATGGTATATAGAAGCTGCACGTAAAAGATTAAGCGATTTTGGGGTCAATAACTAAAAAAAAGAGTGGTGAGATAACTTGTTTAAAGGATATATACCTACAGGTGGTAAAGATGGTAAAGTACCTCAAGAGGAATATAAAAACCGAACAAAATTTTATAATTTAGATGAAGTAGAGAAGTTAGACAGTTATGGTGGTGTATTAGCAGATAATTTAATTCAAATTGATGTAGATAGTGAAGAAGAATCTGAAATATTATTAAAAATAATAAAAGATTTAGATATACAGTGTAATGTATTAAAAACTGATAGAGGCAAGCATTTTTATTTTATTAATCCCGGTATAGATCGTAGAAAACAAGGCTATTATACACCACTCGGAATAAAAATTGATGTTGGATTAGGAATTCAAAATGCTGTAATACCTCTTAAATTAAAAAAGAAAAGACGTAAGTTTCAACGAAAATATGATGAATTTGAAGAATTACCGAGATGGTTATTTCCTCTTACTAAAAAAGTAATTGATTTTACAGATATGAAAGAAGGGGATGGCCGCAACCAGACATTATTTAATTATATTTTAACTCTACAATCCAGTGGTTTTGAAAAAGAGGAAATAAGGGAAACAGTAAAAATTATAAATAAATATATTCTTCAAGAACCATTACCAGAACGAGAAATTGAAACAATACTTAGAGATGAAGCTTTTTTAAAACAGAGTTTTTATAAAAAGGGAAAGCTCCAATATGAAGAGTTGGCAACATATTTGAAAAATAATGAAAAAATTATAAAAATAAACGATATGCTGCATGTTTTAAAGGATAATGTTTATACAAGTGATACGAAACAAATTGAAAAAGTAATGCTCAAGTATATTAAAAACTCTACTAATGCAATTAGAACCGAGGTGTTAAGATATTTGGACTTATTATGTCAGGAAACCAAAATGTCCAATCCCAAATATATTTTAGTTGAAAATGGAATTTATAATTTAGAAAGTAAAAAATTAGAAGATTTAAATTCAACATTCATTATAAAAAATAAAATATCCTGGAGTTATAATCCTAATGCTTATAATAAATCAGTCGATAGTGTCTTAAATAAGATAAGCTGTAATGATAAGGAGCTACGAGCCTTATTAGAGGAATGTATTGGATATTGCTTATTTAGGCGTAATGAGTTGGGTAAATGCATTATTTTAACCGGAGAAGGTAAGAATGGAAAATCAACATTTTTAGATATGATTAAATATTTTTTGGGAAAAGAGAATTACTCATCTTTAGGGCTAGAAGAATTAAGTCAAAGATTTAAGCCTGCTCAGTTAGAGGGTAAGCTTGCAAACATCGGTGATGATATAAGTAATAAATATATTGATGATAACGCTACTTTTAAGAAATTAGTGACTGGAGAAACCATTAATGTTGAAAGAAAAGGCAGGGATCCTTTTGATTTTGAAAATTATAGCAAATTGATATTTAGTGCAAATGAAATTCCACGTATTAATGATAAAAGCAATGGATTAAAAAGACGCTTATTATTAATACCTTTTAATGCAACATTCAGTAAACATGATCCTGATTATGATCCATTTATAAAAGATAAGTTACTTACTAATGAAGCTATGGAGTATTTACTTAAATTAGCATTGGATGGACTCCAAAGAATTATTTATAATAATGAATTTACAGAGGTTGAATGTGTACAGGCAGCACTTGAAGAGTATGAAGCTATAAATAATCCTGTGTTAGCATTTATAGATGATGTTGGGATTGATGATATAGCAAATGAGCCTACTAAAGATATTCATTTAAAATATTCAACCTGGTGCATAGAAAATGGCTATAAACCTCTTAGTAATATTCAATTCAGTAAAGAAATATGTAAACATGGTTTTAATACTAAGAGCAGAGTTAAAGGAATTAGAATTTTCAAACAAAATTAGCGTTTCCAAGTAATATCAACAGTTAACATGGTATTTCTTTAAATGTGAAGGATTAAGTAATTAAAATTGCAAAAACTATTATTAGACAAGTGATATCAATGGCTATAGTTATTTTTACAAATTTGAGTTAAAACTATAAATTTTAGCCCATTTCAATACAATATTTACTTATTTTAGGTTAAACTTCGTAAAATATGCCAGTAGATGCCAGTAAAAACCAGATAAAATTGTACTATCTGGCATAGCTTTCAGCACAGTAATATCAATAGATACAGCGATTGTTGTGCCAGATAGCCAGATGATTTTATATTCTTTTATATATAAGAAAAAATAAAATAAAAATTATTATATATAATAAAGAAATTATTATATATCTGGCACAAAAAATAAGGACATTTTAATGCCTGTAAAGTTAGTAATATCAATGCCTAAAATACTATGCCAGATAGTCAAATTCATCTGGCATCCATCTGGCACAAAAAGGAGATGAATTAATTGCGTGATAATTATAGAAAATTAGAAGGTATCTTATATAATTACAAAAATATTAAAGCAGAAATTAAAAATATAGATTTAGATATGGAAGATTTACAACAGGAATATACAGGATGTGGATCTATAACATATGAAGAAAAGGCAGCACCTACAAATAAATTTAACTCTAGTGTAGAAAATGAAATAATATCTAAAGAAAAACAAATAAGCTATTTACAAAATATGAGAGATGGTAAAAAAAGATTGATTGATAAAATAGACAATGCACTTGATGCACTATCTGAAAATGAAAGGAAATTGATTGAACTTAGATACTTTGATAAACTTCATTTTAAAGAAGTAGCAATAAGATTAAATATTAATGATACGTATTGTATGCAATTTAAAAGCAAGGTGATTAATAAATTAATACCTATGATTTTTATTATAAAAATATAAGTTTTTTATAATGTCTAACTTAATTCAATATAATATGTTATGTGTTATTATAACATCATAGGAAATAATTAATAAGACATAACAATACCCTCTTTATAATAGAACCCGCCAAGCATCTTAACAATGCTGGCGGGGTAAATAAAGCCTGTAGCTCCAGGGTTAAATGGGGCTGTCAATGCGAGAAACCGTAAATATAATAATTACTATATCTTGTATAAGACACCCGACGTATGCTGGGTGTCTTTTTAAAATTTTAATTTAGTTTAATAGATGGGAGGTATAATCATGCTATCAAAGAAGCAGCTAAAGTGCATAAAACTAATGGTTGAAAGTGAATTCAACCAGAAACAAATTTCAGAAGAAATTAAAGTATCAGAACAGACTATATGTAAGTGGAAACAGAATGAAGAATTTAAAGTTGAATACGACAAACATGTAAAAGAGAGCGTTGATTATACCTCCAAGGACGCTGCAAGAACCATGAAAAAGTTATTGAAAGCCAGAAGTGAAATAGTCCGGTTTTATGCTGCTAAAGATATTCTTGATAGGACAGGTCTAAAACCAGTTGATAAGGTTGAACACAGTGGCAATGTCGCAGTAAATAATCCATATAAGGACCTAACTACAGAGGAACTTAAGAAGTTAGCTGCTCTTGATGATAAAGATGGATAAAAAACAAATAGTGTTAGGCGCTAAGATAGAACTTGCAAGACGTGAGTTCTTTTCTTTTTGCCATTTAATGGCTCCTAACTTTTATAAAAAGGATAGAAAATATCTTGTAGATTTATGCAATGACTTTCAAAACTTCTATAAATCTGATGATGAAGTACTTGTATTGAACCTTCCACCTAGACATGGTAAGTCAAGAACAGCTTCTTTATTTGTTGAGTGGGTATTTGGAAAGAACCAGGATGAAAAAGTAATGACAGGATCATACAATGAAACATTATCAACATCATTCTCAAAGGCTGTTAGAAATGGTATATCTGAGGAAAAGGCAGATAAGAGCAGAATAGTATATTCAGATATATTTCCAGATGTAAGTATTAAAAAAGGTGATGGAGCTATGAACCTTTGGTCTTTAGATGGAGGATACAATAATTACTTAGCTACTTCACCTACAGGTACTGCAACAGGGTTTGGTTGTTCACTTATGATGATAGATGACTTAATTAAAAATGCAGAAGAAGCCAACAATGAGAATACTTTAGAAAAGCACTGGGATTGGTTTACAAATACTATGCTTTCAAGACTTGAAGAAGGCGGCAAGATAATAATCATTATGACTAGATGGGCCACTGGAGATTTAGCAGGAAGAGCATTAGAACACTTCATTGAAGAAGGTAAGAAGATAAAGCATATAAGCATGAAAGCCCTTCAAGATGATGGAACTATGCTATGTAATGAAATACTATCACTTAGAAGTTATAAGTCAAAAATAAGAGCTATGGGTGAGGATATTGCTAGCGCTAACTATCAGCAGATACCTATTGATTTAAAAGGTAAATTGTATGAAATCTTTAAGACCTACACTGAAATACCTAAGAATGAACATGGAGAGCCTTTATTTACTGAAATATTAAGTTATACAGATACAGCAGATGAAGGAGCTGACTATCTATGTAATATTATATGGGGTGTATATAACCATGAAGCCTATATACTTGATGTTATATACACTAAGAATCCTATGGCTGTTACTGAAAAAGCAGTTGCAGAAGCTTTCACAAAACATAAAGTAAACAGAAGTAGGGTAGAAGGTAATAACGGTGGTAGTGGATTTGCTAGAGCTGTAGAAAAGATAATTAAACAAGAACTTAAGAATTTCAGGACTATTATTAAATGGTTTCATCAATCAAAGAATAAAAATGCAAGAATACTTTCACATAGCACATGGATAATGGAACATATTTATTTTCCTATAAATTGGAGAGATAAGTGGCCTGATTATTATAAAGCTATGACAACTTACCAAAGAGAAGGAGATAACAAACATGATGACGCACCTGATGCAACTACAGGAGTAGCAGAAACAATGATTATGTTAGGAGGTTAAGGATGGGGTGGTTTAAGAATATGATAATGAAAATGTTAAATGTAATGCCTGCACCAGCGTCACCAATTACTATACAGGAACCTTTAAGTTTTGAAGCCACTGTATTAAGAAATAGAATTTGGTATAGAGGTGAACCTAGTGAATTAGATCAGTTCTTTAAGAATACAGTAATTGACTTAGTAAGTAGGTCTAGGTTTTGGGCCGCTGTACCTAGTGCAAAGTTAAACATAAGAAAAATGCATAGTGGTATGCCTTCTATAATCGTAGAAGCCTTGGCAGACATAGTTATAAGTGGCATAAACACTATAGAGGTTAATGATGAAGCACAAGACACTATTTGGCAAGAGATTTCGGAGGATAATAAATTTGATAAGCTTATTAAAAATACAATAATAGATACTCTTGTGGCTGGTGATGGCGCTTTTAAAATTACAATAGACACCGACCTTACGAAGTATCCCATACTAGAATTCTATAGCGGTGAGAAAGTAGATTACACTGTAAAACGTGGCAGAATACAAGAAGTTATATTTTATACTGATTATACCGTTAATGATAGAAATTATAGACTTGTAGAAACTTTTGGATATGGTTATATAAAGAATCAACTACTAGATGAAAGAGGTAAAGAAGTACCTTTAATTATGGTGCCAGAACTAGCAGGTATGCAAGATGCAACATTCGACAAAAGCTTTATGATGGCTGTACCTATTAAGTTCTATGATTCTCCTAAATGGGATAACAGGGGTAAAAGCATATTCGATAATAAAACGGATGCATTTGACGCATTGGATGAAATAATAAGCCAATGGATTGATGCCATAAGAGCAGGAAGAGTTCAAAAGTATATTCCTGAAGATTTATTACCTAAAGATCCTAACAACGGAAAGATAATGCAGCCTAATCCATTTGATAATCAATTTATTCAGTTAAATGCAACTTTCAGTGAGGATAAACCAGGGACTACAACCATGTTGCAGCCAACAATTAATTATGCTGCATTTGTTGAGAGTTATGCGTCTGCGGTAGATGTGTGCCTACAAGGGATAATATCTCCGAGTACATTAGGCATGGATCTTAAAAAGAGGGATAATCAAGTTGCACAAAGAGAGAAAGAAAAGACAACTCTTTATACTAGAAGTAAATTAGTTGAAGTTTTATCTGAGGTTATTCCACTGGTAATTAATACATCAATAAGGGCTTACAATGTTATGAGAAGTATGGCCATAGGTGGTGACCTAGATACAACTTTAGATTTTGGCGAGTATGCGGCACCTGACTTTGAAAATAGGGCTGATACAATAGGCAAAGCAAAGCTCAATGGCATAATGAGTGTTGAGCAATGCGTTGAGCAACTATATGGTGATACTTGGACAGAAGAGCAAAAAGCTGAGGAAGTTGCAAGGCTGAAAGAAGAACAGGGATTAACAACCGTAGACCCACCTGCAGTAAATGGCAGTGATCCTCCACCTGGTGATATAGTTCCACCTAAGGGTGAATAATCATGAGTGGAAACAATGATAGCTACAACTTAAGAGAAATATTTCAGCAAATGGAACTGGATCTTATTGCTTCACTGAAAAGAAACTTTTATAGGCATAAGAATGAGGAATTAAAAGAAGGTTTTCAGTGGGAACAGTGGCAGTTATCTAAACTTAGGAATATTGAGAAGTATCGTAAGCAGAATGAAAAGATTGTAGGCAAGTACAGCGATCCTATACAGAAAACTATAGATAATGTACTCAATGAAAGCTTTAAGGCTGGAGAAAATAGAGTAACTAAGCTTATAAATCAAATAAAGTCATGGTTAGGTAAGTATAAAAGGAAAGAAGCAGTCATTGAATTTCCTACAAATATTTCAAGTAATAAATCAGAAATACCAGGAATGGAAAAATTAAAAGATATTATATCAAGGGTAATAAATAAGCCTAAGAACAATTCACTTCCACAGGAAAATAATTTCTTTGGTATGAATGATAAAAAGCTTAAGGCCCTTACAGATTCAGTGCAGCATGATATTAATGTTGGCCAACATTCTGTTTTAAGAAAAATGGATGATGTATATAGGCAGACAATATTTAAGACACAAGTATATATGCAGAGTGGTGCTACTAGTTTAAACCAGGCTATTGATATGGCTACTAAGGACTTCTTAGACGCAGGTATTAACTCAATAGTATATAAAGATGGTAAGAGGGTAAATATTGCCGCATACGCTGAAATGGCTCTTAGAACAGCAAGCCAAAGAGCAACGTTCCTTGGTGAGGGTAAGAAGCGTGATGAATGGGGATTGCATTTAGTTGTTGTGTCAGCTCATGCAAATACCTGTAAGCTATGCTTACCTTGGCAGGGCAACATACTTATTGATGATGTATTCAGTAGTGGAAGTAAAGCTGATGGTGATTATCCATTACTTAGTGAAGCTATGAAAGCAGGACTATTACATCCTAACTGCCGTCATACTCTTATAACATATTTTCCGGGCATAACTCAGCTTCCAAAGGTACCTGAGGAAGATACTATAAATAAGAATTATGAATCAGAGCAGAAACAAAGATACATGGAAAGGCAAATAAGAAAATACAAAAGGATTGAAGCTGGAGAATTGGATAAAAGTAATGTGCAAAAGGCCAGTGGTAAGGTTAGTGAATGGCAGGCTAGGCTAAGGCAGCACTTGAAGGATAATCCACAGCTTAGAAGGGATAACTGGAGAGAACAGATTAAATAAATTGAAACAATTGAATATAGGGACATGTGGGGAAGATAAGTCTTAATAATAAGGCTTTTTTATTTTGTCCTGAATAAGACGATAAACTGTTTAATTTATATGAAAGGGTTGATGAGTATGGATTTTGGTGAAGCTTTAAGGAATTTAAAGAGTAACAAAAAAGTTGCACGTAAAGGTTGGAATGGTAAAGGTATGTGGATTGAATATTGTAAAGGTAAAGACCATAGTTTTTCAATCATTGAACCATTTTTATTAATAAAGAATGTTAAAAATTCATTCAATACTTGGGTGCCATCTATAAGTGACTTAATGGCAGAGGATTGGGAGGTAGTTGAATAATGAATAAGGAACAATTTATTGCACTTGGACTTACAGAGGAACAGGCTAAAAAGGCGGCAGATGCCTCTACAGAGGAATTGAAAGGCTATGTTGAGAAACAGAAGTTTGATACTGTATCTGAGGAGAATAAGAACCTCAAGACCACCGTAAAAGAAAATGCCACTCAACTTGAGAATCTGAAAAAGTCCGCAGGAGATAATGAAGAGCTTAAAACTCAAATAGCAACCTTACAGGCTGATAATGCAACTAAAGAACAGGAATATCAAACACAACTTAAGGACCTACAGTTAAGTAATGCCATTAAGTTATCTGTAGCAGGTAAGGTTCAGGATGAAGATATAGTTTCAGGGCTTATAGATAAGACCAAATTAATACTTGGTGATGATGGGAAAGTTACTGGTCTTGATGAACAACTTAAGGGATTGAAAGAATCAAAGGCTTTTTTATTCAAGGCAGAAGATACTACACAGCAGCAGAATACACCAGGTTTCAAACTTGGAGCAGATGGTAGCGGCAATGGTGGTGCAGCAAATATAAATACTCAATTAGATGCTATCTTTGGAAACACAACTAACTAAAAAGGAGAGATGTATAAATGACAATTAATTATGTAGATGCTTTTTTAACACAATTGCAGCAGAAATATACCAGAGAACTTACTTCTAGTGCCTTAACAAGTGACCAGGTAAGATTTATAGGTGCTAAGAATGTAAAAATACCTAGATTAACACTTAGTGGGTATAAGGATCATAACAGAGCGGCAGGATGGAACTCAGGGACTTATGGAAACGACTTTGAAATAAAGGTTCTTGCCCATGATAGAGATGTATCTTTCTATGTTGACGCTGAGGATGTTGACGAAACTAATCAGATACTTACAGTTGCAAACATCACTAATGTATTCTTAACTGAACAGGCAATACCTGAATTAGACAAGTACAGGTATAGTAAACTATATGCCGATTTTATTGCTTTTGGTGGGGTTGCAGACACTACAGTACTTTCGCTTGCCAATATTCTCACCACATTTGATCAGCTTATGCAGAACATGGATGAGGCTAACGTTCCTCTTAGTGGTAGAAAAATATATGTAACTCCGGCTGTTAATACATTATTAAAACAAGCTAATCAAATGCAAAGATTTATAAATGTGGATGGAAGCAGCTCTGGAGTAATTAACAGATCGGTACATTCTCTTGATGATGTTGAAATTATAATCGTACCTAGTGATAGGATGAAAACAATTTATGATTTTACAGATGGAGCAGTCCCAGGAGTTGGAGCTAAACAGATAAACATGATACTTGTACATCCATCTGCAATAATAGCGCCGATTAAACGTAGCGCGATATACTTATGGGCTCCAGGGACACACACTGAGGGTGATGGCTGGTTATATCAAAACAGATCCTATACAGATTTATTTTTAATTCAGAATAAAGTTCCTGGTATTCAAATTAATGCAGCAGCATAGGAGGCGGATATAAATGTTAGCAATAAAAGAAAATAAACAACTTAAGATCGACGAAAAAGACAAAGCCTATTATTTAACACTGGGATATGATATAGCAGATGTTGATGAAAAAGGCAACTTAAAAATCTTAGAAAATGCGCCAGGTAAAACGGTAACTTATGCCAAATATGAAGAGGCTTTAAGCCAAATAGCAGACCTTGAAAAACAAGTTACAACTCTTAAAAAGGCAGCTAAATAACTATGGGTTATGTAGATAGTAATTATTATAAAAATACGTTCAAAGGTACCATTGTTCCAGATAGTGAGCTAGATACTCAACTGGGGCTTGCCAGTGACAATATAGATTCTTTAACTTATAACTCTATAATTGCCGCAGGATTTGACAGCCTTACGTCATTCCAGCAGGATAAAGTTCAGAAAGCCGTATGCCTACAAGCTGAATTCTTATACCAGTATGGAGATTTTATTAACTTGCCAGTAAATAACTATAGCGCTGGAAGCATAAGCTTGAATTTAGGTAATAGCGGTAATGGAATAAAAACTCCTAATACAGTTATACATTATTTAAAACAAACAGGATTGACTTGTAGAATATTGTGAGGTGATTACATGAGGGGTAAATTACCGTTTCCAGAGTGGATATTAAATACTGACTTGAAAATATACCAGACAACGCTTGGCGAAGATGGTGGACCAGAAGAAACTATTCTTTTTCAGGGTAAGGCATTTTACGAAGAAAAAACAAGACAGGTACTTGATAAAGAGAGAAAACTTGTAACGCTTTCGGGTAAGGTAATAGTTCCAGGCGACCTCAACCCAGGTAAAATAATAGAGGGCTGTGTCCAGGTAGGAGAGGTTAAGAGGGATATATTTAAATCTTCAAGAATTCCTAATCCTGATGGCACAGTCTTTTCTACTGAATTGGATCTGGCGTGATGAAAGCTAAAGTAACAATTAAGCTTAATAATTCTACTATAAGTACCCTTGAGAGAGCACAAAAACAAGCTATTGAAATGACTATGGGGGCAGTATTAAGTGATATAAAAACAAGTGCTGTAACTCCTAAACAAACTGGAGAACTTGAAAGAAGTGGTTTTGTAGATACATCTCAACTTGAAAAATTTATTGTATCCATAGTTTTTGATACTCCGTATGCACGTAGGCTTTACTGGCATCCTGAATATAATTTCAGGCATGATAAAAATGTAAATGCCCAAGGCAAATGGATGCAGGCTTATATTGATGGTGACAAGAAGGATTTTATAAGAGATACTTACATGAAATTCTTTAAACAGTTGAGTAAGGGGCTGGTTAAATAATGCTGTTAAGTGAAATAAAAGACTGGCTTAAGACTAAAATAGATTGCCCTAATTGGTATGTAGGTAAGATTGATGGAAGCGTAGAGCAGTGCATTGGAATCTATTCTATAGCAGGGGGAAAGCCCAATATTGCAATAGGTGGACTTGAAAATACAAGCTATACCGTTAAATCAATATCAATCCTAGTACATTGGGGCAAATCAACTACTCCAGCAGAGCAGAAAGCACAGGAGATTTATAATGCAATCTTCGGTCAAAATGCGGTTATAGGTGGTAAAAAGGTCATTGAATTTGACATGAGAACCACTGAACCCGTTGGTGTAGGAACAGATGAAAATAACATTTATGAATTTGTAGTAGAAGTAAATATAATTTATGAAAGGTGATGATAAAGTGAAAATGACTGTTAAGAAAGGCAAATCAGAAAATAAACAATTAGGTAGTGCAGGATTTCATGATGAGTTATTTATTGATGGCAAATATATTAGTGGTGTTACTGGTTATAAAATAGAGAAATCAGCAACAAGTTTATGATTCCACGTAACTATTAGTATGAATGCAGATGTTGAGGTTATAGGCTGCGATTCTTTGTCGGATGCAGAAAAACAAGCAAAAATACAGGAAGCGTAAGAAGTACTAAAAAAGGCTTTTATTTAAGCTTTATTTTTTATGAAAGGTAGGTAATGAAATATGGCATTTACAGGAGTATTCCCAGTATACAATATTATATTTAAGATTGGTACTAAGGGATTAGCAAGTACAGATACCGACATGGTTCCTATAGCTGATATGGAATCATTCACTATGAAAATTGCAGGGAAAACGGATGATTGGGTTCCTATGACCACTAATGGCTGGGGCAGGTCACTCATGACAGAGAAGAGTTTTACAATAACACTGAAAGGAAAAAGGAATGTAGGAGATCCAGGAAATGACTATGTAAATAATGTAGCATGGATGGATGGTCTTAGCTGTTCTACTAGAGCTGAAATTGATTTTCCGGATGATAGTAAGTTAAATTTTAATTGCGTTATAGATGTGCAAAATGCGGGTGGAGATGCGAGTACAAAAACTGCACCTTTAGAATTTGATTTAAAGAGTGACGGGAAACCAACATATACACCGGCAAGTAACATTCCTGTTACTGGGGTTATGTTGGATAAAACTACCGATTCTATCGCAGTTGGCGCAAATGATACGTTGGTTGCCACAGTTGCACCTTCTAACGCTACAAATAAAAACGTAACGTGGAGCTCGTCTGATTCTGCTACTGCTACAGTAGATAGTACAGGAAAAGTTACAGGTGTTGCTGCAGGAACAGCTACCATTACAGTTACTACAGAAGATGGAAATAAGACAGCAACTTGTACGGTTACAGTTGCATAGAATAGAGAGGAGATAATATAAATGGCAAAAGTATATGATATAATGAACAGGCTTACAAATGAAAAGCCTACTGTAAAGATTGATCCAGAGCATGAATTTGTAATTAATAACAGCAAGAACAAAGCTATACTTATATCAGAGCTTTCCAAAGATACTAAATTAGGTGAAATTGAAAGAATGGATAAAGTTATAGAGGCTGCTCTTGGGAAAGATGCACTTGACTATATAAACAGCTTGGATTTTTCTGTTAAATCCACGGCAACTATAGTCAATACTATCATGGCCGGAATATCTGAGGAAGATTTGGAAACTATAGAAAAAGAGGCTGAAAAGAGAAAAAAGGAGTTTCGGAAAAGATAGTTGGTTTGATTTAATTGACGACTGGGGACTTATTGAAGCATCCTTTACAGCCCAATATGGTATCAGGCTCAGGAATGAACCTGATATGTCCTGGGCTGAATTCTGTACTCTTTTAGCTGGGATAATGCCCAAAACTCCACTTGGACAGGTGATTAGTATCCGCAGTGAAGAAAACAAGGATATTCTTAAAAACTTCACTCCGGACCAACACAGAATAAGAAATGAGTGGAGAAATAAAATGTTTGAAAAACAGTTTGAGGGCATGACAGATGATGAAAAAGAAATGCAAGTAAAAGAATTGGAGAATATATTTGCAAAAGCTTTCGGATAGTATATACTAAAAGTAATGGTAATATATGCTATGGGAGGTTATTTATATGGGCCTTAAGGATTTTATGAAGAAAATGGCTGAAAAACAAGAAGAGTCAAATAGAAAAATAGCTGAAAATAATGCTAAATATGAAGCAGAAAAGCAAGAAAGAATAGAAAAAAATAGGGAAAAAATGAGAATCTATAATGAAAAATGCGCTCAAAAAAAAGAAGAAAGAAACGCTAAATTTGAGCAAAAACAAGCTAAAAGAAAGCAAACCCAGTTAGATTTGAATAATAAAGTGAATGAATTGAAAGAAAAAGCTCCTAATGCTGGAGTTGTTACATTAAGCAATAGGCAGAAGGAAAAGCAATATCAAAAAGAAAGATTACAGCAACTTAAGAAGGACCATGTTCCATATTGCCCAAAGTGCCACAGTACGAACTTAACCTATGTTGCCAAAAGAAAAAGGTTGAGCTTAGGTAGAACTATTGTTGGTGGTGCTGTAGGTTCTTTAGCTGGACCTCTTGGAACAGCTACAGGAGCAGCTATGGGAGGATTAAGTTCAGATAAGATGAAAAAAGGCAAGGTTAAATGCCTTAACTGTGGGCATGAATGGAAATTATAAATTGAATAAATTAATTCATTAAGCACTTAGTTTATACTAGGTGTTTTTATTTTATTAAAAAATGGGAGGGAAAAGAATGAGTAAAAAAGAAGCTGCTCCGGAAGTATCAGTTCAGGAGCGGTCTAAAGAAATAAGTATACTATTAGATGGCAACAAAATAGCTAATGTATTAACTAACTATTTAGCCAGTCATGGTAATGGTGGAGAAGTTCTAAAGTAATAATAGAATTTATACCCGCAATACTATTTGAAAAATTAGATGTACTACTGTTGTCTGGTGGAAAGTTAATTTTAATATTGCAATCATTAACGGATTGAGCTATTTCATTAAGAACATTAGGGGTTATTGTTTTCAAAAAATCATTAAAATCTTTATTCATATTTTATCATCTCCTTATAGATGATAATTCTATAAAAATAATACAATACCTTTAAAAAATACAGGAGGTGAGATTATGGTAGGTAATGATTCAGTAGGTAAAATAAGTTTAGATTTAGAGCTTACAAGTGACCTGGGAAAACAAATAGAACAGGCAGCTGGTAAAATAGGAGAGCAAATTAAAGCTTCTCTTAGTAATATCGGCAACCTTGATTTTGGTGGCATAGCAAACAATATAGGGAAAAGCATAGAAAAATCCGTTGAAAGTAGTATGAGAAATGTTCAGAAAACTGTTGAAGCCTCTATAAATAAAGCTGTTTCAGCAGCCTTTTCAGGCATCAAAGGTATAAAAATACCTGTTGAGTTTGATTCCCCTAAAAGTTTCAGTATGCCAAAACAGAGTTTTACAGTTTCTACAGCTCAACCCAGAGCACCGCCAATGCCTAAAATGGATAATAGTACTCAAATAGAGTTCATAAAATCGCAAATTGAAAATTGGGCAGCACAGCTTGATCTGTTTAGTGGAAAAGCGGATCAAGCAAGAGCCAAGGTTAAAGAGTTAGAAGCGCAAATAGCGGAATTAAGTAAACCTACTGGCAATGAAATATTGGATAATTTTATTAACCCAAATACAATAAAAGATTTACAGATTGAACTCGACAAAGCTCAAACAGAGCTTAATAAATTTGCATCACAATCAGATAAAGTTGGATTTAAACTTGCTGATTTAGATACACAATTTGCTAGACTTAGTAGTATAGCTAAGGGCGCTACGGAAGGAATTAATACTGCAAGTGATGGCATAAATAAAGTTGCTAGTGAATCTACAAAAGCTAGTAGCAGCATGAAAAATTTAAGTAGTTCAGCTAGAAGCACGGGGGATAGTTTCCGTAATTCCTACAGTGGCATGGGTGGCTTCATGAGTTCAATGTTCCAGTGGGGAATAATATTTCCTATGGTTGCTGGTGGTATAACTACTGTTGGAACATTTCTCGGTAAAAGCTTAATTGTAAATGCTCAATTTGCCAATAGCTTAAATTTAATTAAGAGTAATCTCTATACTGCTTTTATGCCAATTTACAATGCTGTTCTGCCGGCATTGAATAGCTTAATGAGTGCTTTAGCTACTGCAACAGCTTATATTGCGTCTTTTGTAAGTCAATTATTTGGAACAACTTATAATGCTAGTTTTGGAGCTGCACAGGCTATGCAGAATCAAATTGGTGCCTATGACCAAACACAGAAAGCTGCAAAACAAGCAGCCACAAGCCTTGGAACTGTAGGAAGTTCAGCAGCAAATTCAAGCGACAAGATAAAAAAAGCTGCTAAGGAAGCAAAAGGCAGTGTGGCAGCTTTCGATGAAGTAAACCAATTACAATTAATGAAAGATCCTACAGAAAAAACTCCTAAGCCTGGTAAACCCGCGGGTGATGGAGTTGTAACCCCTATAATACCAATGCCAAATATGACACCAATTGAAACCGCTACAGCAGCATGGGCAGAGAAATTTAAAAGTATACTTGCTGGATTATGGGCACCGTTTAAACAAGCATGGTCAGCAGAGGGAGAAAATACAATTAACGCTGCTAAGTATGCTCTTAATGGTTTAGGGGCCTTAATAGAAGCTATAGGAAAAAGCTTTTATACAGTATGGACTAATGGAACAGGAGAGAAGATACTTGTTAACCTTCTTAGAATATTACAAGATATTTTAAGGATTATAGGTGATATAAGTATCACTTTTGCTTCTGCTTGGAACAGCGGGAACATTGGAACACAGGTTGTACAACATCTTGCTAATGCTCTAAATAATGTACTTTACCTTCTTGACCAGATGTTACAGTCGGTGCGGTTTGTATGGGCAGAGGAAGGACCAACTTTTGCTAATATGTTCATGCAGTCCCTTAATCTCATGAGTGCATCAATAGAAAACATAACTGAGAAGATGGGATGGATTTGGGACCATGGTGGTCAACATGCCTTTGAAGGATTATTAAAATTAGGACTTAAAGTGGGGGAATTAGCACTATTTATACTTAATAATTTTGTTATGCCATTTGTAAACTGGTTTGTAAATATGATTAGCCCGGCCATTGCAGTTGTACTTGACTGGGTTGGAAAACTGGCTGATAAGTTAAGTACATTTATAGATTATTTAAAAGGTGACGGCGCAAATTATACACGTGCATTTTTAATATTATTTTCAGGATTTGAAGCAACAAAATTTATTATAGGTATTGCAAATTCCACACTTTCTATTATTGCAAATACGACTGCTAAGATAGCAAATACATTGGCGACTTCGACTAATAATACTGCAAATCAGGCAGGATTAGTATCAAAAGCAAAGGAGATAGGCGCAAACATTCAGTTAATCGCTTTATACATCAAAGATGCTATCGTAAAAGCTGGTTCAACTGCGGCTACAATAGCACATACTGTTGCAAATGCAGCAGGGACTGTTGCTCAACTTGCTCACAATGCAGCTGTTGGCGCATGGAATGTTGTATGTGCAATAGCTACTGCTACAACAAAAGCATTAAGTGTAGCAATGGACTTTTTAACAGGGCCTATTGGATTAGTTGTTCTTGCAATAACTGCAGCCATAGCAATAGGAGTTTTATTATATCAAAACTGGGATACTATAAAGGCTAAAGCAGCTGAAATATGGGATGTGGTTAAGCAAACTGTTGAATGGGCTATGAACGCCATAGGGCAGAAAATCGCTGAAATATGGGATGCTGCGAAAGATAAATTTAATGAATTTAAGGATTATTTGGGAAATGTATTTGCCACGGATTGGTCAACAAGATTCGGGGCTTTCGGAAAGGTACTAAATGATTTTTTGGATACCATAAAAATTGTATGGAACACAATCAAGGGAGTATTTGGCGGAATCATTGATTTTGTAGCTGGCGTATTTACCGGTAACTGGTCTCGTGCTTGGAAAGGCATAACTGAGATATTTGGGAGCATCTTTGGTGGAATTGTAGACATAGCGAAAAAACCTATAAATGGAGTTATTGCTCTCATTGATGCCGCTATTAAAGCTATTAATAAGATTCATGTGGATATTCCTGACTGGATACCCGACATTGGAGGTAAAAGTTTCGGTGTTGATATTCCTACAATACCATATCTGGCTCAAGGTGGTATTATCGATAAGCCGACGCTCAGTATGGTTGGTGACGCCGGAAAGGAAGCTGTGGTACCACTTGAAAATAATACAGGTGGGCTGAAAATGATGGCTCAAATGCTGTCACAGGAAATAAAACCCTCTATCAACGCAAACAATACTACACCTACGGTATCAGGTGGTATTTCTGTAAACAGCGAAGAAGGTACTGAGTATGGAAAGAACTTAAATACTAATTTTGCTAAAGGAATAACAGACAGTTCAAATGTAGTAACAAGCGCAGTAAGTACTATCGTAACTGGCATAACCACTGCCATAAATAATCTGGTTAAGTCGTGTATTCAATATGGGCAAAATATTGATGTTAATTTAGGAGTAGGCATAACCAATAATATGGATTCAATAATGAATCCATTGACTAATCTTATAAATAAAATAACATCAAGTATTCAAGCCTTTATACAATCTTGTATAGGGCTTGGGCAGAATATCGACACTAGCATTGGAGGTGGAGTAACACAAAATTCTAGTTCAGTGCTTACGCCGTTGAATAACTTGATAAATTCTATAACAGTTAATATAAGAAACTTGATTCATTCGTGTATCGGTTATGGAGAGGACATAGACACTAACCTTGCCAACGGAATAGCAAATAACAAAGATACTGTTATAAATACGCTTAACACTTTTGTAATTATTATAATGGATAAAGATTTAACTTCCTTTGCTACGGATTCTATAAAATATGGACAGAATATGGACATATCCATGTCAAAGGGCATATCCGGAAATGCAGATACTATACTTTCAGCTGTAAATAATCTTACAAGTAAAATTGGAAGTACTCTAAAGACATTCACTGAAAGTTGTGTTAATTATGGAACTTCTATAGTTGATGAACTTGGAAGTGGAATTCAAGCCAGTGAAGATAACCTGGACAGTATAGTAAAAGATCTTACAGATAAGGTTGTAACTCAATTTAAAGAAGGTTTTGGGATACATTCACCTTCACGTGTTATGTATGCTATAGGTAACTACTTAATGCAGGGACTTATAAATGGTATGTCCTCTCAAAATGTCTCTGACTTTATAACTAAATGGATTGGAGATATAACTTCATCAGCTGGCGGTGCTGCAAGTGGAAATGTATCAAACTGGTTGACAGCAGCAATGATGATAACAGGAACACCTATGGGATACTTGCCTTTCCTTGAAAATATTGCCATGAATGAATCCACAGGAAATCCTCTGGCAATAAATTTATGGGATAGCAATGCAAAGGCAGGGCACCCAAGTAAAGGGCTTATGCAGATGATTGATAGTACATTTAGTGCACATGCTCTTCCTGGAATGGATGATATATACAATCCTATAGACAATGCTGTATCTGCTATTCGTTATATGATAAGCCAGTATGGAAGTATAGAAAATGTTCCAGGTATCCGTTCACAGATGAATGGCGGTGGATATGTGGGATATGCTACTGGTACAAACAGTGCAAAGAAAGGTTTAGGGTGGACAGGAGAATTAGGACCTGAAATGATAGATTTTAGTGGCGGTGAAGCTGTCCTTACTGCTATGGAAAGTATTAAACTTATGGATCGTGCTGTAAATGCAATAGGCAGAATAAAAAGTGCCGTTTCATCTTTCAAAACTAATATTGCTACTCTAAAGCAACCAGAGCTTACTATGATGCAAGGGAGAGAAACAAATAATAATCAGTCTACTTCAAATAATGAATTTACTGATAATCTTACAACAGCCATAGTAAATGCAATACTTACAGCTTTAAAATTAAATAGTAATAATTCAAATACTAATAATACTAGGGATTTAGTAATCCAAATAGATGGAGCGCCGTTTGCGAGAATTTTAAAGCCATATTTAGATAAAGAAAACCAGAGAGTAGGCAATAAATTAATTATAAGAACAACTTAGAGAGGTGATGGAAGAATGTTAAAAATTAATGGTGTAGAACTTCCTGACCCTTCTACCTATAATCCTTCAATACAAGATATTTCAAATGCCCAGCGAAATGCCCGGGGTGAAATGATACTTGAGAGAATAGCAACCAAAAGGAAATTAAGCCTTTCATGGGCTTTTCTTTCTGGAACAGATACCTTACAACTTTTAAGTTTAGTTTCAAGTACATTTTTTAGCGTAGAGTATATAGACCCCCAGGATGGAGGATTAAAAAGTGGAACGTTTTACTCAGGTGATAGGACTATGACAGGTATAATGTATAAAGATGGGATTATGTATTACAAGGATGTTAAATTCGATATCATTGAAAGGTAGGTGCATAAATTGATAGAAGTAAGCAAAGATTTTAAGAAAGCGGTTTATGCGCATTCCAGGTACACAAGCGTTAAAATACGTTTTGAGATATTGGATCTTACAGCATTTAATGATAATACCAAAACAGCAACAAGCCAGGCGATAATAAGCAGGTTGGACCAAGTGACAAATAAAATACGGTCTATGGATAATAAATATGCCATACTTGAAAAGGACTATCTTAAATTGGACGGTTCTTTTATTTTGCCTCCGGTTCCTGCTGAAATGCCGGATTCAGAGCTTGGCTGGTGGAGTGAGGCCTTATGTGATAGTGAAGGTGTATTTAATCCATACCAGGTGTTGGAATTTGATTTTAATCAGGAACATTCCAACATGGGTATAACTATATATTTTGATATGCTGAATAATGAGTGCGCCAGCGATTTTGATATTGATGTATTTGACAGTTCTGGAAATGTATTAAGTCATGCTTCCATAACAGGTAATGCTGATTCAAGATATATTTGTATGAGCCAATTATCTAGCTATAAGAAAATAGTCATAACTGTTAAAAAATGGTGTAAACCCTATAGGAGAGCAAAAATAGTAGAGGTGGACTTTGGAATAGTAAAAGAATACGAAGATAAGCAGCTTATAAGTATGAGTCTGTTACAGGAGCTTGATACTACCAGCAGTACATTACCCGCAGATGAATTGAAGTTTACCGTGGACAATACAAGTAAAGAATTCAATGTCTTGAATCCTCAAGGCTTTTACCAATTTCTACATCAGGGTCAGGAAGTATTTACTGAGATAGGTGTTGAACTTTTAAATGGTAACATTGAATTTATCCAGGTGGGGAAACATTACCTAAAAGAGTGGCAGAGTGACGAAGGTTCTATGTCTGCTACATTTACCGCAAGGGATTTAATAGATTCACTTTCAAGTGTTGAAATTGAAAACTCCATTGCAGGGGATATAACACTTTATGACCTGGCCATTGAAGTTCTTACAGCCAGTGGGATAACTGACTACGTTTTAAGTGATAATTTGAAGCTTATTCATACGAAAGGGCTTCATTCTAAAATGAGTTATAGAAATAAGTTGCAGCTCATTGCCATAGCCGGAATGTGTGTGGTTTATACAGATCCAAAAGGTACTTTGCATTTAAAGCAGCTCATAAGTGCCGTAAATGTAATTGATTCTGTGGATGTTACAAGTGAGGCGGCTATAAGTAATAAGGATCAGATTATAGATAACGTCTTGGAGCCGTCTTTTAAAGTTGAGACTCTTGAGAAAAACAGGCTTAAGCTTGATGGAAGTTTTGGTATTCCAATATCCGATATGTCGCAATATCAAGTTGGGTGGCTAAGTGAGGGACTAAGTGACAGTGAAGGTATATTTCAGAATCAGCAGGCCATAACACTTAACATATCAAAAGAGCATTCCAGTACCAGTATTGAAATACTATTTGATACCTTGAATGATGAATATTCTCCAGAATTTGAAATAAAAGCTTATGATATAGATAATAATCTGATAGTTGATGAATCTATAAGTGGTAATAATCAGAGTGACTATTTATACCAAAATAACTTAATCGCTAGTAGCAGAAAAATTGAGATTATAATTAAATCCTGGTGCAAGCCTTACAGCAGAGCCAAGGTATCTGAAATAAGTTTTGATGCTCCAGTGGATAATATAACCCTTTATAACACATACAGTGAGCCCCAAATAGCCATAAAGGCAAGTATTAAATCTGTTGAAGTTGATTACTATCCGGATACTTTGGACACGAAAGTAACCTATATTGAGACAGATAATAATATAAAAGATGGTGATACCCTGGTAATAGAAAACAGCCTTATAAATACTGAGGAAGATGCTAAAAATGTGGCACAGTGGATATTAAGGGAGAGCAATCAATCAGCTACTTTTACTATAGACTGGAGGCAAAATCCAAGATTAAATCTGGCAGATAAAGTAGCCATTGAAAATAGTTTTGGGAATGACCATATGGCTGTAATAACCAAACAGGAATATGACTATCAGGGATATCTAGGCGGTAAGACAGAGGCAAAGGGGGAGATATAGTGGCTTGGCAAACACCAAAACTAAATTGGACAGAAGATGATTTTTATAATCCGGAAGACCTAAATAGGGTTGAAAATAATACATTGGAAGTCGCAGACCTAATAAAACAAATTCTTGATAATGATGTAGGCCTTGAATCTATTGTAACAAATAGGGATTATAGTGCTATAGAATTTGCTGACAGCCTTAACAGGATTGAAAGAAATATACAGAAGGTATCTGTATTAAACTTAAATGGACTTGTAGCATCAAAAACTACTTGGAATGTAGGAGATGCGTTTAGCTTTAAGGATGCCATAAGGCTTGAAACAAACACTTCCATAATATATGCCCTGCTTATAAAAAATGTTGATAATGTCCCTTATTGTGGAAACCTTAATTGTGGAGAGGATGTGATTTAATGGCTTATGTTAAGACCATATGGAAAAATAGAATAGTTGAAAGGCCAAGAACTTATCAATTTCAACAAAATGCAGATGGAACGGTAACTACAACACCTCAAGAGGGTGCCATAACCGAAACGGGAACTCCTGTAAATGCTGTAAACATGAACCATATAGAAGATGGGATAGTTGCTGTGAACACTGAAAACAGTATTTATGTTGCAGGAGGATCAGCAAACGCAATAACTGTGACTACTCCAAACGGTGATTACACATATACCCAATTTAAAAGGCTATCTATAAAGGCCGCCGCAGATAATACAGGAAATGTAACTATAAACGTAGACAACCAGGGCGCAGTGCCGGTGCTGAAATATGATAGCAGCCAATTACCAGCTGGAGCCATTAAAACTGGGAAGGTTTATGATTTTTATTATGATACTACGAATAATTGTTTTTTCTTAATAGCTAAGGCATCAGGTGATGCCACTGCTGCAGATGTCTTAGCAGGTAAAAAGTGCAGCACAGATTTCGGGGATATTGTCGGGACTATGGATTTAAAAGCAGAAAATATAAAGGAAGGGATAACTTATGCAGGTATTATAGGAATATTAATACCAGCTATATTATTAGCCGGTGATGATATTATTTTATATCAAAATGCTAATCAAGTATCATCAATATCATCCATACCACAAGCAGTCGGAGCAAAAATTACAACTAATATAACTGGCACAGTAAGAATAACTTTTACAATATTTTCTGAACAATCAGTAGCGTCAGGATATGGACAAATATACAAAAATGGTAGCCCCATTGGTACGCTTAAAAACTCAGCCAATCTCCTAACCTATACTCAAGATTTTAGCTGTAATAAAGGCGATATTTTCCAATTATATTTATATTGTACTGCCGCAGGATGGCATGCTTATTCAAACTTATTTAAAGTTAGTATATTGAAAGATACTGGAATGATAAGTATATCATAAATATAAGGAGTGAATAGATATGAATTATAAATTTCAATATCAAAATGATACGGATAGAACGACTATTTTAAACAACAACAAAGATAAAATCTTAATTGAAGAACAGAATATAACAGAGGGGAATTTCCTGATTTTTTCTGATGTCAAGCCACTAGAAAATCAGTTAAATGATCTTAATAATACAGCAAATATGATTTTGCTTAAACAGGAGGGAATTATATAATGGTAAATCAGGATTTGTTAAACAGGCTGATAAGTCTTATAAAACAAAATATTATAACTGTAGATGATATTATAAATATAGACTATAAGACAGCAGTGCAAACAGCTTTAAATACACCAGCATAATAAAATACAAGACAAAATAGGAGCTAGAGATAGCTTTTTTATTTTTGCCTGAAATGGAAAAATACAATATAAAAGTGTAACAAATATTATATATAATGATTATTATTCTAATAAATAATAATTTAGGTGTAAAATCGAGGTGAACCAAAATGTTAATAATTTTGACTATAATCCTTGTACCTATAATATTTATTTATGTAGTAATATTTATTCTTTGTAGAATTGCTAGTAAAGAAGAACATTCAGAATAAACAATTACAAGTATAAAGAGTTTTGGAGAAATCCAGGACTCTTTTTTATATTTAAAGACAGGAGGCTAGATATGAGTGAATGTTATGATGCAAAGCTGTGTGAGGAAAAACACAGAAATATTGATAAGACACTAGATGAACATGAGGAATTATTAAAGCAGCATGGTGATGATATAAGTCTTATAAAGCAAGAAAATTCAAATTTTAGATCTGACATTAAAACTTTATTTAGTAAGATAGATAATTTAATATCTACTATAAAATGGGGGCTTGGCATATTTGTCACGGTCTCTATTTTTGTTATGGGAGTTTTATTAAAAAGATAAGGAGGAATGATTTTTATGAAAATTGCAGTAGATGAAGGACACAATAGAGGGCAGGATATAGGGGCTGTAGCAATCGGCAATGAAAACACAATGAACATTCAAACAGGTGAGAAAGTTATTACAAAATTACAGGCTTTAGGACATGAGATACTCAGGGTTATAGACAAAGTTCCACAGGGTGTAAGTGTGTCAACTTCTCTGGCAGATAGAGTTAACGCAGCTAATAGCTGGGGAGCTGATTTATATGTTTCCATCCATGCAAATGCTGGTGGTGGGTATGGCACCGAAGTGTGGATCGGTTCAGAAAGTGGAAGAGATGTAGCAACCAAAATAGTAAATCAAATTACGGCATTAGGATTTACAAATAGAGGCGTTAAGGTTCAGGGTGTAGATGGAAGCCACTTGTACGTATTAAGATACACAAATATGAAAGCAATTCTAGTAGAACAGTGCTTTGTAGATTCTCAAGATGATATGAATAACTGGAATCCAGAATCCATGGCCAATGCTATAGTTGCAGGAATAACCGGTCAAGCCATTACAGCACCAGCACCTAAACCTGTAGAGATACTAAAATATGATGAATCTATTCCAACAGGACCTAATATATTTCAGATACCAAATACCACGTTCTATATCGAGAAAAGAGCTGATGGAGATATGGGAATACACCTGGATAGGGGGAATTACCTTACTATTAGAAAAGGTGGCTCTCCGGTAGTTGCGTGGAATAATAACAAAGGCCAAGGCGGTTCTAAAATATTATTTTAGATAAAAATTTATGGAGGTAATATAAAATGGATTTTGAAACTTATTTAAAAGAAAACTTTAGTGAAGGGACAATTGATTATGCTATTAGAGCAAATGTAAAAGACAGGAAAGCTATATTTTATATTTATCCTTATGGGAAAGATGGCAAGACATTAGATTTTGAAGTTAAAGGAAATGAGTTAATACCAATAAAATAATTAAAATTTATGGAGGTAATATAAATGATAGATTTAGCAAAGGAAATAATTACAGATGTATGTTATATAGGAGTTACAACGATAGCTGGAATAGCTACTTATTATGGAAAGAAATTTATAGATTCTAAGCAAGGCTTAATAGACAAGCAACAGGAGGCATTAAAGCAACAGATAGGAGATGCGCAATACCAGAAAGATGTTGATATTGCAAAGAGGACTGTACTTGCCATAGAGCAGGAGGGCAAAGAATTCAATTGGGAAGGAGCCTTAAAACACAGCAAGGCCACGGAGATTATAAGCCGAAAAACAGGATTAAGTTCCGGCGATATCTACGATATTATAAAATCTGTAGTGAGTGAAATTAATTTGGATAAGAAAAGTCTTACGCAGAATACAGCAGCTCCAAATTCAGCACAGAAATAATTATACCCCGGGAAACCGGGGATTTGTTTTTTTATACGAATTCATTAAGCATCTATTTTAATTTAAGACATTAA
>NZ_JBGEWD010000015.1:0-64757 GCF_041205085.1 Clostridium moutaii
AAACTACTACGCAATAAAGTCTAACTTATTGGGGTCATATCATTACTTAATTGTGTAACAGCTCCTTTATATTTAAATTTCTACAGACCTTTTTCTTTTAAAATTCTATTAAGAACAGGCACAATTTCGTACAAATCACCCACAATACCATAATCGGCATTTGAGAATATAGGTGCATTTTCATCAATATTAATGGCAGTTATGATCTTTGCATCACGGATACCGCCCAGATGCTGAATCTGACCGGATATTCCTATAGCCATATAAAACGATCCCTTGAATTTCTGGCCGGATATTCCTACAAACCTATTCAACGGCAGCCATTCCCTTTCTTCAGCAAAAGGTCTCGAACAACCAAGTTGTGCTCCCATACTTTGAGCCAGTTCCTGTATTATGGGCAAATCATCTTTGGAAGCCAGTCCAAGTCCTATGCTGCATACTCTATCCGCCTCTCCAATATTATCACCCAGATGTACAGCGGAATTGCTTTCAATTTTCATATTCTCACTGTCAAGATAGCTTAAAAATTTGTGTACTTTTTCTTCTGCGGTTCCTTCTTTTATAATAACTCTCTTGCGATTTCCCGTTATTGCTTTTGATGCTGATTTTTTTGCTGCTACATCAGCGGTATTGCCAGCAGTATTTTCTGAAGAAGTTTTTTTAGGTTTTCCCAAAATAGAATTGGAAATAACCAGTTTTTGGATTTCATTTGTACCCTCATATATTGTACATATTTTAGCATCACGATACATACGTTCCACGGCAAATCCCTTTATATATCCAGAACCTCCATAAATTTGGACTGCATCATTGACAACTTCCAGACAAATATCAGAAGCATATAGTTTTGCCATGGCTGATTCAGTTCCGTAGGACTCATGCTCCTGTTTCAATACAGCTGCACTGTATACCATGAATCTTGCTGCACGAATTTTGGTAGTCATATCAGCAAGTTTAAATGCAATAGATTGCTGTCTTGAAATAGGTTTGCCAAATTGAATTCTCTCTTTAGCGTAATTCAGTGCTTTTTCATAAGCTCCCTGGGCAATCCCAAGCGCCTGTGCAGCAATTCCTATACGCCCACCCTCTAAAGTCATCATGGCAATTTTAAAACCTTCTCCTTCTTTTCCAAGAAGGTTTTCCTTAGGTACTTTTACATTATGAAAGAGCAGTTCAGCTGTAGCAGAGGAGCGAATACCCATTTTATTATAGTGTGTACCAAAAGTAAACCCTTTCCATTCCTTCTCCACAATAAAAGCACTTATACCTTTGGTTCCAATTCCCGGCGTTGTGACTGCAAATATTACATAAGTATCAGCATAGCCTGCATTTGTAATGAACACCTTAGCACCATTAAGAATATAATAATCGCCATTTAAAACGGCTGTAGTCTCTGTTCCGCCAGCATCACTGCCAGCATTTTCTTCTGTCAAACCGAATGCACCAATTTTCTTTCCGGAAGCTAATGGAGTGAGGTATTTTTCTTTTTGATTTTCTGTTCCAAATTCCATAATGGGCCATGATGCCAATGACACATGTGCCGATAAAATAACACCTACCCCTGCATCTACCCGAGACAATTCTTCCACTGCAATGATATAACTCAATACATCTTTGGCAGCTCCTCCATATTTTAATGGATATGGAAGCCCCATAAAGGATAATTGGCCCATTTCCCTTACGATTTCTTCTGGGAACATATTTTTTTCATCTAGTTGAAATGCAATTGGTTCAATTTTTGTTTCAGCAAATTTTCGAATAGTATTTTTAATGGATTCCTGCTCCCCAGTCAATTTAAAATTCATAAAACCACCTCCTGTTGTAATATTATTTCGTTGAATATAACTAAGACCTCTAGGAAACTTCAAATTTCTCAATTAGTCTACATATTTATAATTCTACAAAAAACCTTAAAATCATTTTTTAAACAAATATTTTATCAATTATTTTTGGTTAATTTGATATTACTTATTGAGGTTCTGGTTACCAGTGTTTTTATTTGAATTAAAATAGGAAGTATATATATTTTTTGCTATCTGGTCAGCCTGATCCCTGACCTCCATCAAATACAACTACACAAACAGATATCCGTGGATTATCAAGAGGCGCATATCCTACATATTCAGCATAGTCAATTCTTTCAATTTGATCCTGGTTTCCCAGACTTGCAGTACCAGTCTTTCCTGCTGTCTTTATAGGGAATTTAGCAAATGTTGCTTATGCAGTACCCTTTTCATTAACTGCTGCCAGATTCGAAACACCAATTCCAGTATTTTCTACAACTTCAGGCTTTGTCTGTTCTATAACTTTTCCGTTAGGATCCAAAATCCTATTTACAAGATGTACTTTATACCGTGTACCACCGTTTGCAAGTGTAGCAACATAATTTGCCTATACTGATAAACAACTTTTAATATTTTACAATTCTATTTCTTAACTATTCCTTGGTTAGCCTTTTATATACTACATTATTTCTTCTATTCTTATATTCTAGAAATGTTAATATTATCATTATAATGTCAAAAGCAGTTAATAACATAAGCCATATTGAATAGTCAATCATATAACGATATGTTTGATAAAAAATAAATAAAATAAGAGAAACTATTGTAAGTGGATAAGACCACATCTTTTTTCTCCAAATCATAATAATAAGAAATAATTTTATGATTCCATGTGACATTAAATAAAAGATGACAAAATGTTGACTGCTTAGAGAAAAATTAGATACCATATTCATAGCAAAATTTACAATAATATCTTTAGGATTTTCTAATAATTCATGCTGTACTAATGGAATAACCACATCATTCAGTCTATTAGGATTTAAGAATACCAATAATATTCCACCTGTGATTTCCAGTATTCCATTAATCGCCTTTAACAACATCCCAATTTCAAAGCTTTTATGAACTATGTTATTTCCCTTATTAGAATTACTATAATACATCATTGTTTTTTCTCCTTGTCAACCTATATTAAGTATTTAATCATATTATATAATTGCTCTTATTAAATTTATTTGAAGTTATATTAAAATTAATATCTATCACTTACTGACAGCTATCATATTAACCTTATATTATTAAAAAACTATTTTATTTATATTAAATATTTATTAAAAGCAAAGATCTGAAGTTAATTTTAACCTGATTTTAATTTTTATCTTAAATAATATAATATATAATTGATAATTATTATGGCAATTGAGAAAATTTATTTTCTCTGCTTTTAATTTCTTATAATAAAAATACTCTTAAATTTATATGTTATAGAAAGGCAACCTATATGAGAATATTAAAGTTAGTAAAAAAACAAATTATAATTATACTAACTATTATTACAGCTTTTATTATTATTTTCTTTTCTAAAGAATTTATTCTAAATTACTTTCTTAGATTTAACATGAATAATTTACAATTACCACCAAAAGGATCAAGGGTATTAATATTCTCACCGCATAATGATGACGAAGTATTGGGAGTTGGGGAATTCATAAAAAAATCTATAAAGAATGGCGCTAAAGTAAAAGTTGTATTGGTCACTAATGGGGACGGCTTTAAAAGTGCTCTGCAATTAGATTATTTTAATTTATTTCCCAATCAGAAAGATTTTATAAAATTCGGTTATACAAGGCAGCAAGAAAGCATTAATGCACTGCATCAACTCGGTTTATTTAAAAAAGATATAATATTTTTAGGATATCCAGATGGTGGAATTTCACAGCTGTGGAATTCTAATTGGGATAACAATAATCCGTACAAAAGCAATTTTACTCAATCTACTAGATCCCCCTATAATAACAGCTATACAAAAAATACCATCTATTCAGGAGAAAACTTATCTTCTGATATAATAAATATAGTAAAAGAGTACAAGCCTGATTATATAGTTATGCCTCATCCAAACGACAGGCATCCTGATCACTGGGCCGTTAATGCATTTGTTCAATATAGCCTAGCTTCTATGAATTATACTCCTAAAAAACTGTGGTTATATCTTGTACATATGGGAGATTGGCCAACGCCACTAAAAAAGAATACCTCTCTTTATTTATTGCCGCCAAAAAAATTGACCGGAATAGGTACTAATTGGTACAAACTAAATCTAAGCAATGATGATATAAACGAAAAATCTAAAGCACTTCAAAATTATAAAACTCAATTTAAGACATTGAAACCACTTATAGATGCTTTTGAAAGGAAAACCGAACTTCTAGGTGAATGTCCAGATTCAAAGATTCAAAAACATAAAAAAAGTGATATTGGAATAAGTCCTCAAAAGAATAATGAAATAATCACCGACCCAATACAAGATACTTTAAGTTTAGAAATAAACAGAGATGCAGATATTTCTCATGTGTATGCAGAAATATCCAAAGAAAATAATCTGCATGTTTTTTTACGAACAGACTTAGGCATTGACAAGTTTACCACATATGGCGTCAATATGATATTGTTCCAAAAAGGGAAAGCTTCCAAATTCAATATTGAAATTAAAAATAAAAAATTAATATTAAGGCATACTTCAAGTATTCCAATAACAAATGTAAAGGGAATAAAATATTTCGTATACCATGGACTTATTCATATCATTATTTCTTATAAAAACACAGGAAATTTTGACCATATGTTTATAAATGCATCAACTTCTATAGGAAATCATTTACTGGATAAAACTGCATGGAAAATGGTTGATATAAGCTAAAAGCATTTGTTATCTGAAATTATTACGATTGTTCGAATTTTTGACGGCAAAGAAAAACTCCAGTTGAATTGCTGAGGTTTTTCTTTTATATTGGGATTTAACTTCATAATATGTTATTTTATGTGTATTTCCCTATATCAAAGAAATAATATTATTTCTTTGATATAGGGAAATACAGTTCTGGAGTATTATTGGTAATAATTTTAAATTCATAACCCTCTTGTTTATAAAAATTTATTATTCTGGGAAGAGCTTTACAAGTATTTTTATGCATATAATCGCAATGCATAAGCAATATAATAGCGTCAGGCTTATTTTTGCCTTTTGTAGCCTGCCTAAAAAGCTTTTCTGGCGGAGTCTTCGCATTTATCCCATCAGAAGTTACTATATTCCAGTCATATATTTTGTAATTATATCCATGTAATTTCTGAAGCATATCTTTATTTAAATGTTTTCTACTGCCTTCAGGAAACCTTATTATATTAGGTTCTATTCCCACAACTCTATTTACCTCTTCACGTGTATTATCCATTTCTTTTATAAAAGCATTCTGACTAGAATATATTTTTTTTCTTTTATGAGTATAAGTATGAAGCCCTATACTATGCCCTTCATCATATATTCTTTTTACAGTAAATTCATTTTCTTTAATCTGATTCCCTATTAAAAAAAATGTTGCCTTGACATCTTTTTCTTTTAATATATCAAGAACTTTATCAGTCATTGAACTTGGTCCATCATCAAAAGTTAGATATATTTCTTTTTTACTGCAAGCTATACCTGCTGCTGTTACAGTATTTAATCCATATTTGCCTTGAAAGCCTATACAATTTGTTATTAACAAAATGATTATAAAGATTAAACAAATTATAAAGCCTAGGGCAATTTCTCACCCTAGGCTTAAAATTCTAGTTTCTTTACATTTAAATATCATCTAGTATTATTTCTCACATTACTGTACTCAATCAATGTCAATATTATCATTATAATATCAAAAACAGTCAGCACTATAAGCCCTGCAGAATAACTAACTATACAACGATATACCTGATAAAAAATGAATAACAGTAAAGAACCTACAGTCAGAGGATATGCCCAAATCTTCCTTTTCCAAAGCATGATAACAAGAATTAATTTTATTATTCCATGTGACATTAAATAGTAAATACCAAAATGTTGATTATTTATAGAAAAGTTAGATGCCATACTCATAGCAAAATTCGCAATAGCATCTTTAGGATCTTCTGATAATTCATGCTGTGTTAATATAACAATTATTCTATTCAGCCTATTGGGATTTAAAAATACTAATAATATTCCACCTATGATTTCTAGTACTCCATCAATTCCCTTTAGCAATATTCCAATTTTAAAACTTTTATGGAATGTGTTGTTTTTTTTGTTAAACATTTTTATTTTTAATATAATGTTATTAAATCTCTCATAGAATATCATTTGTTTTTCCCCTTTAATATTGTGATATTTAAAACTCCTTATTATTATTATTATATTTTATTATATTTTATTAAATATTTATTAAAATATCATTAAAATACATCTTTAATTACATTTTAAAATAATTTTTATATTTTTCTTTAACAAAAGCTCCAAGGATTCCATTACCTTGACGTTAACGTCTAGAAGTAGTATAATTTATTTTTATTACATAAATATATTTGACTTAAAATTGAAGAAGGCGATATTATGAATCATGATAATTATAAAATAGAGGAAGTAGCTTTAAAAACCAAGCTGACAAAAAGAACTCTCAGATATTACGAAGATGTAGGTTTAGTAATTCCCAAAAGAACTGAATGCGGCTACAGATTATATACTGATGAAGATATAGGAAAAATTGAAAGAATTAAAGATTTAAAAAACAGTCTGGGTTTTTCTCTAAAAGAGATAAAAAACTTAATGATGATTAAAATTTCAGTAGCTGACATGATTGAGGGCGGCAGCAATAGAAATACTGATAAAATACATAAATATATTGAAAGTATAAGATCACAGATAAATTCTATAAATGAAAAAGAAAAATCTTTAGAAAGAATAAAAAAGCGATGTTATGATCTGCTAAATAAATTGAAGAAATTGAATGACAATACATACAACATATAATCTATATCCATAGAGTTTTTAGAAATATTACTCTATTTTCAATTATAAAATGGGGGATGAAATAAAATGAAAAAGCCAGGTTATAAATGGATTGCTCTTTCGTGTACAACTATAGGAGCTCTTTTTTCTGTGTTAAGCGCAAGTACACTCATGATTGCGTTGCCTGTAATTATGAAAGACCTAAATTCAGGTATAGGTATAATAATGTGGACAATAATGGGATATATGTTTTCACTGACTATTTTAGTACCTTCTATTGGCAGAATAGCAGATATGTTTGGGCGGAAAAAATTATATGTTTCAGGGTTTGCCTTATTTACAGCAGCATCATTATTTTGTGCATTATCTTCAAATGGAGTTCAGCTTTTAATATTTAGGATGATACAATCTATAGGTGCCTCCTTTATGATTGCAAATAGCACTGCAATCATAGCAGATGCTTTCCCAAAGGGAGAACTTGGAAAGGCACTTGGAGTAAATTCCATGGTGGTAAGTGTAGCAGCTGTTATAGGTCCAATTCTTGGAGGATTTTTAATAAATTTCGGCTGGAGAAATATATTTTATATAAATATTCCTATAGGAATTATAGGAACTATCTGGGCTGCGGTATCTCTTAAAGAGATGAAAGAAACTTCTAATCATGAGAAATTCGATTTTAGAGGTACATTTACCTTCACTTTTGGATTGTTCTCATTACTTCTTGCCCTTACTATAGGAGGATTTACACAGTGGCTCAGCAAATCTGTAATAATATTATTTTCAATTGCAATATTGCTAATCAGTTCATTTACCTACATTGAAAATCACACAAAATATCCTATGCTGGATATGAGACTTTTAAAGACAAGACTTCTTGCTTTTGCCTATGCAAGTACACTTTTAAATGGTATCGCAAGAGGTGCTGTAACTTTTCTTCTCATATTTTATTTTGAAGGTGACAAGGGAATTGATCCCATTGCAGCTGGTATATTTCTATCACCCTTTGCAATTGCCATGATGGCCATGTCTCCTATAAGCGGGTGGGTTTGTGATAAATATGGTGCGAGAATATTGAGTTCAGCAGGTCTTCTTGTTTCTGGTTTAGGTTTGATTGGTTTTATGAAAATAAGCACAACCTCCTCCATGTCCACTTTAATAATCTGTATGGTAATTACGGGAATTGGATCTGGAATGTTCTTTTCTCCAAATACCAGTGCTATAATGGCAAATGTACCAGCTGATAAAAGAGGAATAGCAGCAGGCGTAAGAACTATGTTCAACAATGCGGGAATGGTACTTAGTATAGCTATATCAATGGCTATAATTTCCTCGAGTATATCACCTGCTGCCATGCAGGCACTTTTTGTGCATTCCCATGTTTCTTCAGCCAGCATTGCCTCCACCCAATTTATAAGCGGACTTAGAATGGCTTTTACAATTTCTTTTTTCTTCAGCTTATTTGCAGCTTTTATATCCTATTTGAGAGGCCCTGCACCAAAATGGAATTCCCAATCAGCTAATTAGACTATTTTACAACTTGCTAGGCAGATATAGAATTAAATAAATGTTTAATTCTATCTGAATTTTATGTATAATTAAGTCATAATAAGAAAAACTCATAAATATAAAATAAAAATAAAGGAGGTAGAACTATGAAACTCAGTGCAAGGAATCAATTAAAGGGAAAAATAATTGAAATCAAAGATGGGGCTGTTAACGGTGAGGTTATAATAGACATAGGAAATGGAAACAAAATATGTTCTATTATAACAATGGATTCAATAGCAAGTCTAGGACTTAAGGTTGGATCTGAAGCTACAGCAGTAATTAAAGCCTCAAATGTAATGTTGATGGCCTAGTAAAGTAGATTATATGTTACAATTTATTTTGAAATTACTATAGGATTACGTTCCTGTAGTAATTTCCATTATAGTACGGAAATGAACATAGATTTGATTTTTACAGAATCTACGCTCACTCCTGTAGGTTCCCATATTATCTTTACTGCTTTTTATTCTCTGCCTATATCATTTTTCTTATTTCATTCTCCATGCTAAGCATTTTGCTAAAATTTTCAGAAAACAGTTTATCTCTCTCAATTACATTTAATACCTGCATAAATTTCAGGAAATCACAGTTCCCGGCCCTTTCACCTATACCAGTTACAGTACAATCTACAAATTTAGCTCCAGCCTCAGCTGCTCCAAGGGAATTTGCGAGCGCCATTCCAAAATCATTATGGGTGTGTATTTCAATTTCTACAGGCACTTCCTGCATCAATTTTTTTATATTATAAAATATTTTCCTTGGATAAGATATTCCTACCGTATCGGAATACCTTACTCTTTTAATTCCCATTTCAGAAACAGTACCACAGAGTTCAATTAAAAAATTTATATCTGATCTGGTGGCATCTTCCATTCCTATTGTTACCTCAAAACCCTTGTGAAGTGCATAAGCAGCACACTTTTTTATACTGTTCAAAACCCATTTTTTATCTTTCCCCAGTTTGGAACTAATCTGCAAATCAGATGTTGGAATGGATATATGAATTATGTCAACACCGCAATCTATGGATGCATCTATATCTTTAATGTTTGCTCTGTTCCATGAAGATATCCTGCTTTTTAACCCCAGTCCTGCAATTTTTTTAATACTTTCCTTTTCATATCCACCCATAGCTGCGGAGCCTGCTTCTATTTGATAAATTCCCATATCATTTATCAGCTTTGCAATTCTCACTTTTTCATTTATTCCAAGGGCTATACAGGCTTTTTGCTCACCTTCTCTTAAAGTAGTATCAACTATCTTTACATCCATAATTACACCTTCCTTCAAATAAACTTTATTTCAAGCAGGTATTTTTAAAATCATTGAACATTTTGATCAATTCATCATCCAGAATATTTCTCTTGAGCTCAGTACTCATTTTTCTGACTTTGTTCAAAAATTTTTCCATATCCATACCTTCATAATCTACATTGAGCTCCTTCAATTTAACCATAACAGCCTTTTTCCCCGAATGTTTACCTATATACATAGTCCTTGTTTCACCTACATCACAGGGATTATAAGGCTCGTAATTGTCAGGATTTTTTTCTATTCCATCCACATGAATGCCCGATTCATACTTAAAAATGTCTTCTCCTATTACAGCCTTCATGGGAGATACTTTTTGGCCTGTAAGCTTAACATAAACATATGCTGCTTTTGCCAATGATTTTAAATTACCGTGAAATTCTCCATTTTTTATAATTTTAAGTGCTAAAATAACTTCTTCCAGAGGTGCTAGATTGTAAATTTGTCCATTAAAAGCTGTAGTTATAGAATCAGCCCCGTCAACACAGGTTTCCAAGCTAATAGAAGTAGCCATATAATATTTGTTGCTTGCACAAAAATCAACATAAACGGAAAATCTATCTTTTATACTTTCTATAAATCTGCTCCAGCCTGATAAATTGTACTTTACTACATCTTTTACTCTAATACACACTACGTTTATATTATTGAATATCCTATCACATTCTTCTATAGCGATTTTATCTAAATCTTTAATACTGACTTCAAACATTATTTTCTTGCTTTTTAATTTTTGTAAAGAATTTTCACTCATGGATTTAAATTTTTCATAACTTAAAACAATGTATTCAAATTTTTGTGCATCGAATACATTTTCAAATCTGTATATATACCCTGTGCCTTCAGGAAGTTCTTTAATTTTTCTAAGTACCTCCTGATTTATCTCTATAAAGTCAACTCCTATATCCTTAAGAAGTGCAAGAAATTCTGATGTCAATTTGAGATCAATGTTTTTACTTTCTTTCACAATTTCATTCAATGTTCTGTCTATGATAATTTTCCTATGCTTTTTTATTATAATGGACATTTTGCACCCTCCTCATTCAATTCACAGTGCACAATTCACAATTCACAATTGAAAGTTATCAGTTATCAGTTTGAGTACTAGATGATACTTGAAGTTCAGTATCTTTTTCAAATTCTTTTGCAGCTTTCACTATTGCCTTGTTTATGGAATCGTACATTTCCATTACTTTTATATTTTTTGCCTCCAATTTTTCTCTGGGCTCGTCTCCAATTCTCAATACAATTACTCCGTCACAGTCTTCTATGGTTCTTATTATTTTGAATATTTTATCTTCCTGATCTAAACAATCATAAATGCCTGTACAGTACTTATCCACATTTCTTTTTTCCAAAAGCCTTATTGTCCCTTCATCATAGGAATATATATAAAATTCATCAGCGTGTCCAAAATGCTGATCTATATTAATTCCTGACTTTGATGAAATCGCAAATTTATACCTTCCACCTTTAGAAACAAGTTTTTCAGGTTCATTTTTTTCAATTCTATCGGAGCACATGCTTTTGCAGCTTTCACATCCTACATTTCTAAAATCTATAGAACGATCCTCTGACAGGGTTCCTATAGCATCTGCCCTGCACTGTCTGCAGTGATACATCTGTTTTATATCCACTTCGCATTTTTTTCTCATTTCATTCAACTCTGCATTTGAAACAAGAGGCAGATCTTCAAATCCACTTCCCTGTACCGGTATCATCTGCATTATATTGGTCATATATGCTCCACATTCCTTGACTTTTTTCACAATCTCTTTTATATGACTGTCATTTATTCCTTTTAACATAACAGTGTTCACTTTACATATTATACCTTTGGAACAAAGATACCTAAGTCCTGTCAGCTGATTGTCAAGAAGTATCTTCGCACCTTCTTCTCCTGTATATTTCTGCCCCAGATAATTTACTTCCCTGTATATTTTTGCACCTATTTTCTCATCCACAGCATTTATTGTAACTGTAACATGGGACACTCCAAGATCTACCAACTGATTTGCATAAAAGGGAAGCATAAGTCCATTTGTTGACATACAAAAAGTGGTTTCAGGTGAATACTTCCTTATCAATTCAAGAGATTTTTTCACTTCATCAAAATTTGCAAGGGCATCTCCGGGACCGGCTATACCGACTACAGTCAAATTCTTCATCCTGCTCTTTACGACCTTGAATTTTTCAAGGGCTTCTTCAGGACTCAGCACTCCGCTTGTAACTCCCGGTCTGCTTTCATTTGCACAGTCATATTTCCTGCTGCAATAATTACAGCTTATATTGCATTTCGGTGCCACGGGTATATGCATTCTCGCAAATTTGTGTGCATTGTCTCCAAAACAAGGGTGGGTACATGTCTTGTCCTCTGCAGGCTTTTCTTTCTTCTTCAGCTCTGCCATAGGTGCATAAAAATCATCATATGCCTTCTGCCTGTAAGTGTTTTGCGTGTGTTCAAGAACTGCATTTGCTACAGAATCTATCAAAAAAGATGATCCATTGTATCCAGTTATGACCTGCCTCTGTCCCCCTACCCTGTCGTGTATAGGAAATCCTATCCTTATTAATTTCAGCCCAAGATTTCCCGCCATTCTTCTTCCGTCAGAATTTCCAATCATCAAATTTATCTTCAGTTTTTTCGCATAACTTTCCATTGTACCAAAATCCGTATCGTCCAAAACAACGGAGTCCTCTTTTTGAACTTTGAGTTCTTCTTTTAGTCTTCGACGGAGTTCAAGATTTTTAGATCCCATTGCAGCCATCTTTATGAGTATTCCATTTTCAAGACACAATCTTGAAAATGAATACACAAGTTCCGGTTCTCCATAGAGAAGTATTCTGGCTTCCCCTGTATACTTATGATTGTCAATCATTGCATCCAAAAACCTTCCCCTTTGAAGTATATATTCTTCAGGTATGGGCTTTTGGGCCAATTTAGATATCAAATCCACAAACTGATTCGTATTTCTAAATCCAATAGGTATAGGACACTTATAAAGAGGCACATTATACTCTTTTTCAAGATAAATTCCAGGCGATTTGTCATCATCCACAGTAACTCCCATTTCAATGGTAGCTGCTGCCCCAGACATTTTTCTGATATCCTCTATTTTTGTACCACCTTTAGGTATCCTTCTGTATTTATCATTATGTGCTGAATCGAGGGTATTTGACACATCCGGCAAAATGGTATATCCAACTTTAAAATCATCAAGCATCCTCTTTATATTCCTCACATCTCCTGGATTCGAGTTGGCACATATTATGTTGAGCTTATCTGTTTTTTCAGATTTCTCACAGACCTGCTCCACAATACTTCTGAGCACTGTATAATATCCTTCCGCCTGTGTTGCCCCGTAACCCGGCGTAGAAGCAGTTATTATCTTTACTCCCCTGATCTTTTTATTGTCCTTTTCCTCTTCATAAAATTCTTCTATTATCCTTTTTGTATCTTCTCCTATGGTCTCTGCAAGACAGGTTGTCATTACTCCTATAGTAGTTGGATTGTACATCTTCATCATATTCTTGAGACCTTTTTTAAGATTTTTCGTACCACCATATACAGTGCCCTGTTCGGTAAGAGCAGATGATGCTATGTCAACAGGCTCGTTGTAGTGAGTTGCCATATGTCTTCTTATATAAGTACTGCATCCCTGAGATCCGTGTAAAATGACCATGTTGTTTTCTATTCCCTTAAAAGCCATGACTCCTCCCATGGGCATGCACATTTTACACGGGTTTATATCTACATTTACAAGTTTTTTATTGCTCATTCTAATCATCTCCCCAAAGTTTTATACATAATCCCAAACAGGACTGTTGACAGTAAGATCTATTTCTTTTGCAAAGTTTATTGCACCCTGGAACCCTCCAAGTATGTGTTTTCTCTCATGATTGTGATCACAAAATGCAACTCCGAGTTTGTACGCAAGAGGTCTTTCTTTTACGCCGCCTACAAGTACGTCCGCTCCTTTTTCCACCATGAATTTTTCAAGTTCATATGGATTTGCATCATCAAGTATTACAGTTCCCTCTTTTGTAATCTGCCTTATTATGTCATAATCCTCAGGTTTTCCGGTCTGAGTTCCAACCATTACGGTTTCCATTCCAAGATCTCTGAACTGTTTTATAAGCGATATGGCCTTGTAACCTCCTCCTACGTATATGGCAGCTTTTTTGCCTTTAAGCCTTCCCCTGTAATAATCAAGCTCCGGCTGTATTTTCCCGCTTTCTATCATTATAAGCTTCTCAGCTTTTTTTACAGTATCTTCGTCTCCTAGAATATTTGCAATATGAAGCAGTGAATTTTCCGTATCTTCAAGTCCCACAAAACTTGTTTTTATAAAAGGAATATCATATGTTTCCTCCATTTTTTTTGCAAGATACCCCATGGAACCTGCACATTGAACTATGTTGAGTTTTGCCTGAGGGGCTTTCATTATCTCATCAACTTTTCCGTCTCCTGTGAGCTTTGAAACAATGTCAATACCTATCCTCTTTAGATAATTTTCCACCACCCAGACTTCTCCTGCCAGATTAAAATCTCCAAGATAATTTATACCATTTACCTTTTTATCACTTTTCTTATCTCCTATAAGCTTCAATATGGCATTACAGGCAGCTCTGTAACCTGTGGACTTGCTTCCGGAAAATCCAGGTGATTTTACAGGTATCACCCTTATTTTATATTTTTCTTCCGCACTCCTACAGACTGCATCTATATCATCACCTATAACTCCCACTATGCAGGTAGCATATATGAAAATAACTTTGGGATGAAATTTTTTAACTATTTCATCAACAGCTTCCCTTAACTTTTTTTCTCCTCCAAATATGACATCTGTCTCACTTAAATCCGTGGAAAAACTGTTTCTAAACAACTCAGATCCGCTGGACAAACTTCCCCTGAGATCCCAGGTATAAGCTGCACATCCTATAGGTCCATGTATTAAATGAAAGGCATCTGTTATAGGATTGAGAACCACTCTAGCTCCACAGTAAACGCAGGCTCTCTGGCTGACTGCACCGGAAACACTGTTTTCCTCACATTTTATTTTTGCATCTTTATTTTTGGAATTATAACATACAAATTCTCTTCTATCTTCTATAATTTCGGCTTTTCGAGCCTCTAATTTCAATTGATTTTCCATAAAGATCCCTCCCATAAAATAAAAGCTGCTTCTAATATTAAGTTTGGATTCAAGGTGATGCTTGCCTGAATCCAAACAAATTTGAAAATTTATATTAATATTATCTTACTACTTCAAAGTCTTCCTCCGCACACTCTCTTTCAACTTTATCCAGCATGGCATCACACATTCTCCTGACAAGATCTATGGCACCGGAATATCCAACTTTAGGAGTATATTGATGTCCATACCTGTCCATTACAGGAAATCCGAATCTCACAAATGGAATATCCTCGGCCCTGGCAATAAATTTGCCATAGGTATTTGATATCAAGAGATCCACACCCTCATTTTTTATAAGCTGATGCATTTCAAAGAAATCACTGTTGGCTTTAGCAATCCCTTCAACACCCGATTCATCCATAATGGCCTTTATTTTCTTTTGAAATAATGCTCCAGGAGTACCTGTTATTACGTATTTCGGTGTCATGCCCAATGTTATTACAAACTGAGTAAGGGAAATAACCACATCAGGATCACCAACTATAGCTACTTTTTTACCATTAAAATACTGGGCACAATCAAGCATTAGGTCAAGCAACTGGCCTCTTTCCTCTTCAATCTCTTCAGGCACAGATTTTCCAGTGAGTTTAACCAATGTCATCAGTAAATCATCCATGGCATCAATTCCAATAGGAGTTTCCAATGTTTTAAAAGAAACTTTACATTTAGTTTCCAACTTTTTAGCTGCATCCTCTGATGCATAACTTCCAAAAGCTACAGTCATATCTGAATTTCCTGCATCTACTATATCCTCGATTTTAGTTCCGCCTTTAGGAAACATTTTATAATCCCCTGTATTCGGAATATCAAATACACCATTTGTATCAGGAAATATTATATATGGAATATCCATAAGCTTGAATATTCTCTTCATCTCCTTCATGTCTGCAGGTCCGACAAATCCAGGTATTATATTGAATTTACCATTCTTCTTTCCACTGTTTACTGAAAGATAATCCACCATGCTCTTCACCATGTTTGAAAATCCAGTGACATGTGATCCTACATAGCTCGGTGTATTGGTATGAATAACAAGTTTTCCTTCAGGTATTTCCATTTCCCTTATATAAGTAGGCAGGTCATCTCCTATGGTCTCGGATAGACATGTGGTATGGATGGCTATTATATCCGGATTATACATTGCAAATATATTTTTAACAGCTGTCTTCACATTTGATCCACCACCAAATACACTGGCACCTTCAGTAAATGAACTGGAGGAAGCCATTGCCGGTTCCTTAAAGTGCCTTGAAAGCACTGTTCTGTGGTAGGAACAACATCCCTGTGATCCATGACTATGTGGCAGACAATTGTGGATTCCAAGAGCTGCATACATAGCTCCAACTGGTTGACAGGTTTTAGCGGGATTTATTCTCAAAGCTTTCCTTTCTGCTAATTGTTTTGGCGTTGCATCTAACATTATTTTTCACCTCCTGAAGCTGCTGCTTCATCTGATAATTTTCCATCTATTAACGGCTGTTTTTTCCAGGGTGGAGTGAGATACTTCCATGCCGGAGTATAAACTCCTCTTGCCAGCTCCCTTGCAAATATCACTGCGCCTTTAAATCCTGCATATGGTCCTGTGTAGTCATAGGAATGCAGCTGTCTTGATAAAATTCCCATTTTTTCAATAACATATTTTTCTTTTATTCCTGTCAAAAACATATCAGGATGCAATTCTTTTATAAACTTCTCCATTTCATGAGCATTTATATCGTCTATTATCACTGTATCCTTATCCATTTCTTTTTCCAGTCCACCATAATAGGATATTGGCACACCTTCTTTTCTGAGAGCTTCAGCTCTTTCTTTCGGCAGAATAATGCGATATTTTTCTTTATCCGGCTGAACAGTTATCTCCGGAATATTTTTACTATCCGCATCTATTTTTATTGTGGGGATGACTTCGCTTCCTTCATAATCATCACGATGTCCAAACTCATGACCTGCAAGAATGGTTTTTATTCCAAGATCCTTTAAAAGCACTTGATATGTCTGAGCCCTTGACCCACCCACATATAAACAAGCCAATCTGCCTTCTAATTTCTCCTTATAGTACTCTATATCGTCTTCGATCTCACCTAGTTCTTCTGCAATAACCTCTTCTGTTTTTTTATACAAATATGGATCATCAAAAACCTTGGCAAGTTCTCTCAGTGTATCAACCGTTCCCCCGATTCCTATAAAATTACACTTAATCCATGGTATGCCATATTTTGTTTCCATCATACCTGCTATATAGTTAATGGATCTATAACACTGCACCAGGTTTACATCTGCCAGATGAGCATTTTGAATGTGCTCATAACTTGCATCGCCGGTAAGGGCCGTTATAACATTATAACCTATCTTTTTAAGAATTCTTTCAATTTCCCAGGAGTCTCCACCTATATTGTATTCTCCCAGTATATTTACCGAATACTTCCTGTGCTGACCCTTTCCTTTTCCAATCATTTCACTCATAACAGTGTTGTTTGCTATATGATGACCTGCCGATTGAGTTACACCCTTATAACCTTCACAGTTGAAGGAGAGTACATCAATTCCATAAAGCTCCCTGGACTCCTGTGCTACTGCGTTTATATCATCACCTATAAGTCCAACAGGGCATGTTGCATATATACCTATAGCTTTGGGATGAAAAATTTCAACTGCTTCTTTTATTGCCTGTCTCAATTTACCTACCCCGCCGAAAACTATATTTTTTTCCTCCATATCAGTACCAAAAACATACTCATTAAAATTTTGTCCGCCTTTTTCAGGTTTTGATTTAAATCTTCTTCCACCCCAGGTATAGAAAGAACATCCTACTGGTCCGTGGGTTATGTGTACCATGTCTTTAATAGGTCCCATGACAACACCTTTACAACCAGCATAACAACATCCTCTAGCTGTGATTACACCTGGTACAGTTCTTACATTAGCAGTAATAACTGGATTTGGTTCTTCTTTTGTCTTTATGACAATATGCTGTTTTCTTTTCTTGTACGTTTTAGCTGGATATGGTTCTAAAACTTCATCCACTACCCTATTTAATTTTTTTCTCATAAAATCCCATCCTTTCATAAAGATTAAATAGCCGCATCTCCCATTTCTTCTGTTCTTATCCTTACAGCATCCGTTACTTTTGTTACAAATATTTTTCCATCTCCAGGATTTCCGGTTCTATTTGTTTCTATGACAGTATCTATGACTCTTTTTACGTCTTCATCTTTGGCCAATATAATTATTAATCTTTTGGAAATAAGCCTGTGTATTTCTGATATTTGTTCTGCAACTTTCTTATCTGATACGCTCAATATGTCTTTTTCGGATATATAATCTTGAATCATAGAAAAATCAACTTTTTTCCTGCCTCGTCCAAGGACCTTTTTACATGTAATAGAGGGAAATCCAATTTTAACAAGAGCATCTTTTGTCTTACCTACCATATCCATTCTAATAATAGCCATAATCTCTTTCATATTAACTGCCCCCTTATAATTCCTTCGTATTTGAACTTATTGTATAAGCTTCTTCTACAGGAGTTATAAATATTTTTCCATCTCCAAAGGCTCCCTTAGTCCCAGTTTTTGCATTTTTGGTGATTATCTTTATAATATCATCCTTATCTTCATCTTTTATTACTATTATTAACATCTGTTTTGGTATTTCATCATAAAATATTTCTCCGACTTTTACTCCTCTTTGCTTGCCTCGCCCTGCAACATCAAGCTTAGTAACTGCTGGGAAACCAGCATCACATAATTCTGAGAGCACAGTTGCAGATCTTTCCGGCCTTATAATAGCTTTTACCATTAACATTATTGAACACTCCCCTTTTTTATGTTAAACTATACATTGTGTTAGAATTTAGCCGATTCTAATTTTTTTCGGTGTATCTCTCAAACAAGCCTAAAAGTTGAGAGATGCACTTTTCCATTATTCCATAAGACCATGTTCCATCAATATAGCTTCTAAGTCATCCTGTGCCATTGGCTTTGGTATCACAAACATATCATTGCCATCTATGGCTTTAGCAAGTGCCCTGTATTCATTAGCTTGTTCAACTTCCGGACTGAACTGTATAACAGTCTGTTTATTTATTTCTGCCTTTTGAACATCATGGCTCCTTGGTACAAAATAAATAAGTTGAGTTCCAAGTTTTTTTGCAAAAGCTTCAAGTAGTTCTTTTTCATTTTCAACTTTTCTGCTGTTGCATATAACCCCACCTAACCTAACTCCACCTGAATTTGCAAATTTGCTTATACCTTTTGATATATTGTTTGCTGCATACATTGCCATCATTTCACCACTGGCTACTATATATATTTCCCGAGCTTTTCCTTCACGTATAGGCATTGCAAAACCACCACAGACAACATCACCTAATACATCATAGAAAACATAGTCTAAATCATCAGTATATGCTCCTAATTGTTCAAGCATATTAATTGAAGTTATGATACCTCTTCCAGCACATCCAACTCCAGGTTCCGGACCACCTGATTCAACACATTTTATTCCTTCAAAACCCTTTTTCAATATTGTATCTAAGTCTACATCTTCCCCTTCTTCTCTCAGCGTATCAAGAACTGTCTTTTGCGCAAGACCTCCTAAAAGTAATCTTGTTGAATCTGCCTTAGGGTCGCAGCCTACTACCATTATTTTCTTTCCCATTTCTGCAAGTCCTGCGGTTAAATTTTGAGTAGTAGTGGATTTTCCAATACCGCCTTTTCCATAAATAGCTACTTGTCTCATTTTACATATCTCCTCACTTATAAATTTTGGTGTAGCACTTGTGTGTTTTGTAATTTATAAAAATATAACACAACTTTTTTAAAAAGGCAACAGCTAAAATTGTCGATTTATTAAAATAAATATACTGTAAATGATAACATTAAAAATAATTATATTTAAATTTATTGTTTTAATAATTATCCACTGATATTTGTCAGTGTAACTTATCCGGAAGTAGTTTTATTTATGTTTATTTATATTAATTTATACATATACTAATGAAGATTTTTATATACGTTATACATTGTTTTATTATATTATCATTTGTTATGTATCATTTTATTATAAAATACACAGTTTATAAATTAATAAAAAGCGGAATATTGCAAAAATAGAACAAATAACGCTGCAAAATCATAGCTCAAATGACAGCTTTATATCATGAGATATCATTTAAATAAATATAATATATCATTTATAATAAAATTAGTTTCTGAAATTATGGTATTAATAATAAAAAATGAGCTATACCAAAAATAGGTAGCCCAAATTTAATTAATTCTTTTTTCTGTCTTTTTTTGCTCATTGTAATATGCTTAATATTTCTTAAAAAATTAAAAACAATAAGTTAATTTATAAATTTTAGAATCTATCTAATGGTGAAATAAACGAATTCCCGTAAATACCATTGACATATTGTACTTATTACATGTATTAATTACATTATCATCTCTAATTGAACCTCCTGGCTGAGCAACATACTTTACACCACATTTATGGGCATATTCTATATTATCCCCAAAAGGAAAAAATCCATCAGATCCTAAAGAAACATCGGTTAATCCTATTAACCACTTTTCCCTATCTTTTTTAGTAAGAGGTTCTGGTTTTTTTACAAAAAATTCTTCCCAAATTCCATCTTTTAACACATCTAAATAATCATCTGATAGATATACATCTATAGCATTATCTCTCTCAGCTCTTCGTATATTATTTTTAAAAGGTAAATTTAAAACTCTAGGGTTTTGCCTTAAAAACCATATTTTAGCTTTATTTCCTGCTAAACGTGTACAATGAATTCTCGACTGCTGCCCGGCACCTATACCTATAGCTTGTCCATCTTTTACATAGCATACAGAATTCGATTGGGTATATTTTAGTGTGATCAAAGAAATAAGAAGATCTCTTTTTATTTTATCTGAAAAGCTTTTATTTTTTGTCGGAATATTTTCTAGACACTGTTCAGTAATTTTTATATTATTTCTTTTTTGTTCAAAAGTAATTCCAAATACATCTTTTCTTTCAATCACATTGGGAATAAAGTCAGGGTTCATTTCAATTATATTATATTTACCTTTGCGTTTATTTTTCAATATATTCAATGCCTCTGTATCATATCCAGGAGCAATGATTCCATCAGAAACTTCTCTGGAAATTAAATTTGCAGTATCACTATCACATATATCTGACAGCGCAATAAAGTCTCCATAAGAAGACATTCTGTCAGCTCCCCGTGCTCTAGAATATGCTACAGCCATCGGTGATAGCTGCAAATCATCAACAAAATAAGCTCTTTTCAGATCATTGTTCATGGGAGTTGCTATTCCAACCCCTGCTGGACTGACATGTTTAAAAGATGCCGCTGATTCCAAATTTGTCAATTCTTTTAATTCTTTAACTAATTGCCATCCATTTAGAGCATCAAGTAAATTAATATAACCTGGATTTCCATTTAAAATTTTAATAGGTAATTCGCCTTCAGATATAAAAATTCTTGAAGGCTTCTGATTTGGATTACATCCATATTTCAAATTTAACTCTTTCATAAAACACACTCCTTTTCTAAAAGTAAATGATAATGGAAACAAATAAAAAAAGCCTACAATCCGGGGTTATTGCCCAGACGGTCGACTTAATAAAATTATATTCCCTGTGGTTATTTCCACTTCCGCCAGTTATATAATAAAGTTAGCTTAACATAATGCAATAGGCTTGTCAATAGCTTGTTTTGATAGCGGCAAGACAAATTTCCTTGCCGCAACAAATGTTATTTTCCTTACAAAAATTAGCACCTAAGAAGAAATAAACTACATAGTATATATGGTCCGTATGAAAGGGCCTGTGAAAAAAGTCTGTATAAATACAGGCTTAAATATCAAAAATATCCTTTTTATTTAACTTTTATCTTGCTGGCCTAAAGCCCTTTAATCGCAAGGCATTTGTTAAAACAGAAACAGAACTAAAGCTCATTGCCAATGCTGCAATAATAGGATTTAACAGTGGTCCACCAAATAAATACAGTATACCCATGGCTACCGGTATTCCTAAAGTATTGTAACCAAAAGCCCAAAATAAATTTTCTTTTATATTTTTTATAGTCTTTTTGCTGAGTTCAATAGCTGTAGGTACATCCATTAAATCACTTCTCATAAGAACAATATCTGCTGACTCTATAGCAACGTCAGTCCCTGAACCAATAGCTATTCCTATATTGGCTTGAGCCAATGCTGGAGCATCATTTATCCCATCTCCAACCATAGCAACTTTTTTTCCTTCTGACTGAAGTTTTTTTACTTCATTTGCTTTGTCCTGAGGCAAAACTTCTGCCAGCACTCTATCGATACCTACTTGTCTGGCGATAGCCGCTGCCGTTTTTTTATTATCGCCAGTTATCATTGCAACTTCAATTCCAATATCATGAAGTCTTTCTATTGCTTTTCTGCTATTTTGCTTAACTGTATCTGCTACAGCAACTATACCGCTTAACCTATTATTTATAGCAATAAACATAGGTGTCTTACCTTCCTGTGCAAGTTTATCCGATTCCTTCTCTAAGCTTTGCAAAACAATATGATTTTCATCCATAAGTTTTTTATTACCCAACAATATTACATTATCATCAATGACTACCTTTATGCCATGACCTGGAATTGCCTTGAAATCCATTGGCTTTTTTAACTCAAGAAGTCTTTTCTCGGCTTCTTTTACAATAGCCTCACCAAGTGGATGCTCAGAGCCTTTTTCTGCAGTGGCTGCTATTTGAAGCAAATATTCCTCACTTATACCTTTAGTTGTAATTATGTCTGTAACCTTTGGTTTTCCCTCTGTAAGTGTTCCAGTTTTATCAAATACTATAGTTTTAATTTTATGAGCAGTTTCCAATGCGGTACCACTCTTTATAAGAACTCCATACTCTGCACCCTTGCCGGTTCCTACCATTATTGCCGTTGGTGTTGCCAGACCAAGAGCACAAGGACATGCTATAACAAGCACTGAGATGAATATTGTCAATGAAAAAACTCCCGACTGTCCTGCTAAAAACCATGCTAATGATGAAACCAATGCAAGTCCTATAACCACAGGTACAAAATAGCCTGATATGACATCAGCCATTTTAGCTATAGGAGCCTTAGAACCCTGTGCATTTTCAACCAATTCTATTATCTGTGCGAGTGCTGTATCTTTACCAACCTTAGTTGCCTTATACTTAATAGATCCATTTTTATTTATACTTGCCCCAATTATTTTATGACCTATGTTTTTTTCCACCGGCATACTCTCCCCTGTGAGCATTGACTCATCCACAGATGTGCTTCCTTCAATAACTTCACCATCTACAGGCATCTTCTCACCTGGCTTGACAACTACAATATCTCCTACTTCAACTTCATCAATTGATATTTCGGTTTCTCTATTATCTCTTATTATGACAGCAGTTTTAGGAGCTAATCCCATAAGCTTTTTAATAGCTTCAGAAGTTTTACCTTTGGTTACTGCTTCTAAATACTTGCCAAGAGTAATAAGAGTCAAAATTACACCTGCTGATTCAAAATACATATGATATCCAGTATTACCAGAAAGTATTTCAATTACTGCAAATATACTATATAAAAATGCCGCTGAAGTTCCAATTGAAATCAATGAATCCATATTTGGACTTAATCTAAATAATGACTTAAATCCAACAATGAAATATTTTCTACCCACTGCCATTATCGGCAATACAAGCATCAATTGTAAAATAGCAAAACTTTTCACATGCTGCATAGGATCAATAACTTCAGGTAACATAATATTAAATTTTCCCGTAATCATCGGTATCATTGCAATCAATAATAATGGAATTCCAAAAATTGCAGATATTAAGAATCTATTCCACAGAGCTTTTATCTCTCTTTCCTTTTTTTCTTTATCCATATCAACATTACTTTCTTCCTCTGAAGCCTTATAGCCAGCCTTTTCAATTGACCTTTTTATATCCAAAGTTTTTACTAAAGAGGGATCAAAAGTAATAATTAACTTTTCAGTAGCAAAGTTTACATTTGCTTCAACAACACCAGGAAGCTTTCCAGCAGCCTTTTCAATAGTCTTTGCACAAGCTGCACAGGTCATTCCTTCAATTTTAAGTATTTTGCTTTCCATAATAAACCTCCTCACACCAGCCATCAATCTTATCTTTCCATCATACTCTGATGCATTTCTATCATATTGTCTCTACTAACAGATTCCATCATCCTAGACATAGACCCATAACCATTGCTCTGCATTATATCAATCATCTTTTTATAATCCTCATCATTTAAATTATCCATAAACTTATTCATGGCATTATAATCTCTATTTTTCATAGCTTCTGCTGCATCGTTGAAGCCATTATTTTTCATCACTTTTATCATATTATTAAAATTATCATTTGATTGAGATTTTACATTTTGTATATTTAACACTGATGTATTAAAATTATTGAAATCTGCATTATTTTTTTCTTTTGCATATACAACTGAAATACTAGCTGCTACAGCTACAGTTGATATTATTAAAACTATAATTTTATTTTTCATTTAATATCACTCCCTTAATTGTTTCTTATTTATACGCTTATTATACTTTTTACTTATGAAGCTGTTATGAAGGTACATAATATTAAATTTATAATAGCTGAACTTCTATGATTATGTCATTTATATCTTGCATTCTTTTTCTTCTCAGTATTCCAATTATCATTCTTATGGCTATCACTGCATCAAAAATGTTAGTGCTAAAAATATCCTGTTCTAAAAAGCTCTCACATTTAAATTTTTCTCTTATTTTGTATATTTAACTCAAGATTCGTGTCACTTTACATACTCAATGTACTGCTCCCCGAAAGTATTCATATTAACACCATCCATAATATCTTCTCTATATTTATATTTTTTATTTAACATTATTAATCAAATACATTATTCATTATTATTATGATACAAAGTGATGAAGATACTATGAAAGTGTATATATGATTAAAAATTTCTTTAAATACAATAAAAAATTCCAAGTACTATTTTTTATAATACTTGGAATTTTTATCTATTCTAATTCTATTCCCTCAACATCATAGCCTGCCTCTGTTATAGCTGCTTTAATTTTTTCATCAGAGACATTATCCCCTATCTCAGCAGTGGCAAACTTTTTATCCAGACTTACTGAAACATCTTTTGCCCCTACCTCTTTTAGTGCCTCTGTTACATGATTTGCACAATGCGAACAGCTCATACCTTCTATTAATATTTTCTTTTTCATTTTTTTTATCTCTCCTTATATAATGTAGTTATAATATTCAATAAAAAACTATCTAAATTTTTATTGAATATTACTAGCTTGTCTATAATTACTGCGTTTAATATGTTTATTTTAGTATCTAATTATGTAGTAATTATGAAGATACATATCATATTTATTCTTAAATTTTAAATTTATTGACAAATCCGATTAAGTTTGAAGAAGAAACATTTAAATCTTGAGCAACTAAACTTAATTCCTTGACCGTTTCTGCTTGAGTAGATATCCCACTCGCAATTTCTTGTATTGCCCCAGATATTTCATTATTACTAACATTAATTGAATCCATTATAGATGTTAATTTCTCTGTTGATGCCCCTTGCTCTTCTGTACTAGCAGCTATATTCTGAATTCCTTCATTTATTTTTCCAATATTATCTGTTATAATTTGAAGTTGGTCATAAGTTCCTTCAACCATTTTTCTGCCGTTATTTATATTTTTACCAACTGCGGCAGTTGATATAACAGTCTGCTCTATCATAGTTTGAATCCTTTTTATAATATTCTCTATCATCACTGTAGAATTATTATTATTTTCAGCAAGTGTTCTTATTTCATTAGCAACTACTCCAAAGCCTTTACCCTGCTCTCCAGCTCTTGCTGCTTCTATTGATGCATTTAGTGCTAATAAATTAGTTTGCTCAGTAATAGATTTAATTGTATCTACAATTTTACCGATTTCGTCAGCTTCATTTCCTAATTTTTTCGTAATTTCTACTGTATCAGTTGAAATCTTTTCTATATTCTCCATTTCAAGCTTTACATTCTGAGAATACTTTTTGCTGTTAATTATAAGCTTGTTTACTTCTTCAGTTTTACCATTTATATCCTGTGCATCATAAGCATTATTTTGAGAAATACTTGCTATTTCTGATACACTTGATGTAATCTGGTTTATAGATTCTGAGATGGACTGCGTATCTTCAGTAACTTTACCCATATGATTATTTATCAATGATATTTTTTTAGTTGCCTTTATACCACTAGAGCTCAAAGACTCAGCAGTGTTGGATACTACATATGAATTTTTCTTTATATTTTTAACTAGTATTTCTAGACTATCCATAAATCTATTAAAAGCTTGTGCCATTTTACCAATTTCATCTTTAGTATTTATATCTATCCTTTTAGTTAGGTCTCCTTCTCCACTTTCAAGTTCTATAAATGTTTCTAGAAGATAATTTATTGGTCTTCTTATACCTTTGGTTAATACTAGTACTATTATTATTGATAATAAACTTGCAAAAATAGTTATAATAATTCCTATATCTAATTCCATTGATATATGTTCTTCTATAGTCGATAAGTTATTATTCACATCTTTTTGATTATCCTTCTGAATATCATCAACACTTTTCATAACTTCATCAGCTAAACTGTCAAAATTATTCATCATTTCACCAGCTTGCATTGATCCATTAACATAATAATTAACCATTTCTTTTCCATTATCGTAAAATCTATTGAAGTTACCAGTTAAACTTTTAACACTACTGTTATATTTTGGATTTAGTGCTAATAACGCAGAAGCATTTTTATTAAAATCATTAGCATATTTATCGGTCATTTTTAGCTCTCCTGTATTTCTCATAGCACTTGCGTTAGTTATATATAGCCTTACCTGCAATATATCATTCTTCATTTTATTAGAAAGTTCCAGGCTTACCATTGTCTTATTTTTAATATTTGTAATATGCTCCCTATCTCCAATAAATGAATATGCATTAAAAATTGTACTTAAAAAAATTAAAGATATAATTACAAGAAATCCACCAATTAATTTCTTCCTAATTGAATTAAACATTTTATTCCCTCCATTCTGTAAAATCCTTTTAATCTTCTTTCATAAAATACTTTAATCGCCTATGTATCTTCCTCAACACCAAATTTATAACCTGCTTTAATAACAGTAATTATATATTTAGGTGACTTACTGTTATCCTCTATTTTTTTTCTTAAATTTTTAATATGAGCATCTATAGTTCTATCATATCCTTCAAAATCAATACCATATATATTTTGAATAAGCTGTTCCCGTGATAGAACCTTACCTCCATTTGATGCAAGAGTATATAAGATATCAAATTCATTTGGAGTCAAAATTGTATCTTCTCCTTTTACCTGCACACTTCTTTTTTCTTTATCAATCTTAAGTTTTCCGTTATCATATGAAAGTGTTGTTACTTTAGATGTTCCTATGCCAGTAATGCTTTCAACATCAATAGCCGCAGAATGAAGAGCAAGTATTTTCTTTACAATAGTTAATCCTATTCCACTTCCTTCTGTCTCACGCCGGCTCTTATCCCCTCTGTATAATCTTTCAAAAATATAAGGCAGATCTTCCTTAAATAATTATTATACTCAATCTTTTCCTAATACTCTGCAAAAATATCATCTCCGAACATACACACAGGCTCTATTACTATTAATTTTATTATAAATTTCTTAATTATTTTATCAATTTGATATGTTGATTTTATGAAGACTATAGTTTACTAATTTTATCTTACACCTTCATAGTATCTTCATATAAAATTTATATACTTATGCCATTCTGTTCAATATAGCTAGATTGACAAATTATATAGAAAGAGGTGTATACCAAATGGAATTTAGTGAAATTTATTTGCCAATAACCAAAGAACTTTATAAAGTAGACGTTGAATTAAAAACTGTTACTAAAGATCTAGGTGATATTTCAACAAGAGAAATTTTCAGATACTTTTTCTCAAGTACAGGAAAATATCTGCGTCCCATATTAACGTTATTATCAGCCAAAGCCATAAATAATCAACTGCCTGAAAGTGTAGAGGAGGAATTAACACAGTTATGTGTGGGTATTGAACTCATTCATAGTGCAAGTCTAATCCATGATGACATCATTGATGGAGATCCAATGAGGCGTAATCAAAAAACACTAAATAAAATTTATGGAAATAAAATAGCTATACTGACTGGAGATACATTATATTCCAGGGCCTTTTTTATTTTTTCAGCTATACTACCCAAAAGTTTCTCGAAAGCTATTGGAAAAGTTACAGAAGTTATGTCTATATCTGAAATATTAAATGCTAAACTCTCAACTGTAAATCGTGAAACATATTTAAAAATAGTTGAAGGAAAAACAGCATTTTTTATGGGTGTATGTTGCGGTCTTGGAGTCACTCTAGCTGGTGGAAACGAAGAAGAATTTAACATACTATCGAATTACGGTCATAACTTGGGTATTGCATATCAAATATTAGATGATTATATTGATAAAGATCCAATTGCTATAAAAAATATAAGCATTGAAGAGGCCTTTAAATTTGCATCTAATGCCAAAGATTCCATTAAAAATCTTAAAGATTCTATTTATGTTGAAAGCCTAGTTAGTCTGGTAGATTATGTATTGGATTCCTATAAACCTACAATTAAAAATGTGATGAATATGCATAATAAGTTTTAAACCTTGAAAGTCACCAGTTAAAATCTTAATGGAATTTGTACATAACCTAATTTATTAAACTAATTATATTTGGGAGGAATTTATAACATGGGAAAAAAGATGATTAAAAATTTGGCTATAACATTACTTTTTACACTTATATCATTCACAACTGCACTGGCGGACAGCGGTGGTGGTACTAAAATTGAAAAAGATGTGAATGGAATAAAAGTGGATTTAATTTTAAGCGGTGATACAGTCAAAACCGGTGATAATATGTTGACAATTAAACTTTATGATGAAAAAGGACAACCATTAGAAAATGCAAATGTTAAAGTAACTGCTGATATGCCGGGCAATAATATGGATTCTATGAATATGAAAGATTCTAAACCTGAAACTTTTGACTTTAAAGCAGGACATGAAAAGGGCGAATATACAGGAAACATAAATTTTTCAGACAAGGGTAATTGGAAAATCAAAACAGACTTTACTGTGAAAAGCCAAGAAAAAATGGCTGATTTTGATGTAAAAGTAGTTAGCTCCGGTCCTAATTGGTTTATCATAGGTGGATTTTTAGGAGCAGTCGTTTTAATTATTATTGTTGCTGGAATATCGAAAAATAAGAAAAAAGCTTCAGCAGCATAGAAAGTGAGGAAGTTGTTTTCATGGAACAAAAAAATAAATATAAAGATAAAAAAAATCCCAATTGTTCATCTAATACAAATAATGTAAATTTACTTAGAAACAAAACATTTAAGAAATTTATAAAAAGTAAATGGTATCCTGGTATATTCCAGTGGCCGGTTTTAATAGTTTTTTCTTTTATCGTCTATGAATTATTAGTTGGTCCATCTACTGCCCATGATAACTTTGGTACAGCTGGGACATGGGTATTATGGTGGCCTATACTTCCAATTATCTTATTTCTCCTTGGCAGGTTTTGGTGTGCTATATGTCCTTTTGGCTTAATAAATGACCTTGTTCAAAAGTTTGTTGGTAACAATCGTCCAGTTCCCAAATTTTTAAGAAAATATGGAATATGGATTATAGACGCAATGTTTATAATGATAACCTGGAGTGACCATGTCTGGGGAATTGTTGAATCACCTCGTGGTTCAGCAGTTGTACTGCTAATTATTACTGCTGGAGTTATTCTTTCAGGTGCATTCTTTGAACGCAGAACCTGGTGCAGATATCTATGCTTCCTTGGTGGTGTATCCAGTAACTACACAAGAGTAGGAATAATGGAATTAAGAGCAACTCCAGAAAAGTGTGCTAAATGTAAAGTGCTTGCCTGCTATAAAGGTGGTGAAAAAGCTGCCGGATGCCCAATGTTTGAATTTCCAAGAGCCATGGAAACCAATGCCGAATGTAATTTTTGTGGTAACTGTGTAAAGAATTGCCCTAATGATTCTATTAAAGTGTATCCACGTGTACCTACTAAAGAATTATGGTTTATTCGCAGACCAAAGCTTGCAGAATCATTTCTCGCTATTGTAATTATGGGTATTGTATTTGTCCAAAATATTACTATGATAGCTATATGGAAAGATATCTTAAATTGGCTTGAACGTGCAACTGGGACTACAAGCTATTATGTAACCTTCACCATAACTTTTATTATTGCAATGCTAATTCCTATTATTTTACTTTCTACAGCAGGATTAATTGCGAAGAAATTTAATGGAGATTCAGTTAAACAAAACTTTACCAGATTTGGATATGCTATTATACCATTAGATTTGTCAGGTCATATAGCTCATAACTTATTTCATCTACTAGCAGAAGGTAAATCTGTAATTTTCACTTTTATGGAACTCTTTGGAATAAACATGAGTGGATCAACGGCTATCTTAGGCAATGAAACTATACGAATACTTCAATATATATTGATTATTATTGGGGCTTTAGGTTCAATATATACTATACATAGGATTGCAAAACATACTTATGGAGACAAAGGCTCTATAAAAACCTCTGTTGTTTATACAATCTTGATAGTATTTTTAGCAGTTGTGAATCTTATATTATTTGCTCTTCCAATGGAAATGCGTATGTAATTAGAATTCCAAGACCATATCTTTCATAAATAATGATATGGTCTCTCTTTATAAAATTTTCATGCTGATTTATTATACTATATTTATAATTATAACTTAAATAAGATTCATTAATGGGAGGATTAAGAATGACAAATAATAAACTTAAAATATGGCTTAGGGCAATTAGGCCCTTTTCATTAACTGGATCTGTAATTCCAGTCACAATTGGTGCAGTTTTGGCAAGTAAATATACCAATTTTAATTTAGAATATTTTATGATTGCATTACTAGATGTATTATTTTTACACACATCAATAAACTTACTTAGTGATCATGATGATTTTGTAAATAATATAGATACACCTGATTCCTATGGATCCAGTGGTGTTATCACTGAAAAATTATTAGATGCTAAACAGATAAAAAAAGCCGGCTTAATATTTTTAATCTTAGGATGCTTTATAGGACTATTCTTGGCTTTTAAAAAAGGAGAATTTATCCTTTTTTTAGGAATTATAGGTGCCCTAGGTGGTTATTCGTATACTGGAAAACCACTTACACTAAAATACAGAGGATTAGGTGCACCTTTAGTATTTTTACTTTTTGGTCCCTTATTGGTATTAGTATCTTTCTACATACAAACTCAACAAATAAACAGTATCTCAATTTTGATATCTATTCCTCTTGGACTGTTAACAACTGCTATATTACACGCAAATGATTTAAGAGATATATATCACGATAAAAAAGCAGGAATAAAAACTTTATCTATTATAGTTGGAAGACGCAATTCAGAAAAAATATATTTTATTTTAATATTGTCTCCATATATTATAATTTTAATTCTGACATTATTTAAGTTTATTCCATTATTAAGTTTGATTTGTCTTATAACATTACCAAATGCTCTTAAAAATATACGATCAATACATATGTCAAAAATATCTACCGCATGGCTGAAAACTATTGATCAAGAAACTGCTAAACTTCAAGCTCAATTTGGAACAATACTTATAGTTTCTATTGTTCTTTCTTATATAATTTAACACTAATTTCATATAACAAATAGTATTTTATTTAAACTAGCTAATATTAATTTTTAACATTTAAAGGAGGTAGCATTTTGACTAAAGATAAGAAAAGTTTAACTTATGTTTTCTTTACATTAATTTTAGCATCAGTTCTATGGTATTTATTGTTTATTGTTAAGCCCTTTAATTTTTGGATACAAATGAGCGTTTCTATACTTATTCTGATAATCATTTCGTCATTTTCAAAAAATATTGTTTTTAAATTCAAAAAAATAACACCTAGTGACATACTTCTAGGTATTCTTTCGGCCATTGTATTATATGCTATATTTTATTTTGGAAATATAATATCCGGATATTTATTTTCATTCAAAGACACAGAAATATTATCAGTTTACAATAATAAGGCACAAGGAGACTTAAAACTTATAAGCGCACTACTTCTTTTCTTGATTGGTCCTGGAGAAGAAATCTACTGGAGGGGTTTTATTCAATCCACTTTAGCTAAAATATTAGGAGAAAATAAAGGGTATGTTCTATCAGCATTACTATATTCATTAGTACACGTTATTACTGGAAACTTTATGTTAGTTTTAGCAGCTTTGGTATGTGGATTATACTGGGGATGGCTTTATAAGAAAAGACAATCTCTTATACCAGTAATTATATCACATGCGCTTTGGGATTTTACAATATTTGTTTTATTCCCACTAATATAAAATGGAGGTCAAAATATGAAAAGTGAAAAATCTAATGTTGAAAGTATTTTTTCATCTATTGCTGAAAAATATGATATTTTAAATACAATACTAACTCTTAATATTGACAGTTTTTGGAGAAAAAAAGCTGTCAATATTTCAAATATGAAAAAAAACAGCAGAGTTTTAGATTTATGCTGTGGTACTGGCAAAATGATATATTATGCCTGCAAAAGAGTTGGTAGAGACACTGAAGTTATAGGTCTAGATTTCAATAAAGCTATGCTTGACGTAGGTTATAAACGTCTTAATAAAAATATGAATAATTATAAATACAAATTACTTAAAGGTGATGTTCAAGAACTTCCATTTGAAAATTACAGCTTTGATTGTGTAACTATCGCTTTTGGGTTAAGAAATATTCCCAATAAGACAAAAGCATTATCTGAAATTTACAGAGTACTAAAACCAGGTGGAAGGGTGATTTGTTTAGAATTATCAACTCCGCAAATGCCTATATTTAGACAGATATATGGATTATATTTTAATAATATTCTGCCGATCATTGGATATATAGGAAGCGGTAATAAAATCGCCTATTCCTATCTTAGAGACTCCGTAAATAACTTTATGACGAAAGCTGAATTAAAATATACCTTTGAATCCATAGGTTTCCATGAAGTTAACTATAAATCTCTGTCTGGAGGTATAGCCTCTATACACTATGGTACAAAGCCTATTGAAATTAAATAATTATATTGTATTTTAATTTCTTCATAATATCTGCACAATAATAAGATATTATCAAGTAAATAAAATTAGTGAGGAGCATTTATATGAATTGTCATGGAAATAATTCAAATGAAGAGAATAAAGGAAGACATAGTGGAATAGGTCATATGCTTATGATGGTTCTTTGCTGCGCTATTCCAATACTTCTAGTTGCATCTTTACCTTTTTTAGGAGTATCACCAAGACTTAAAATCATGCTCGCATCAGTAGCACCTTTTATATGTCCTATAATGATGTTTCTGATGATACCAATGATGTTTATGCATTCTAAAAAGGATAAACCCCATAATAATATAAAGGACAAAATAAATACAAATATTAAAAAAATTAGTAATTAAATAATAGAAAACAGCAGGTTATCCAGCCTGCTGTTTTCTATTATTTTATAAACATATTTCCAAATCTTTTATCTCATTATACTAAAATAATGGAGATAGATTTTTACACGAATCTATCCCCACCCCCTAATTTTATTTAAATTTAATCTCAATTATCCCAATCTAAATTGTATACCAAAGCCACCTCTTGGGTATGTCCAGTCGATATTGTCATGACTGCATCCGATGCGGCATGCTCCACATTCAAGACATCCTTCATAATCAACTGTTAAATGACCATCCTTCCATTCATAAACATGAGCTGGGCAGATAAAAGTACAAATTTTTTCATTACAATCTAAACACACTGCAGTATCTTTAATAGCCAGATGTGAAGCTGTATCAACATTATAGCTATTCAAAAATAATTTATCATCAATATTCACTTTATTTTTAATATCATCCATCATTTCATAGCCCTCCATATCTTTAATCCGTCCCTTGCCAAACTAAATATTGATCTACCAGAAGTTACATGTTTAATAGCTAGTTTCTGCTTCTTAGATTTAGATATGCCATCAACCGTAAACATTTCGCTCATAACTTTATTAGCTGCTGGTATATAGTGATTAAAGAATTGTGGATTACTTTCCATGGTATTAGAAGCATTTTTATATTTTCTCAGATCTTTCATAATATAACTATTTTTCACAAGATCTTGATAGTATGAAAGTGTTTTCGCATCAAATTTATCCATCCTTTTAGCACGTATCATGGTTTCTGCGGCAAAACGCCCTGATGTCATTCCAAGATTTGAACCTTCACGATGAATGCCATTTACAAATTGGGCAGCATCTCCTACTACTATAACCCCATCACCCACAAGCTTCGGTATGCTATTATATCCACCTTCTGGAATTAAATGAGCATAATATTCGCATGACTCTCCCTCTTCAATTAAAGGTTTAATAATAGGATGATGCTTTATATATTCTAATAATTCATAGGGCTTTACATTTCTGTTGCACATCTGTGAAAGTAAAGTTCCACAGCCAATAGATATATGCTCTTTGTTTGTATAAATAAATGCAGTACCCACCATACCTAATGTTCCATCTCCAAATATCTCTATAGTTGCTCCCATACCTTTATCAAGATTAAAACGTTCTTCAATTTTTTCTGAAGGCATTTTTAATTCCTCCATAACAGCAAGAGCTACCTGATCTTTACGCCATTCATTGTGGAATCCAAGATTTTTAGCCAAAAGTGAATTTACACCATCAGCAAGAATTACTACTTCAGCATAAATATCACCATCCGGCCTATCCGTTCTAACACCAATTACTTTATTATTTTCTACTATACATTCTTTTACCACGGTTTCGTTAATAATTAATGCCCCAACTTCAATACATTTTTTAGCAAACCAATGATCGAATTTTCCCCTGAATACTGTAAAATTATTATAGGGGGATTTTTCCCATTCCATACCTCTATATCCTGTCTTAACTACAGATTTTTTCCCTAAAAGCCAAAAATTTTGTTCAACAATAGGGCGTTCCAGTGGAGCATCCTTCCAAAAATCAGGAATAATTTCTTCCATCATGTGACAATATAATACTCCTCCCATAACATTTTTTGATCCAGGATATTTCCCCTTTTCAATAACAATTACATTAAGGCCTTCCTTTGCCATTATATATGCTGATGCAAGACCTGCAACACCTGCACCAACGACAATGGCGTCAAATTTTTCAGTCAATTTTGTCTACCCCCTTTACAGCAATATGTAAATTATCGGTATTTGTTTTAGAAATATTTGGCAATACTTGTTTAAATCCTTCAATCATTTTTGGTAGTATTTCAAATAAATCCCCAGCTATACTATATGTAGCAAGTTTCATCATTGGGCATTCTTTATCTGTATTAATTGCTACTATAGTTTCAGCTCCTTGCATTCCAATAATATGTTGAATTGCACCAGAAATTCCTATTGCAAAATATAGTTTTGGTGATACCGTCTGACCTGTTTGTCCAATTTGGCGTTTGTAATCTATTAAACCTTTATCCACAGCACCGCGGCTTCCTGCTACAACTCCTCCAAGTAATTTCGCTAATTTTTCTAGAAGTATAAACCCTTCCTCATTCTGTACTCCTCGTCCTCCACAAACTATAATTTTAGCATCCTCCAGTCTTGCATTTTCTGATTTTTCTTTAATGATTTCTAAAACTTTAGTTCGTAAAGAATCTTTATCAATATTAAAATTTTCTTTCACTATAAGACCTGTTCTATTTGACTCTGGTTCCGGCATCTGCATAACTCTTGGACGAACCGTAGCCATTTGAGGTCTACGATCTTTACATACTATAGTAGCCATAATATTTCCACCAAAAGCAGGTCTACTGGCAAGTAATATTCTTTTATCCAAATCAATATCAAGTCTAGTACAATCAGCTGTAAGCCCTGTTTTCATAGCAGTAGCAACTGCACCAGCTAGATCTCTTCCTGTTGTAGTAGCACCTATCAGTAATATTTCTGGTTTATACTTATCTATTAGATAACAGAATGCCTTATTATAGGTCTCAGCTCTGTAGAAGTGAAATGCTGGATTATCTATTATATATACTTTATCAGCACCATACTCAAAAAGTATGGGAATTATATCTTCCACTTTATCTCCGAACAAAATAGTACATACCGATACATTTAATTTTGAAGCAAGTTTTTTTGCTTCTCCAATTAGCTCAAGGGTAACAGAAACAAGCTCTCCCTCTAATTGTTCCGCGAAAACCCACACACCTGCAGTATTATCACATAACTCAGGCTTTGATTTTAAAGCATATTTTTTGTTACTATTATTTTTTATTTCTTCATGTGAATCAACTTTATTATTTTTTTTACCAGCAGGAGTGCTTAAAGCTGACACTGGACATATAGAAACACATTTTCCACAATCAACGCATCTTTCACCGTTAACTGTTAACTTATCCTCGTCATTCATTTCTAAAGCTTCAACTGGACAATTTGGAATACAGGATTGACAGCCTATACAAGAGTCTCCAATTATGATTGACATTTAATTATTCCTCCCTTTAATTTATCTACAAGCATTTTTACAACTTCATCAGTACTGCCCTGCAGCAATTTTCCACCAGCTCTTTGTGCTGGTGGAAAAATACGCCGAACTGATGTTGGAGATCCCTTTAGTCCTAATTGACTTAAATCAGCATGAAAATCATTAATTCCAAAAATTTTTGCTTTATAACGTGCTCCTCTAATCATATTTGGTAATGGGGAAAAACTTAACTCGTTAATACTTTTTTCTACGGTAATCAGACAAGGGAGCTTTGACTGTACAACTTCATATCCATTGTCAATTTTCCTGTGTATTATAACAACATTTTCTTTTAAATCTAAATTTTGTATATGCTCAACGTAAGTTAACTGAGGTATACGAAGTCTGGAAGCAATACCAGGTCCAACCTGAGCAGTGTCTCCATCTATAGCTTGCTTACCGCAAAATACCATATCAATAGTTTCCTTTTCCATTATTTTTTTTATACCCATTGCAAGTATATAGCTTGTTGCTAATGTATCTGAACCAGCAAAGGAACGATCTGAAAGCAGATAGCCTTCATCTGCTCCCATTTCAATACATTTTTTAATTACTTCTTGTGCTTGAGGTGGACCCATTGAAATAACGGAAATCTTACCACCAAATTTCTTTTTAATTCTAACAGCTTCCTCAAGTGCATGCGCATCATAGGGATTAAAAATTGTAGGTGCACTTGATCTATCCAGAGTATTAGTCTTCGGATCCATTTTAATTTCTGTAGTATCTGGTACTTGTTTTACACAAACTAAACTATGCAAATTACCACCAACTCCTTATTTATAAAAATTTTTGTTATAGGTAAGTTGTTTATTTTTATATAATTTTTCTTTTAAAACTACATAGTATCTTATAAATTAATCTTCAATACTGCTAGTTTTAAGTTTTATTATATAGACTTCCTATGAAGAAGATATGAAGAGCTTATTAGATTCTTTATAAATATAAGTGTAGACGAAAGAACAATTATACTTGTTTAACTTCTTCATTTTATCTGCATAACTTTGTTATATATTATCCGTAAATAATATAATTAAATTTTAATATTTTTTAGTTGAAAAGAGGTTTTTATAATGAGATTCTTAATAGAAAACTGGTTCTATATTTTAATATTTGTGACAATGGTATACATGATGTTTCGGGGAGGAGGTTGCTGTGGAGGTGATCATGGGAATCACAACAAACACAATGATTCTCATAGTAATGGTGGGCATATGGATCATCAAAGATATATTGAAAATTCAGAAATTGCTAACGCAGATATCGTGAAGGATCCTGTATGTGGCATGAAGGTATCAAAAAGAAATTCTATATCAAGATATATAAATGGCAAGGCGTATTATTTTTGCAGTGATAATTGTGCAAATAAATTTGAAAGGAATTACGTAAAGTACAAATAAACTAGTTATTAAAAAGGGCATGAAGGTTTCTCATTCACCTTCATGCTCTAAAAATAATTATCATAGAGGAATTATGATCTATACTGTCCGTTTATAATAAAATAATTTTAAGAATCAGGCAAGGTAACATTTCTTATCTTTCTCGCTGGTGTATAGTCTAAATGCAGTTATTAAAGCACCTATCAAACACAATATGGCAGCGGATATGTATACCCATCTCATTCCATACATAAATACATTATCTCTTCCTTTTACATAATCAATTACTCTATACCCCATTTTGTAACTCATTCTATTATACAGGAGAAGAGTTGAAAAAGAAGTTCCCACAACAAATCCCAAATTTCTGACAAGTGCATTCACGCTTCCCGCAATACCTAACTTATTTCTTGGCACAGTAGACATAATTAATGAATTATTAGGTGATTGAAACATCCCATTTCCTATGGTCATAATCACTATATAAATCACTATCATAATTAATGGGGACTTTTCACTCAAACTGGATATAAAAAATAATCCCAAGCTTGTGAAAAACAACCCAATCAATGTAAGCACCTCTGAACCAATTTTGTCTGATAGATGTCCACTTAAAGGAGCCACTATAGATAATACAACGGGAGATACCATCATATACAATCCAGTGGAGGCCGGAGAAAGCTTCATGGTATCTTGGAAATAAAATGGCAATATTATATTAGACGCACTTATTGCAACAAAAGAAATAAATCCACAAATTATACTTATGGAGAATAAGCTATTTTTAAAAATTCCCAATTGAAGCAGTGGTAATTTTATTTTAGTTTCTACAATAATAAATATTACAAAAGCTATAAGTGAAACTATAAATGAAGAAATCATAATTGGGTTATTGTATCCTATGCTCTGACCTTGAACCAACGCTCCAAACATCAATATAATAGATATCATAAATAAAAATGAACCTTTACCATCAAGTTTTTCATCAAGTACTTTATCTGACTTTGGAAATATTTTTATGGACATTATAAACACAATTATTCCTATTGGCACATTTATTAAAAATATATATTTCCAGCTAGCAGCCGAAACGATAAATCCACCTAATGGAGGACCTGTCATTCCACCTAATGCAACAGATGTTCCTATTATTCCAAGTGCACTTCCTCTCTCATTTGCTGGAAAAACTTGAGTTATAATTCCCTGATTGGTTGCCATAGTGGCAGCCGCCCCTACTGCCTGTATAGATCTTGCTGCTATTAAAAATGGCAGTGAATTTGTCAACCCACATAAAAGTGATCCTACAGTAAATAATATAACGCCAAATCTAAATACTTTGGTCTTTCCCTTTATATCACCCAGCCTTCCGAATATCAAAATAGTGGCTAAAATTGTTATCAAAAATCCGGTAACAACCCATTCTATACCTGCCATAGCAACATGTAATTTAGCAGACATATCCGGCAAAGCTACATTTACAATACTTCCATCAAGCGTTGACATAAATGTAGCTGAGACAACAGTAAATAAAATTATCCATCTCTTGTCATATGTTTTATTGTTTGTATTATTCAATTTTTTCACCTTCTAGTATATTAATTTTTTATAGTTATATTTAGGATCTAAAAATATTTTTTAATTTTCTATAATTAACCATTGATAATGTTAATTATAGAAAAAATCTCAAAAAAATAATAGCCCCCTGTGCAAATGGTTGGCTACTAGTTTATCTAAATAATTAATAGTAATATTAGTTGCCTAAGCAACTAGATTATATTATACTTACAGGATGTTAGCAGCACCCTGTTATTCTTCATTTTATATTTTATATTATATCACATTTTATTATTTTAAATCAACTAACAGAACCCATTTCAAAAAGGATTATGCTTTTCATTTTTAGGATTGTGTTTTATCTCATAAAAATTATATTATAATCGATTGGTCCTCAGCCTCAGCTTAAAAAAATTATCAAGAAGACTTGCACATCTAACCAGCTGGTGTTATAATTCAAGTTATTTGTATATGCAAATAATTTGAATTTCATGATCAATTAGAGCTTTTACTTGGGAGGAAAATTAGTTGGTATTTAAAATAAAAAACAATCAAAAAAAATTACCTGTGGGACTCATTATACTATTAGGAACTTTAAGTGCCTTTGGTCCACTTTCAATGGATATGTACCTACCATCACTGCCATTAATTGAAGAGCAAATGCACACCAGTGCCTCCTTGACACAAATGAGTATTACAACTTGTTTAATCGGACTTGCAGTAGGTCAATTGTTAATCGGACCTTATAGTGACAAGCACGGGCGAAAAAAACCTCTGGTAGTTGGACTAATTATTTTTACAGTCATCTCATTCCTATGTTCTTTTGTCACTTCAATTTGGATATTAATTGTGTTAAGATTTATTCAAGGATTATCTGGTTCAGCGGGCTTAGTAATTTCTAGAGCAATTGCCAAAGATTTATACGATGGTACAGAATTGACAAAATTCTTTTCATTATTGATGGCAGTAAATGGTGTATTCCCAGTTTTATCTCCTATTTTTGGAGGTATAATCTTAAAATTTACTACCTGGAAAGGTATCTTCATTGTTTTAGGCATTATCGGCACAATTTTATTTTTAGCAACACTTCTCTGTTTTAAAGAAACATTGACAATTGATAATTCCCCAGAAAGCGAATCTCAACATCCGCTTACCATAATTAAGTCTTTAGTTAGTGACAAGGTCTTTATCAGTTATGCCTTAATACAGGGATTGGTTATGGGCGCAATGTTCTGTTATATTTCTGGTTCTTCTTTTGTATTGCAAAATATGTTTGGTTTATCTTCCCAGGGCTTCAGTTTGGTATTTGCAATTAATGGTCTAGGTATTGTCTTAATGTCCCAAATTACAGGTAGATTAGCTAGTAGATTCGGAGAAAATTTATTATTGCAAACAGGTATTTCCGTTGCTGGCTTAGGAAGTATCGCTTTATTTGGCAGCTTATTTTTACCAAGGCATTTATTAATGGTAACTGTTCCACTGTTCTTTATTGTATCAATGGTGGGTATGGTAAGCACATCTTCCTTTTCTTTAGCAATGCAAAATCAAAAAAAATCAGCTGGAAGTGCTTCTGCAATACTAGGGCTTGGTATGAACTTAATTGGCGGATTGCTCTCTCCATTGGTAGGTGTTGGTGGAAGTTACACTTATGTACCAATGGCTGCACTTATTCTCATTTGCGATATCAGTGCTGTTTTGATTTTCTATTTATACTTGAACAAACAAGTTCCATAGACTAAATTTAAGGTTATTTAAATTCTGCTATTATTTTTTTGTTTTTTCTAAAATAGCTGTTTTTGCTATTTTTACCACCAGATGTTTTCTTTCTTATGTCCTTATTTTTCACTACACCTGAAGTGCCTATAGCCACACTTGAACTATTCACAGTATATGGATGTTCTGCAATGACCGGTATTGACTTTGATATAATTTTTTCAATATCCATGAGATATTGTCTTTCTTCCGCATCACAAAATGAAAGCGCAATTCCTTTTGATCCTGCCCTTCCAGTACGTCCGATTCTATGAACATAGGTTTCTGGTACGTCCGGTAAATCAAAATTTATTACATGAGATATTTTTTCTACATCAATACCCCTTGCAGCTATGTCAGTTGCTACCAACACTCGTATTTTCTTTTCCTTAAAGTTACTTAATGCAAGTTGTCTCGCATTTTGTGACTTATTCCCATGAATAGCTTGAGCCTTTATCCCAGCTTTAACAAGATCTCCTGTTATTTTATTTGCACCATGTTTCGTTCGAGAAAATACAAGAACAGATTCAAAAGATTTATCCCTTAGGAGGTGAATAAGCAAAGACCTTTTATTTCTTTTCTCAACAAAATATACCGCCTGCCTAATAGTATCAATAGTAGATGAAACAGGAGTAACTTCTACCTTTACTGGTTTTATTAGAATGGAATCTATTAATTTTGAAATTTTCTGAGGCATAGTGGCCGAAAATACCATGGTTTGTCTATCTTTAGGAAGTTTTACTATAATTCTTTTCACATCATGTCCGAGCCCCATATCAAGCATTCGGTCTGCCTCATCAAGTACGAAAAACTTTATATGTTGTAGATTTATATATTTTTGCTGCATTAAATCCAGCAGCCTACCGGGTGTTGCAATTAAAATATCTACTCCTGACTTTAATGCATCCGTCTGCGATTTTTGTGAAACTCCACCAAAAATAACAGTATTTTTTAGTCTTGTATATTTTCCATATGAAGTAAAGCTTTCTCCAATCTGCATAGCTAATTCCCTGGTGGGAGCTAACACCAATGCCTTAATATTCGAAGATTCTTTTTGAACTATTTGACTATTATAAATAAGTTGTAATATAGGAACAGCAAAAGCTGCTGTTTTTCCAGTACCCGTCTGGGCACACCCCTCAAAATCATTTCCTTCAAGTATAGCTGGAATAGATTGTTCCTGTATAGGAGTAGAACCGGTATATCCCTGGTTTTTTAGAGCCCTTAAAATAGGGTCAATAATATTTAATTTCTGAAATAACATTTTTCTCCTTTGTAAGTAACTGCCAATTTTTTATATCTTATTGAATTCAATCAAACTGACGGCCCTGCTTATTATTTTCTACATATTTTTTATTTTAGCTAATATTCCATCTTGTCTTAAAATCTAATTATAGACAACTAAAAAGCCCTCAAATAGGTTAACTATTTAAAGGGCAAAATATTCATTAATTATATACTAGAAATATTTCCTGCTTAATATCTTTTTGACCTTCTCTAAATGATTTGTATTTCATTATTAGCTATTAATTTAAGTTCTTAATAAGAATAACATTGTTTATTATATAAAGCAAGCTATTTTAATCTTTAGCCCTTGGCAACCAGCTAAGTTTTAGCAATCATAACCAATACCTTGCTTATTCTCTTTCTATCACACTGTAGCACAATAAATTCATAGTTTTCATAAGTTATTTTATCATTAACATGTGGATATGAAAGCAGCTGTGAATAAATCCATCCACCTAAAGTATCAATATTTTCACTTTCAATACTAATTTTAAGCAGATCATTTACATCCTCAAGAAGAATTTTACCATCTAAAATATAATTTCCATCTTCAGTCTTACTTATTTCACTGCTTTCTTCATGAAACTCATCCTGGATCTCACCAACAATTTCCTCCAAAATATCTTGAACAGTCACAAGTCCAAGAGTTCCTCCATATTCGTCTATAATTATTGCCATCTGAGTTTTTTCTTTCTTGAACACTTTAAGCAGCTCACTTATGGAAATCCATCTTGGAATAAACTTAACTTGACGGATAATATTTTTTATACTTTCTATTTTGCCTTCAATTTTTTGCTTGTATAAATCTTTAATGTGCACGAACCCAATAATATTATCTTTACTGTTCATGCATATTGGATATCTTGTATGTTGATGTTCCAACGCAAAAGCTACAATTTCTTCAAAAGAGTCATCTACATAAATACAGGACATGTCAGTACGTGGTATCATTATATTCTTTACAGTTTTATCAGAAAAATCAAATATATTATCCACAAAAGTCAGCTCCGTTTTATCTATGAGCCCATGTCTGTAGCTTTCTTCAAGCAGTAGTTTTATTTCTTCATCTGTATAAGCATCATCATTTTCATTAACTTGTGAAATTCCAAATATTTTTAAAACAAGATCTGTACTGTGATTAAAAGTCCACATTACTGGGTAAGTTGCTTTATAAAATATAATAAGAGGAAGCGCCGTATACATGGCTATTTTTTCTGTACTCACAATTGCCAATGATTTAGGTGCAAGCTCCCCCAACACAATATGAACGGCAGTTATAATTGCAAATCCAATTACAAAACAGACTGAGTGTATAACAGTTTCAGGAACATGGAGCAAATTAAATAGCGGCATCATCATGTCTGAAACTGCAGGTTCTCCCACCCACCCCAAACCTAAAGATGCCAAAGTTATTCCCAGCTGACATGCAGATAAATATGAGTTCAAATCCTGTATTATCTTTAAAGTAAATTTTGCACTTTTATTTCCATCAAGCACTAATGTTTCTATTCTAGACTTCCTAACCTTTACAATGGAAAATTCTGTAGCAACAAAAAAAGCATTCATGAATACAAGCAAACATATGACAATAATATTTATTAAAGTAATCATAATTTAGCAGTTTCCCTTTCCTGTCACCCTTATATTATGGTGTGACGCGGGCTCAGGTTGCAATTCCATTAAAAATTCCTCCTTAAAATATAAAATACCCTTATTATAATAATATCACAAAAAACCAATTTAATAATAGAATTTTTTTATTTTTTCCATATTGGTATAAATCTCCTGTTTTAGGATCAGTGAATCTTATTTCAAATTCCATATGTTTAAAGAATAAAGACTTATACATATTTAGATAACCTAATGAGCATAATAGAGAAAAAAGGAGTGATAATAATGTTTAATCCGTTTGACCAAAAGCCCATACCCCTAGAAGATGGTATCATGGACTGGAAAACCATGTATCCAAAGTCATATTCAAAACAAAATGTTGATCCCTATACAAGAGTTCGTATCATTTTGATGAATGGAATTGAAGTGGAAGCAGCTCTTTTCTCTCATCAATTTCATCGTCATTGCAACAACAATGACCTGCGCCGAGAATTGGCGATGTTGCGCCGAGTTGAACAGCAGCAGCAAAAGCACATTAACTGGCTCAAACCCATTGATGAAACACAGCTTGAAACAACTATCGGATACGAGCATGTTGCTGTGGACCTGACCGCCTGGCTAGCACAAAATGAACCTAATTCTTATGTGAAACAGGCACTTGATTTTGCATTGCTAGAGGATTTCGATCATCTTTACCGTTATTCAAATCTATTGGATTTAGATGAAAACATTCCTTCACAGCAATTGGTAAAAAAATATGTGGATATTACTCCGGGACGTCCAACCATTGCAGAACACCGTTATCCGGAAGAGGAAGCCAAGCGATTTGTTGATTTTAAAATGGCAGATATCCGTACAAAGTTAAGTACCATGATAATTACGGCAGGAGAACAGCAGACAATGAATTTTTACATGAACCTAGGCAATACATACTACAACGATGTAGGACGCCAGCTTTATATGGAAATTGCTATGATAGAAGAACAGCATGTAAGCCAATACGGATCACTTATTGACCCGAACTGCACATGGCTGGAAAGTTTATTGCTGCATGAATATATGGAATGCTATCTTTATTATTCCTTCTATCAGGATGAAGTGGATATGAATGTAAAATCCATTTGGGAGATGCATCTACAGCAGGAAATATCTCATTTACACAAAGCATCCGATCTTCTCGCCAAATATGAAAACAAACAGTGGGAGCAGGTTGTTCCTGGTGCTTTTCCAGAATTGCTTAAATTTCATGACACTAGGGACTATGTACGAAACGTTCTTGCAAATCAAATTGAACTGACCGCGGATAAAGAAGATTTCAAAAATGTTCATGATCTTCCTTCAGATCATAAATTCTTCTATTATCAAAACAAAGTAAACCATGACGTTTCCGCAGTAGCTAGTCATGTGGTAATCCATCAACATCAGAAGCAGAAAGATGAAGATTATCGTTCAGAATCACATCCAAATCCAGTATCCGAATTATCAGATCGAAAACAAGACAATACTACGATAGCAAGAACAAATAAATCCATGTCAATAATTTAGGCACAAAATATTAATTGAAATTGTGGCACTAGTTTTAAGACTTTGCCACAATTTTTATATACCTTTCCTATATTAATGTTATATTTATACATAATTAATTTATAGATGTAAATTACTGCTGTAAGCGCAGTATAAATTGTAACTTCCCTGGCATACAGAACTTATGAGCTAACATCGCCATTTTTTTTAACTGTGATTTTTCTTGATACATTTCCCCAAAAATCAACAGTTTCTATTTCATACTTGGATTTTTTTGAACTATTCCTGCATATAAATTCTCCTAATGATTGTTCTTTATTTCCACCATACTTTCTCTGAACTGAAGGAGAATATATTTCTTTTCCATTACAATATAATTTATACCCTGCCGCATTTTTAGCTATTTCCCATTGAATCAAAGTTTTATTATTCACTTTATTAATTTTAATCCATTGAGGTACATCAGGTTTTTTATTATAAATTTCATGTTGATACAAATATCTTTTATATGCTCTATGAAAACCGCTATTTATATTGTTTGGACTATAATAATGGCTATAGGCAAAAGTTATCATGTCATCTACAAATGGATTCTCAAATCTCATCTGATTTATAAATCTCTTTATGGGGGCACTAGACCAATCAGTATGATCAAAGGTTTCCACGTTGGCCCAGAATAAAATCCCTTTTTTTGACTTTACAGCTTTATTAAGAGCATTAAACCAATCTTTTACCTCTGTTATATCGAGACCACCTCCACCAACTGAGTCCTGTGGACAGAAGATATCTCCTTTTTTTAAATTAACCAGTTTAAAAAAATGCTTCCAATTATTTGCATGAGTTTGTGGAATTGAATATTTTGAGTTCATAAAAGGCGATATCATAAGTGGGAGCCTTGTACTATTATTGTCCATATAATTTAAATTTATATTAACAGCATTGGCTAATATCTTAAAATCCCTTCGATTTTTAAAATTAAGATTATCCACTTCATATACCCAATACCACCCATAAAAAGCGTTTTTATATTTTTCATGATATTTTTCATATAATTCCTGTACTACCAGGTTTCCTTTTTTCATCTGGTTATATAACCATTCTGGTTTTCTAGGTCCTATTTTCCACCACATGCTGTTATAATCAATTCCCAGGAATACTTTAAACCCGGCTTTTTCGCAGTTTCTTAGACACATATCTACTACATCGTATGATCCTATCTCACTTTCATCTTTTATTGAAGTTTTATATATTCTCCTAATGTTTTGATTTTGGACAATAAAAGTATTCATAACAATATATTTCATTTTGACTTCTTTTAAATAGAAAAGCTCTCTCTGCCATTTTAAATCGTTCCAGTTCATCACCATATCCGGTTGAATAAATGTTCCTGATACTTGTGGAAAATACTTCTTTTTTACTTCATCATAACAATTAATCAATCTGTAAAAAAACTTACTAATCATATCATACCTCTCATCAGACTTTCAATTATTTATATCTTCTATAAAAGGAATATGATTTTTCATGATTTTATAGAACATTATAATTTATTCTCAAATAAAAAATCCCGGGTATCTTATATTTGCCATATCGTGATGCCAGTACAACAATAAATTTTGCCCAGGGGTATTTATTTATCAAGTAAATTTAACAAGCGATATTGGTTTTTATAGAAAACTTTCGATTCGGGAAGCTTTTGAATGCGTTCCGCAAATTTTATTGTAGACTATCCAACTAATCTATCTTTGTTCATTGACAGTAATAATGCTGGTATAATAGAAATCACCATAAATCCAATGGACCACCAAAATGCAACATCATATGCACTTGCCACTGCTTGAGCACTTAATACTGAGTTAGCAGACAACTGATGTTCAATGATTGTTACAAGTACTGCCGATCCAAATGCTCCACCTATAGTTTGAAAAATTCTTGTTGCAATGCTGGCCTGAGGTATTTGTTCTCTATTTAGCCCTCTATATACGCAGAAGCCATAATTGGAATAAATAATCCGCCAAGTCCTGCTCCTCGTATGACAAGTGCCACTGCCAGCAAAATTTGGTTGGTATTAGCGTCTGCAAAAGCAAATGGAATCGTGCCAGCAATTGTGATGACAAGACTTGTTACAACAATTATACGTGAACCAATACTGTCAATTAGTCTTCCAATCCAACTTCTTGTCAATAACATACCAACTCCCTGTGGAATCAATAAAAATCCGGTAAATAAAACACTTTTTCCGCGTACTTGCTGATAGTATAGTGGAAGTACCAGCATAGCTCCATTAACAATAATGGTAAAAATTTTATCTCTTCAATTCCTCAAATAATGCATCCAAGAAATGAATGTAAAACGACAAAAGCCATGATTTTGATTCTAAAGAATGCTGAAATGCGCGGTGAAATCAACCTTGAAAAAATTAGTCCCAGAGTTATTTCATTGCCTATGGACTTGTTACGGTATGAACTTTTTACTACTCATAAGCCAATATCTGATAAGACAATTAAAGAGATCGTTGATGATATTTTTATGCCACTTGTTCCTAAATAATTATTTTGAAGTTAAAAAGGCATTTCTGCCTTTTAGTATTCCACTTTTTCCTATAGATAAATCAGCCTGCATACAAATTATTAAATTAATTCTGTCTTAGCTTCAATTACAAATATTGCTTTTTTACTTTAATAAATATACCATAGGGGTAAATCTAATACCATCTACAGTTTGCTCTTTGTCTGTATCAAAAAAACCAAGACGATGGTAAACTTCTACTGCATACGGAGAAGAATTTACTGTAATCTTGGTAATATTATTCTTACTTTCACATACCTTTTCAACTGTTTCAAATAAACTTCTTGCTATACCTTGCCTATGGTACTCCTTATTTACAAACAGCATACATATATGATTAATTCCTCTTGTTGCAATTACCCCTGTTAAATTATCATTATCTATACATTCCCAAAAGCATATTTCTCCTTTATCAAATTTTTCAATGATAGAATTGTATGATACAAATTTTCTGAACTCCTCAATACCTTGCTTTGAATAATCTGGTGCTTCAAATTCTTGAAATACTGTCCACACTAACTCAAGAGTCTTTCTAATATTATTTTTCCCCGGCTTTATAATTTTCACACAAACACACCTACCTAATAAACTATATTACTTCACATTTTATTACTATTATGCATTAACTTATAAGTGATTATATCATCTTATACAATGTCTTACTATTTACCTACCGGGCTTTCACTAAAAGAACTGTTATATTATCTGAAAGCTAAAAATCATTAGAAATACTAAAGACAATATATAGACTTGAATAAAAACAGGCATTATCAACATCTGTATCCTATTTTTTACAGTACCAAATGAATGATTCATTCAAGATACATGTTATTCTCATATACCCATTTTGCCAATGCTTTACATTAATGGGTGCTTTGATTCTGAATTTTTTAGTCCATTATACTTAATTTTTAAGTTTGACACAAATATTTATCTACTTTATAATTTAGTTACACAATCAGAGAGAATAAGGAAGCGAAAATTAATATGATAAATATTATCAAAACTGCAATTATAACTATAGTAATATCATTTATATCTGGGTTACTGTTAGATTATTATAAAAATTTAGCACCTAGAATATTATGTACTATAGGAAATGGTATACCTATGGCAATAAATAACAAAAGAATTTTTGCATATATTATTACTGTTAGCAACGTATCGAATAAAATAATTCATGAGTTAAATCTAAATATACAAAGCTCGCAAAATAACTTAAAAATTACAGATGCCAAGATAACAAAAGGTTTAAAATTTGATTCTTCAATAAAAGATAATATTTTAGATGTCTATATACCTTTTTTAAGTAATGGTGATAAATTTTCAGTTACATTATATGTAGAAAATCAATATGCGGTACCTAGCAAGCCTGTTATTATAATTAGATCACCTGAAAATTTTAAGAGGATAAACTCTATAGAACAAAATGGAATCCTATCCTTATTGTTTAATATACCTAAAAATATAAATCAGGCAATATCGAAAATAATGAAAAAAAACGAAGCAACAGTTCCCAATAAAAAAGATGATCTTACAAAGGTTATAAATAAGGCATCAGGCGCTGAAAAAACAACAAATAAGGAAAGTAGAGAAATTATCCATAAAAATAAGAAATCTAGCAAAAATAAACGTGCGATGATAATTATTGTATCAATTATTTTAGTTATGATTGTTGGAGTTTTAGGGAAATCTTATTTAAAAGGGAAATCTACTAATACAATAACTCCCGCTGTAAAAACTACCGTTCACAAACAATCCACTGATACAACAGGATCAACAGGTGGAACGAATAAAAATACAGATACAAATACATCAACAGATGGAACCACCGGAAATACAGATTCAAAATCATCAACAGATGGAACCACTGGAAATACAGATTCAAAATCATCAACTGGAGAATCAACTGGAAATACAGGTTCAAATTCATCAACTAGTGGAGCAACTGGAAATACAGATTCAAAATCATCAACTGGTGGAACCACCGGAAATACAGATTCAAAATCATCAACTGGTGAAACAACTGGAAATACAAATTCAAATTCATCAACTGGTGGATCAACTGGAAATACAAATTCAAATTCATCAACTGGTGGATCAACTGGAAATACAGGTGGAACAACTGAAAATACAGGTAACTAACGTATCAATATATTTTTTTGAAATATATTGTATACTACAGGATGTTTGCCGCATCCTGCTTTTATTTTCTGTATTTCTAATTAATTTATCGTGGTTATCCACAATTACTTAAATACATAATTTTGTCGTATTAGAGTAAAAGGTGTTGACAAAAAAATATACACAGTTTAAAATTAAACTCATCAAATAAAAGCGATAATGGAGACAAGTAAAAAAATATTTCACCGACAGTGAGCTGGGGATAGTGTGAACCCGGTGGCAGATTTTTTTTGAATAACACTCCGGAGTTGCAAACTGAAATGTTTGTGAACTGTACTTTAAACCAAAGGTTTAAGACAGTTTCAGATAAAGTAGGGGCGTCGTATTCCATGCGTTATTTGGATACCAGTAGTAGCTGGAAAGAGACCAATATGATATGGTAAATTAGGTGGCACCACGGATAAGCGTTAATTCGTCCTATTATTAAGACGAGTTGACGCTGTTTTTATATCTAAGGAGGACTATTAATATGTGTACAATTATGTGCTATACGGGAACAGACATGAAATATGAAAAATTTGCAAAAGCATTGCAGAGAACCGAGTCGAGAGGGCCAGATATGATGGAGATTCTTACTTTGCCATCTGGTATTTTGGGGTTTCAAAGACTTTCTATTATGGATTTAAGCTTTAGCGGAATGCAGCCATTCACAAGGAAGATGGATGCAGCTATCTGTAATGGCGAAATTTACGGTTTTCGTAAAATCAAAAGGGAACTAATAAAAAAGGGACACAAATTTATTTCTGATAGTGATTGTGAAATATTACTTCCCATGTATTATGAATATGGACTAGATATGTTTTCAAAATTAGATGCAGAATTCGCAACTATTATCTACGATGGGAAAAAGAACAGTTACATTGCAGCACGAGATCCAATTGGAATTCGTCCTCTATTCTATGGTTATTCTAAGTCAGGTAAAATCATATTTGCAAGTGAAGCGAAAAATTTAATTGGTCTTACAGACAAGATTATGCCATTTCCACCAGGACATTATTATGCTGACGGTAAATTTACATGCTATTGTGATATTGCAGCAACAGAAGGTGAATATTGCAAGGATGACTTAGAAGTTATTTGCAATAAAATTCATGATAAATTGGTAGCTGCTATAGAAAAACGTATGGATGCCGATGCTCCTGTAGGTTTCTTGTTAAGTGGCGGTCTAGACAGTTCATTGGTATGTGCAGTTGCCCAAAAAATGAATCCTGAAAAACCAATTAAAACATTTGCCATAGGTATGACTGAAGATGCAATTGACTTAAAATATGCACAGGAAGTTGCAGATTACATTCACAGTGATCATACCGTTGTTTATATGACAAAAGAGGAAGTGATTGAATCACTTGATGAGGTTGTCAAAATTCTTGGAACATACGATATTACCACGATAAGGGCAAGTATGGGAATGTATTTGCTTTGCAAGAAGATACACGAGATTTCTGATGTCAGAGTGCTTCTGACCGGTGAAATTTCTGATGAATTATTTGGTTATAAATATACTGATTTTGCTCCAAATGCAGAAGAATTTCAAAAGGAATCGCAAAAGAGAATCCGAGAGCTTTATATGTATGATGTACTTCGTGCAGACCGTTGTATCAGCTCAAATTCTATAGAAGCAAGGGTACCATTCGGAGATTTGGATTTTGTAAAATACGTCATGGCCATCGACCCTGAAAAGAAATTGAACAAATACAACAAGGGTAAGTATCTTTTGAGACACGCATTTGAAGGCGATTATCTGCCGCATGATATTTTATATCGCGAAAAAGCAGCATTTAGTGATGCTGTAGGGCATTCCATGGTAGATTATTTAAAAGAATATGCAGAAACATATTATTCTGATGAAGACTTTGAAAAACTATGCAGGAACTATGAATATCACGTTAAACCATTCACAAAAGAATCCTTGTTATACAGGGAAATTTTTGAAAAATACTATCCAGGACAAGCAGAAATGATAGTAGACTTTTGGATGCCGAACAAAGAGTGGGAAGGCTGTGACGTAGATGATCCCAGTGCTAGAGTATTAACAAATTATGGTGCCAGCGGTAAATAATGAGGATTCAGTGAATAGTATCTTTTCTAATGCTGCCAATTATGCTGATTTCATATATGTTATTAATCTACTTCAGTATTTTAAGGATTGGATCATAGAAGATAATAAAGATATATATACTTGAATAAAATACAGGCACTGTCATCACTGTATCCTATTTTTACAATGCCGATAGTGCCTATGTTTTTTATCTAATCATGCAATAACGGGTTTTGGAAAACGGATTCAAGATACAAAAGCTTTGCCACAATGACACTTGCCGTTGCATCCGTCACATCGTCATTCAACATCACTATCCTGTCCTTTAGAAGTCTGGAATATATATCATAAGAACGCTGTCCTGAATTTGTATGGTCAACAACAACTGGCACATATCTCATCAAACCACCACTTTACTGTATTTATGCTGCCATAAAAGCAATACCATTGTCTGGATTTTTCCTGAATTTTCTGGGAGGTGTTCCATAAAGCTTTTTAAACGCTTTTGTAAAAGCTTCCTGTGAACTAAATTGATATTTCAATGCTATATCCACAATTTTGCTATCCGTATTTACAAGATCCTTTGCAGCTTCTTCAAGTCTTCTTTTTCTTATATATTCGGCTACGAATTCCCCTGTAACAGCATGAAAGATTCTATGAAAATGAAACTTCGACAGAAACACTTTCCCTGCAATATCTTCAAGCCCTGTTTTTTTATCCAAATTATCATTTATATATTCAATGGATTTTCTAATACAGACATTATAATTCATCCAAGATCAACTCCTTCTTCTGAGCTTTTCTATATTATATACCAGTCACCAACGTAAATCCTGTCTTTTTTTGCTCCTCTACTATAAGAGAATTATCTTTGTTTTCTTGTACAACCTTAATTTATACAAAAGAAGATTGTAAACAAGAAACTACTTCTGCCTGGTTGGGCACAGTAATACAATTTGATTTGAAATTCAGTATTTTAAATCGGCTTGAAACATTCAAATCAGCTTTTCAGGAATAAACCTGGAGGAAATTCTCTTTATCAATATATAATCAAGTATCAGCAGAATGGTGCCTCCTATAAGCATTACAGACTTGCTGAGTAAAAGTACGCCTGTCATCTGGCCCACCAGTAAAAGAATTACTGGAATGAGAAGAAATCCGCTTACCTGCTGTGCTTCCTGAAAAGTTTCTGATTTTGCAGATACCATAACAGTAAATGTCAGCGATAATAAATTGACTGCAGGTGCAATCCAAAATATGATTATGAGCCATTTTATATCCGGGAAAATAAGTTTTCCAAAATATATGAAACCGCCAATGTCAAATATAATGCCGAAGATTATAAATGAAATAAAGGTAATTATATAAGATGGTATAAAGACACCTAAAATCTTGGCCCTTAGCAGCTGTTCCATAGATATCGGGGTATAAAGCAGAGATTCCATGGTATTGTGTTCCTTTTCTCCCACAAAACTGCTGGCTCCGATAACTCCTGAACACATTATTGGAATTATAAGAAAATATGACGGAAACATAAAGTTCAGCGATACTTTTATTAAAAGCTGGGCAGGGGTATATGCATTATATTCTGAAGGCAGCTTTTTTAAAAGAGGAGCCATTTTTGTAAACGTACTTGAATCATTTCCAATGAAATTCGCACCTACAAGTACTGCCAGAGGTATAATTACAATCAGGACAATGGGCACAATAGCCATGGGAACAATAACCCGTTTTGAACTTGTTATTTCATTTACATCTTTATATATCAACGCTTTTTCACTTTTATTAATCATTTTTCAAGTCACCTCAAACTTATAGTGTTATATCATCATATATACCCTTGATATATTTAAAGTACAGCTGTTCCAGAGACCATTTCTGCTGTATTGCCTCATAGATTTCCCCGCCGCCTGCCAGTATATTTTGTATTAGAGTATTCGCATCTTTGTCTCCCGAAATAGACTTGCTGTATGTTCCATTGCCTTCATAAATGAATCCAAATCTTTTCAGAATATTCTTTCCTCTTATCTTCAATTGAAGAGCTGCATTTTTCCTTGAGGCAAGCTCCTCGAATGTACCCAGACCAAGGACATATCCATTATTTATAAAGCCGTATAGCGTACAAATATCCTCAGCATATTTTAACTGATGTGTGCAGAGAAATATTGTAACCTGATTTTCCTCTGCAAGTTCTTTTATGAGTCTTGTAACATTCAGTGCATTTTCCGGATCCAAACCAGAAGTAGGTTCGTCAAGAAATAAAATCTGAGGATTGTGAACTAATGCTACAGCCAGTGAAACCCTCTTTCTCATTCCTGTACTGAAAGATTTCACCTTTTTGTTTTTTACATCTGACAGCTCCANAAATAAAATCTGAGGATTGTGAACTAATGCTACAGCCAGTGAAACCCTCTTTCTCATTCCTGTACTGAAAGATTTCACCTTTTTGTTTTTTACATCTGACAGCTCCAGTCTTTTTAATATAAAGTCCACCCGTTCATCAAGAAGTTTTTCTTCCATCTCATGCATTTTTCCAAAGAACATCAGATTCTGTCTGGCAGTAAGATTTTCATAGCAGGAAGCGCTTTCTGTCATAACTCCACACAATCTATGAATCTCGATATTATTTTTCCCTACAGGTATCCCCAGAATTTCAGCATGTCCTGATGATGCTGAAAGAATCCCATTTAGGATTCTAACTGTGGTGGTTTTCCCCGAGCCATTGGGACCGAGAAAGCCGAATATCTCACCTTTTGGTATGCTCAGGCTTACACTGCTTAAAGCATTGACCTTTCCATCATAGGATTTTTTAAGACTTTCTATATTTATGGCATTCATCTGTCTCACCTAATTTCCCTTTCAATTTTTCAACAAGTAGATTGTACCGTTCATCTAGATAAATTGGCGTTTGTTCGTCATCAAGAAACAAGCAGTCGTTAATCTTCCTTACGCTTACTCATGATAAGGGGTGTTGTTTATGTATCTTATCAACAAGACTGCTTCTAATTGTAGAACATTCAGTGGCTTTCTGTTTTTATTCTTTTCATTAAAATTCTAAGTAGGGACGAGATAAACGCAAACGTAGTAATTACTATATAAATGGTAGTAGTAACAACTCTAAGCTGACCATTAGAAAGTAAAACTTGAAATATCAATATTATCATTGGCAACAAATAAAATGATATTGCCACAGCCCGCCCTATTGTATCAAATATAAAAACCTTTTCGTTTTTTTCGTTGCTTGCTGAAAGAAAAGATGTAATCCAAAATTCCAGAAATTTAAGTATAATAATTACCAACATTCCAAAGGGAAATAACCCTTGAAAATACAACGAACAACTTGTAGTAATAATAAAGAAAAAATCAGATACTACATCAAAAACTGCTCCCAATTTGGTCTGGGCTTTAAACTTACGAGCCATCTTCCCATCAAAAAAATCTGTCATTGCAATAATTGCAAATAATATACTACCCAATGTAATTTTATAATTATCCGAAAATAATATGGCACAAAATGTAACAGAAAGAGGAATCCGCAACAATGTTATAGTATTTATTAAAATTATTTTTAACATAACACGCCTCCTCTGCATATGCCTTTATTTCATTTACATCAAAATTAGAACAATGCTTGCACACTTTTACTTTTCTCATGACTAATCTCCTTTATTTAAATAACTTAGTGGTAATCCATAAGGCTAATCCAACAATAGGAACAAAGCTCATCAACGTAAGAATTAACTCCATTTCAAATCCGTATACATACACCATTAAACTCAATGCTGAAATCCAAACAGCAACTAGTTTGGACTCATTTGGCATTCCAGAGATGATACACATTCCAATCGTAATAGAGAGTACCCCTCCAACAACAAAACTCATAAAATTAGAGTTCAAAAAATTAAATGGATATAACGTTGCCCCATAAACAATTGAAAATATGGATACTACGATTAAACATATTCCCAAAATTGTGAGACCGTTCATCCTGAATTCTCCTTTTCTGTTCATTATATTCTCCTCCATACACCATATTTTTTGCAATAACACTATCTATATAATCTATGAATGAATTAAAATTATAATTCATTCATAGATTGGGTTAAATTAAAGGGAACCATTCAAATTCCCTCCCTGAATACATATTTTTAGGAAAATACTCCTTTTATAAAATATTTGACAAGTATCCTTAGTGTTTCATTATAGTCCTCAAAATCTTTGTCTGTGATATGGCAGTCAATATAATAAATGAATTCATATACTTTTAATATTTTATTTGTTACGTCTGCGTCATATCCTTCTTGATTTAAACGTTCCTTAAAAATATTGAACAAAAATTGATGAAATGTGTAATTAGTTGTTCCTAATTCCGAATAGTAATACTTGTGTAATACTTCTGATATTGTAGGATTATTCCATTCTGCAAGAATCTTATTGTTTAAGACAGATTCCAGAGTATAGGTAAAAAGTTCATCAATTACATCTACAGGCTTTCCATTCCAATGAACTTTATCAATCAGTTGCTTCCTTACCCTTTCATTCTCCTTTATATACGTTTCTAAAAATATTTCTTCTTTTGATTGATAATATTTATAAAACGAACCGACAGCTATCCCCGCTTTCTTTGCGATTTCAGATATATTTGTATTTTTATATCCATTTTCTAAAAACACTTCATATGCAGCCTTATCTAAATCCATTTTTTTATCATTCACAGGTAAACCTCCTTACTTTGCTATGAATGAATTAAATTTTATATTCATTCACGTTTATAGTAACATTGCTTCATACTTGTGTCAACTAGTTTTTATCTAACAATAGAATAGAAATTATCTTTTTTATCTTCAAACACGATACAGGGTTGTTTTACCAGATCCGTTTTTACCAACCGATCCATAAATTTCACCCCCACCCAGTTGTCGGTTTTCCCGAATAACTCACCGATTAGGAGAAATGACATTTCTCCAAACACCCGTAAAATAAAAACCTCTTTGTATGGCTCATTTAGATTATGGATCAAAACGTGCAATCGTCTTGCCGCATCTTTATCAAGATAATCTCTTTCTAAATCTGATGGTGTATATGTAAAATCTGTATCTATTTCCAGAGACACCTGATTTCGTTTTTTGGAAAGCGAGAAGTAAGTGTTTTTAGCAATCTGACAAAGCCATACGTATAATTTACAGCTACCATTAAACTTATCTATATGCCGCATGGCTTTGAAAAAAGTTTCCTGTATAACTTCTTCAGCAATATCCCCATTACGACACAGGGCTAGCACGTATTTATACATCAAAAAAGTTTTCTGCATATATTTCTTCAAAGTCTGCCATTTTACACCTCCCATATATAAGACTCAACTCTCGTAAAAGCGTTTCAAGGTTTTCAATTTTTTTCTACTTCAATACCAGCTAATTTCATTAAATATATAGCATTTCTCGTATCTGAAATTCCTTTTTTTGAGGCTTCAACAATATTCTTAATTCTCAATATCTCTGCGTAAAAAGAATATATATTTTGTTCCAGGTTATCATTTATCCTCATACAGCTGTAAAGATCCATAATAGTACAGAAAAATCCCTCGGCACATACAGGAGCCCCGGCATATGCCAACACAATATTAATTCCTACAGTTCTCAAAAATGTGCTCTTTCCAGACATATTAGACCCTATTACAAGCATAATCGAATAAGCTTCTCCTATATTAAAGTCATTATATACACGCTTTTTTCTTCCAAGACAGGATGTTCCATATTTTTTGCTGTAATTTTCGATGATCCAGCTACAATCCCGGGCATACCCCAATGTGGATTATCGTATTTAATAACTGCAATACTACATAAGGCCTCTAATTCCCCTATTACATCAATCCATTCCTGAAAATTGTCTCCCGACTTTATTTTCCATTCCTCAACAGAAATATTCCAATAATATTCTATCATGAGTATTGGATTCAAAATGGAATACAACATATTTATGTCAGAATTATATCTTTCGGCAATAACTAAATTTTTAATCCTGTCTTTTTTATTTATTTTTAGAATAATGCACTGAACTAAAATTAAGCTGACAGGAACATAAGAAGGAACCAAATAAATTATTTTTCCTTCTGCTTCAAAACGCTTTCTAAAATAGATTTTATGTGCAAGCTCTATAACTGCAGACTGTCTGTCATATATACTTTGCTTATCTTTAGGCTTTTCTATTAGCAATTTTTTTAATTTCTATCTTCCAGTATAAGTATGAGCTGTATTTATCAATTGAAATAGAGAACCTTTGCCAAAAATATCAAGATCATACGAATAATTGTGATTCTTATCTATAAAGTCCTTGCCAACGTCTTCAAAATCCTTCCATTTTCCATTTAATCGTTTTATTGAAGCTTGATTTACTTCAGCCAATGCAGCAGAATACATTATTTTAGTTTTCATATTTGTTTGCAAATAAGCTAGATAAAATAACAAACTGATCATAATTAAAACTATAAAATTAAATATAAAAGGTTTTCTTAAAATATACATTTCTATTAAAACTATAAATCCTATTACAAAAATACCAAGTCTTAAATTATTTATACCATCCATACATTGTAGTTTATTTTATAGTTAAACTACTTTTTTCTTAATCATTCAAATGACATATTGATATATCATTACAATTAAGTCATAATAAGACATGTATTAAACATGTTTGAAAGTGAGGCATCAAGTTGAACAAGTCAAATAATACAAAAGAACTATTGATAAAAACAGTAGTAGAATTATTGCAAGAATGTACTGATATTTCAGAAATAACTTCAAGAAAAATAACAAAAAGAGCCAATGTGAATTTATCAACAATAAATTACTATTTTAATTCCAAAGATGAACTGGTAAATATTTCAATAAATAAATTAATAGGGAACACCGCAGATATATATTTTCAAAATATAGTAAACAGCAGCGGTTCACCAAAAGACAAGCTTAGAAATTTCTTGATTAACATTAGTGATATTATCGTCGATTATGAAAAATATACAAAACAAATAATTCCTTATATCTTATTAAAGGAAAAATTCATTCAAACTATGGAAATACTTCCTTTAGTCAAGGGTTGTTTTAAAGAAAACAAAAGTGATAAAGAATTCAGAGTTATTTCATATCAATTAATTTCATTCATGCAGCTGGCATTTTATAGATCAGATGAATTTAAATCTTTTAGTAAAATTGATATCATGAATAAAAAAGAAAGGGATGCACTCATCAATATGGAACTGAATCTATTGATTAAATAAAAAATTTTGGAGGTCAATAATGAAAAAAACATTGAATTTATCTGATTATATGAATAAGGGCATTGAATCTATAGTAAAAAATATTTTGAAATCATCTATAAAAAATCCAAAAGAAACTCAATTTTTAATAAAATATATGCTGTCGGTAACAGCTGCAAAGGATAGAAGAAATATGCTTGAAAGTGAAGGAGAACATATTCCTCCATTTTTAATGGCAAGTATTTGCTCAAATTGCAATTTATACTGCAAGGGATGTTATGCAAGGGCCAACAACTCCTGTGGAGATAACTTAAAGTACAATGAAATGTCAGAAGAAAGATGGGAACATATATTTAATGAAGCGAGAGAACTTGGAATCTCATCTATATTGTTCTTAGGTGGAGAACCCATGATGAGAAGAGGTATTATTGAAAAAGCTTCTTCTGTTAAAGAAATAGTTTTTCCTATTTTTACAAATGGAACCATGTTTGATGAAGATTATATAAATTTATTTGATAAAAATAGAAATCTGGTGCCAATGATAAGTATTGAAGGCACTGAGTATCAAACTGACTCCAGGCGTGGGAAAAACACCTACAATTCAATAATAACTGCAGCGAATAATTTAAATAAAAGAAAAATTTTGTTTGGGTGTTCTATAACTGTAACAGTTAAAAACATAAAAACTGTCACAAATAAAGAATTTATACAGCATCTTTATAATAAGGGAACAAGAGTACTGATATTTGTAGAATATACTCCGGTAATCAAATCCACTGAAAAGCTTGCACCTACAGAAAGAGAACGCCTCCTGCTGGGAAAAAAGCTGGAAGAATTAAGACAAACATTTGAAAACATGGTATTTTTATCATTTCCCGGTGATGAGAAATACATGGGCGGATGTCTGGCGGCCGGGAGAGGATTTTTTCACATAAATGCCAATGGCAGTGCAGAACCATGCCCGCTCTCACCCTATTCAGATGTAAATTTGAAAGAATCCACTCTGAGAAACGCTTTAAAATCGCCATTATTCAAAAAACTTAAGAATAACCAAATGCTGATTGGAGAACATGAGGGTGGATGTCTGTTGTTTGAAAAAGAAGATGATGTTAAAAATTTATTAAACACATGACTATAAACCATTTGCCTTCAATAATTATTTATATCGAAGAATGCTTTGAAACAATTCATTAAAATCAAATAATGTATAAAGATATATACCGCTAACTGCCAATGACACTAGCATTATACCATAAATTACTATGAATTCTATTCTGCTGCTTTTATCCAGTTTGAAATAGGAATTATTTTTATATTTTCTGGTAAAATTATATATTTCATAAATCCCCATTTCAAGAACAATAAACAATGAAATTTTGCCTTTCAAACTGTTTATGGATATAAGTAAATACAATATAAATGGCAGACCTATATAACATATAATTGGAGATATTGCCTCAGCTATATGGCCGCCGTTAATGGGTTTTACGGGAATTAAATTTGTCAAGTTCAATACTATGGAAGTAAAGCCCAACACCAAAAATATAACATCTCCTGTAAAATAATAAATTGAATAGTAATCAAATCCAAGTATGCCTCCAAACAGTGGGCCTCCTATTGCAACAATTGCATTTTCCCTGCAATTTTCAATATATATTCAAATCATATAATTCATATTTATCTGCCGCTGCCTTGTTTTTACTTCTCCAGGAATACATATTGTACAAAAATCCTATCATGAATTTCAGAAAATAACTTGAACTATACTTCTCTATATATTTTTTACCAAGTTCAATGCCCTTTTCCATCTCCTTTCCAGCCAAAAGTGCTTCGCACTTCTTCTTCAGACAGCAGTACCGCTTGGTCAGCACCTTACAAGAATAACCCCTACTGCTAATTCCTTTTCATTTAACCTTTATAAACTTTTTATTAATCCATTTATACCTTTTTCTTTAAATATTTTTTTGCAATAACTTAGTTCATCCTGAATTAATTCATCGATTGCCCTCATTCCCAAAAGTTCCACTGGTGCCTTGTCATCAGTCAGAAGATAGTTTCCTTTTACATATATGTTCATATTATCTGCAATATTATACATCAATGTCTTTAATTCATTGTTTCTTAATTCTCTAGTATTCTGCTCAAAGGTTTCAGCTGCTTCAATATTCTGGGTTGCAAATATTTCTCTGTTGGTTGAGTCATCTACATTCACTGTATATACCCTATTAAAAACATTTGCTATGGTGTCTGATAATTGCTGTGTAATATTTCCTTTTTTTTCAGTATGCATATTCATATTTACAACCATGATACCATCTTTTGCCAAATGATTTTTAACAGTAGTAAAAAATTCTTTGGAGGACATCTGAAAAGGTATGGTTATATCCTGATACGCATCTACCATAATCACATCATATTTCTTATTTTCAGAATTCAAGTATGCCCGTCCATCATAAGTATTTACTTTTATAGTGTTTGGGAGCTTAAAATATTTACTGGCTAAATCGGTTATTTTCTGATCTATTTCCACGCCTTCAACAGAAGCATTAGGAAAATATTTTTGACACTGTTTTGCATAAGTGCCTGTTCCCATGCCAAGCACTAAAATCTTTGCATTTTTTTTCTTATCAATTCCGGACATAACAGGTGCTGCAAGTGCGTAATCATAATACATTCCCGTCAAACTGTCATTTTTTTTCATAATGGATTGAACTCCAAAAAGTACATTGGTAGAAAGAATTACACTGTCATTTGTATCCTTCACCTGCAGATAATTATAAATGGATTCTCCCTCGTACAAGAGATTTTTCTCCCAAAATGCAAAACTGTCTGAATGTCCAAATACGCTGCAAAAGATGAACAAAATAACACTTATAATACATTGTGCTTTCTTTACCTTTGCATTTATAAAATAAATCATGCCAAGTATCAGAAGAATCCCTGAAAATATTAAGAATGTAGCGGATGTTCCAACTGTGGGAATCGTAACAAAGGTAGGTAAAAATGTACCAATGATGCTTCCAATTGTATTGATTGCACCCAGCATACCCACTATCTTTCCATTGTCGCTCAAACTATTTACCGTATATTTCACCAGAGAAGGTGTAACTGTCCCCAGCAGGAAGAGCGGAAATACAAAAATTATCATACATGCTAAGAAGACTGCTAAAATTAAAAAGTTATTACTTATCGTTAAAACAAGTGCTGCAGATACAGCTAAAATTATATACTTTCCCAGAAGCGGTATAGCTGCAATCCATATAGCAGCTATAATCATCCTCATATACAATTTATCCGGATTAGGATCTTTATCTGCACTTCTACCACCCCAGATATTACCCAATGCCATTGCAATCATGATAGTTCCGATAATAATTGTCCACACAATTTGTGAAGAGCTAAAATATGGTGCTAAAAGTCTGCTCGCTCCAAGTTCCACCGCCATTACTGACATTCCAGCAAAAAATTCTGTCATGTACAAATAAAACTTATTCTTTAATATAGTCCTCGTTTCCATTCATACCCTCCTCTAATCTAAATAAAGATGCAGAAAAAGGGGCATCAGGGTAATCTGTTGTCCCCTTCGTGTTTTTTCTTCATTAAATTCATCCTCATAATTTTTTTCTGCATTTTCATCCGTTCTCCTATTTAATCTAGAATCTGGTATTATGGTAAAGAAAAAAAGCTGTCCATATACTTAGTTCATTTGATTACGATTATATCATAGTCTCGAGTACCTAAGCCAATTTTCTCCGCATGGTTCAGACAGCTACGCCATTCGGACTCAGGTGTAGAGTTGATAAAGTGATCATGATGGTCAACGAAACCTGGCTTTGACATATTATCAGACAATTGGCTTCCTGGAAGCGGTGTGGCTTTCAGGCAGGCGTCTGCACAGGCTTGATCCAGCGCCAGTGGATCAAAGGACGCAAACATACCCAAATTAGGCAGAATAGGTGCATCGTTTTCTCCGTGACAGTCACAATTTGGTGACACATCCACAATCAGGGAAATATGAAAATTAGGACGACCGTCTACTACCGCCTTGGTATACTCAGCCATACGGCAGTTCAGCAGCTCGTTAGCAGCATCATTGTCGAACACAATGGCATCGAAATTGCACGCACCCAGACATCGGCCGCAGCCAACACAATTTTCGTGATTAACCCTCATCTTTTTGCTGACGGCATCAAACTCCAGACCGCCGTTGGCACATTCCCGCTGACATCTGCGGCACCCCCGGCACAGTGCTTGGTCGATGTGCGGCTTGCCACTGCTGTGCTGTTCTGTTTTCCCGGCACGAGAACCACATCCCATACCGATATTTTTCATGGTACCACCAAATCCAGTCATTTCGTGCCCCTTAAAATGTGTCAGGCTGATGAACACATCTGCGTCCATAATGGCACGTCCAATTCTAGCTTCTTTTACATATTCACCTCCTGCTACAGGTACTGCAATATCGTCGGTGCCCTTCAGTCCATCCCCAATCAGAACAGGGCATCCTACTGTCAGCGGCGTAAAGCCATTCTCCCATGCACATTCTAAATGTTCCAGAGCATTTTTTCGGCTGCCGGGGTACATGGTATTACAATCGGTCAAAAAAGGCTTTCCGCCCAGCTCCTTTACCACGTCAGCAACGGCCCTGGCATAATTCGGGCGAAGATAGCTAATGTTTCCCAATTCTCCGAAATGCATCTTAATAGCAACAAACTTTCCATCCATATCAATCTGTCCAATACCAGCAGTTTTGATTAATTTTTTAAGTTTAGCGGGCAGTCCGTCTCCGAAAGCCACCGTGCGGAAATCCGTAAAATAAACTTTTGCTTTTTCCATTTTTCATTAACTCCTTTTTTGAAATCGTTGTATGCATTTTTAAGGAGCGTTGTGATTCACCGTTCCTTAAATAATATTATACTCGTTAGAGTTAACTCTAAGTCAATAGTTTAATAAGTTTACTTCGTAAAATGAAAATGTAACTTCTTGTTTGCAGTACTTAATTCG
>NZ_JBGEWD010000016.1:0-56448 GCF_041205085.1 Clostridium moutaii
AAGACGGTGTCTTCTGAGTCAGTACCTTCCAAAGTATTATTTTCTGAGGTGATGTCTTCTGAATCAGTATCTTCCGAAGTATTATTTTCTGAGGTGATGTCTTCTAAATAATAATTTTTCAGAGTGCTATTTTCTATATCAGTATTTTCTAAGGAAGTATAGTTCTTATTTTGTGAAATATTATATTTTATATATCGTTGGTTTTGATCGTCACAATAACTTTTATATGGATCAGTATACTCTACAATTTTATCATGCTCAGGTGTTAAAGATTCTTTATAACAATATTTTTCCGAATGATGACGATGCCCTTTGTGGCGGTTTTTATCATATTTTCTATTATGTCTATCATCATGTTCTCTTTTAACATGTTTTTTGTCAGGGTGTCTTTTATGGTGATTTTTATCATGTTTCCTATTATGTCTATTATCGTCATGCTCTTTTTTATCATATTCTTCGTCAGGGTATCTTTTATGGCGGTTTTCATTATGTTTTCCGTTATGTTCATCATGTGTTTTTTCACGATGTTCTTCGCCATGGAGTCTTTTATGACGTTTTTCATTATGTTTTCTATTATGTCTATCATCATAATAATTTTTTTCAGGATGATCTTTATCATATTTTCTTGAATGGTGTCTTCTCCCCATAATTTATTCGCTCCTTAAAAATATTGTAAATTGAAGTACTTGAAAGATATAATTATTTATAAATCGATTTAGCTATAGGTCCTTTTGGATCAATAATATCTTTTATAAAATTAAGTGGTATAGTAAATTGAGTAATACAATAAATAGAAGAGCAATTAGGTATGCACAAATATTTATCTTCTTCTAAAAACAGATCCAAAACCTATCTTAAGCAAGTTTTGGATCTTCAGTGTATAAAATTAGTTTATATTAAAAGATATTATTAAATTTCTAGGCTTAACAATCTTTTTCTTTAGGCCATGGATCATCTGATTTAGATGGTTCGCATGAAGGACATTTAGGAGCAGGAATAGCATATTTTTCAGGCGCTTTTTTAGGTCTGCCCAGTGAATCAATTCTTACTTGTTGTTTTTGTAATACTTTCAAAGTTAAATCTATTACTATTTTTTCAGTGAATTTACGGAATTCTTGCTCCGTAGGATTTTCACAGAATTTATTATTTATTGAAGTTGGATATTTATGAATATCAACTTCAGTAATACATGTCTTTACTAATTCACAGAAAGGTTTTTCATTAAATATTTCTGTAGTAGTGAAATTTTGATCGCAAGGATCACGTCCAATTACAGGATCTGCACAAACATCGCAGCTTCTAAGATTATCTGTAAAGTATTGTAATTCTTGCGGATTAGGATTATTACAGAAGAAAGGTTCCCTAAAGAAAGTAACTCTAGTAGTACAATTAAAAGGTACTTTAACTGTACAGTGCCTTATATCTCCACATATATTTTTTCTGTCATTGCTTATACATCTTTCTGTTGCATATTCAATATTTTTTCTCACAAAACCGGATATATATAATATACCAGTACCAGACTTCTTATCCTGAGAGAATGGGATAAGGTGGCATTGGGTTAAATATACATTCTTTTTAATACGTTTTATCTCTATGGCCTCTCTGTCTAATGTGATTGTAGCTTCAACTGGAATCGTTATATTTGTTTCTGCTAGTATAACTGGAATTTTAACAAATGCATCTCCATGCGGAATTACATTAGGCTTTACATGAACTTGATCACACATACCTTCAGTTTTAGCTGTAACAGCTGCACAAGATCCATTAGTATCTTCAGTACAAGCTAAATTATCAGGATTATCATCTGCATAAACGTCATTTTTTTGTGTTGATTCATATATATCATTCATAAATAATGTTATCCTCCTTTTTATCTAACAAAAATATAATTTAGTGAATGTTAATTCTGTCAGGTTCTAATATATATTATTCAGGCTTATGTTTTTTGTTACAGGACTTAATTGATAAGGAGGATTTGTTTTGATATAATAATTCAAAATATATATAATATAGATTTGATTTTTAAGAGAAGAGGAATGAAAATATATGAAAGTACTGCTTATGAAAATTACCTTGAGAGCAACGTGGGTGCATTCATTGAAAGAAAAGAGAATGGTTGTAAAAAGTATAATTCAAAAATTGAAAAACAAGTTTAACATATCAGTAGCTGAAGTGGATAAACAAGATATTCATCAAATGATAGTAATAGGTATTGCAGGCATATGTGGAAGTTCGGCACAATTGGATTCCACAATGGAGAATGTTATAAATTTTACAGAATGTAATACTGATGCAGAAATAATTGATATTCAAAAAGAAGACATTAGAAATATTTAGATTATTTTATCCGAAGTTTATCATTGCTAACATCCCCAGCTTCGTAAAGTGGGGGTGCCAGCAGTGCTTGTTTTTCAGACAATAGCTGTTTAAATAATTAAATATATTGCTGTATTATTAGAAAGAATATTTATTAGCATAACTGTCAAGATATACTTTCCTATATTCAAGCTTTTCAAGATCTGCAGGGGATGGAATTTTAGCAGCATATCCTACTGAAATCATGGATAATACATTTATATTTGAAGGTATGTTTAGGATCTGACGTACATAATCTTCAGATGTTATATTATCATTGTATTTTCTATTTCTAACTTGAATCCAGCATGATCCCAATCCTTCAGATTCAGCTGTTATATGCATTAAAGCAGATGCTATAGAGGCATCTTCAATCCAAACATCACTTAGCTCAGAATTTCCAAGGACAACTATTCCTAAATCTGCATTTTTTAAAAAAGCTGCTCCTGCTTTTGTAAAAGAGAGTTTTTCTAATTTATCTTTATCTTCAACTATTATAAATTCCCAAGGCTTGGAGTTTTTTGAAGAAGGGGAAAGTAATCCAGCTTGAATTATTTTAATGATTTTTTCCTTTTGAACTTTGCGTGGGGTGTATTTTCTGATGCTCCTTCTTTTCCTCAATAATTCTACCAATTTTTATACCTCCTATACATTTTTATTAATTTTACCACTAAAATAGGAGAAAATATATATTAATTAAGAATAAAAAACATTTAAAATTGGATTTTTAATTACAAGTAAAGCTGAGAATAAAGTATATATTCTCAGCTTTACTTAATATTAATATTTAAATGTAGTTATTTACCAGGATTTATAAACATCTGAACCCAATATGGAGTTCCATTTTTATCTTTAGCAACTCCAACTCCAATTTCTGTAAAATTAGAATTTAATATGTTTGCTCTATGACCTGAAGAATTCATCCATGCATTCATTACTTCAGCAGGAGTTTTCTGGCCATATGCTATGTTTTCACCTGCAGCTATATAGCTGATACCAAATTTTTTCATCATATCAAAAGGTGAACCATAAGTAGGTGAAGTATGGTTGAAATAGTTTTTATCAATCATATCCTGGGCCTTCAATGTTGCCACTTTAGATAATTCAGCATTGGCCTTAAGTGGAGCTAGTCCATTTTTACTTCTCTCCACATTAACTAATTTTATTACTTCATTTGCTTCTGCACTTATAGTAGAAGTTTGTCCACTATTTTGTGCTGGTTTTGCAGGCGTAGTATTAGATTTTGTACTAGCTGCAGGCTTTGTAGTATTTGCCGATGATTTGGCGGCACATGTATTGTTGTTTACAACTGTCTTTTTTGAAGTAACAATTTTTAAGTCTTTAAGCTGAGGATATTTAGCTGCAATATCTTTTAACAACGTCTGTTGATTTACTGAAGTAGGGCAGGTAGTTCCGGCCGCCTTTGCTATATTAGGTACAATAGTTGGTATAGTTCCAGCAATAACTAGCGCTGCAATTATTGACTTAATTCTTTTATTCATAAAATGAACCCCCAAAAGTTTTGATTTGTAAGAAATTATACTAAATTAATATGTAGAATTTAATATAATTTCAGTGTAGCTTTTTATATATTAAAAAACTTATTTTAGAGTATAAATAATAAATATGAACAACATGTCACTATTTTGTAAATGCAGTAAAAACATTTCAAAAAATTCTCAAAACATTCTGGTAATAAAGGCTCATATTTCAATATAAACATAAATTTAAATATAAATTTAGAAAGATGTTCCTAATCAGTCATTTTTATGCTCAGCATAAAATTTTTTATAGTTTCCAAGCTCTCTTTTTAAAAGATTTGGAGTATCTAGTTTATATGGGCAATGATTTTTACAGTGTCCACATTCTATACAATTATTTATTAGCTCCATTTTTTCTTTGAAATCATCTTTCATGAAATCTTTGTAGGGAGATCTTCCCAAGAGCAGAGTTATTCTTGCAGAGGTAGGAATATCAATTCCAGCAGGACATGGAAGGCAATATCCGCAGCCACGGCAGAAATCTCCAGCTAATTCAGAACGATCCTTGTTTATAATGGCCCACATGGATTCATCCAGTACTGGTGGCTTTTTCTCAAGGGCAATAAATTCATCTAATTCAGATTCCCTTTGTATACCCCATATGGGTACAACGTTATTGAACTGCCTTAAAAATGCAAATGTGGATGCAGCATTGGTTATAAGTCCTCCTGAAAGAGCTTTCATTGCAATGACTCCAATATCTCTTTTTTTGCATTCTGTTATGAGTTTTAAATCATTGTCTGCAGATAAGGAGCTTAGAGGAAACTGGATGGTATCGTATAGCTCAGAGTTTGCAGCCTCTATAGCATTATCTATTCTATGATTTGTAATTCCTAAAAAGCGGGTCATACCTCGTTTTTTAGCTTCCAGAAGACCAGCATAAAGTCCTTCAGGATCTTCAGGATCAGGTAGTTCATCAGGATTATGTAACTGGATAATATCTACATAATCTGTTTTTAAATTTTTTAGACTTGTCTCTAAATGTTTCAGTAAGGTTTTTTTATCTTTTGCATGACTTTTAGTAGATATTATAATATCTTTTCGCACATCTGCAAGAGAATAGCCTATTTTTTCTTCACTATCGGAATACATTCTTGCAGTATCAAAAAAGTTTATTCCATTGTCATAGGCTTTACGTAGAATCTTTTTAGCTTCTTCAAAGGAAACTCTTTGTATGGGTAAAGCACCAAAACCGCTTCTTGTCACCATCAAATTTGTTCTTCCCAATCTTATTTTATCCATAATAACACCTCCGAGTATTCTTATAATTGTATATTTAATTATATACTAAAATCAGGCAGCTGGTAACATAAAATATAATGTATTTATATTATTTTATATTTTTAATTTATGTATTATAATTATTAGATTAGATAAAAAGAATATGAATATTTCAAAGTATGTAGGAGGACAAAATGGAGTATACATTAATTGCAACATCAACATTTGGATTGGAATCCATAGTTGCCAGAGAACTTAAAGATCTTGGATATGAGGATTTAAAGATTGAAAATGGAAGAGTCATATTTCAGGGAGATGAAATGGATATAGTTACTTGTAATCTATGGCTCAGAACTGCAGACAGGGTTCTTATAAGAATGGCGGAATTCAATGCAGAGAGCTTTGAGGAGCTTTTTCAAGGTACACTTTCTGTGGAGTGGGGAAGCCTAATGCCTGAGGATGCATTTATGCATGTGACGGGAAAATCTATAAAATCAAAGCTGCACAGTGTACCTGACTGTCAGTCCATAGTTAAAAAAGCCGTAGTTGAATCCATGAAAAATAAATATAATATAGAAAGGTTCGAGGAAACTGGAGCCGAGTATAAAATAGAAGTTGGCATTTTAAAAGATGTTGTTACATTGACGGTGGATACATCCGGTGAGGGATTGCATAAAAGAGGGTACAGGAAGAATTCAGGGGAAGCACCTATAAAGGAAACCTTAGCGGCAGCTATGGTACTGTTAAGCAAGTGGGAGCCTTCCAGGGTGCTTGCAGATCCAATGTGCGGTTCTGGAACCATTGCCATTGAGGCTGCATTAATAGGGAAGAACATAGCTCCAGGACTAAATAGAAGTTTTGTTTCAGAACAGTGGAATATAATTCCCCAGGATTTATGGAGAGATTTGAGAAAATTCGCTTTAAACTCTATAAATAATAATGAATTCAGAATTTTGGCGTCGGATATAGATGGAAGAGTAATTAGAACTGCCATGAACAATGCCGAAAAGGCAGGGGTACAAGATTATATAGCATTTCAAAAAATACCGGTACAGAAGTTCAGCTCAAAGAAGAGTTGTGGATTTATAATAAGCAATCCACCTTATGGAGAAAGACTTGGAGAAAGGGAGGAAGCTGAAAAACTGTATGAGGACATGGGCAAGGTATTTTCAGAGCTTAAAGACTGGAATTATTTCATAATAACGGCTCATGACAAATTTGAAGAGCATTTTGGAAAAAAGTCTGATAAGAACAGAAAACTTTATAATGGCAGATTAAAATGCTATTATTATCAGTATTTTAATGGTATCAAGTGATTCCTGGATTCAGAGGGAGTTCTAAAATAACCAGGAGGGATTGGCAAGATCCCTTCAGTTAAATGCCAGGTGCTCAAATTTATTTCATTGCTTTTTCAGCTCTTATTGTTTTACCTTTTATAGTTTTATTTTGAAGTGACTTAAGAACTATATCACCTTTACCGGATAGAATGTTTACATAGGAAAAATTATCCTCTATGTCTATTATGCCTACGTCATCAGGATTTACTCCCTTTATACTTGATATAGTTCCAGCTATGTCTCCGGGTCTTATTTTTTTCTTTTTCCCTGCACTTATATATATTTTGGTCATATCTTTGTTTATATATCTGGAGCTGTCATTTTTTATTTTTGGTCCGGTTTTTAATTTTTCATTGAATGATTTTTTACCTGTTTCAACTTCTTCTCTTGATGGAATTTTACCTTTTTCAATGTTCAGATTAAAAAACTCACCTATTTTTTCTAAAAATCTATATTCTTTAGGAGTAACAAATGTTATAGCAATTCCTCTATTTCCTGCCCGGCCTGTTCTTCCGATTCTATGAATATAGCTTTCTTTTTCCATAGGTATGTCATAATTTATGATATGCGTTATATTTTCAACATCTATTCCACGGGCTGCTATATCCGTACATACCAGGAAAATGAACTCTCCTCTTTTAAATCTTTTAGTTACATCAATTCTCTTAGATTGAAGCATTCCGCCATGTAGGCCGTCACATGGATAGCCTTTATCTTTCATCTGTAATACTAAGTCATCTACATTTTTTTTAGTCCTGCAAAATATCATAACACTATCAGGTTTCTCAGTATATATTATTTTATTTAGCAGATCAAATTTTTCAGGTGCTTCAACTTCATAGTATAGTTGCCTGATTCTGCTTACTGCAGAATTTTTAGATTTAATGTTTATATTAATTGGATTATTCATATAATTATTAAATAATTCCAGCATTTCCTGAGGTATAGTTGCAGAAAAAAGAAGAGTCAGTCTATTTTTGGGAAGAGCATCTATTATAAGTTTAACTTGATCTATGAATCCCATATCCAGCATCTCATCTGCTTCATCTATAACTAAATATCTTATTTTTTTAAGATTTAAAGTATTTCTCTTTATATGATCCATTATTCTTCCAGGAGTTCCAACTACAACATGAACTCTCTGTTTAAGTGCTCTTATTTGAACTGTTATAGGTTCTTTGCCAAATACAGCGGTGCAGTTTATCCTCTTGAATTTTCCTATATTTGAGAAGTCCTCCATTGTCTGAAGAGCAAGTTCTCTTGTAGGAGTGAGCACCAGTACCTGAGGCAGTTTTTCCTCTAATTCTATTTTCTCACAAATTGGTATGGCAAAAGCTGCAGTTTTTCCGCTGCCGGTTTCAGATTTTATTATAATATCTTTATTTTTTAAAATGAGTGGGATAACTTTTTCCTGAACCTCGGATGGATTTTCATATCCTAATTTTTTTATTGATTCCAATATGTCTGAATCTAGTCCAAAATCATTAAAGCTTAATTTATCCATATTATTTGACCCCTTATGTTTTAATAATACTATAATACTATTATATATTCATAATGTATAGGAAAACTTATTGGAGTACACCATACTGGGTAGTTTCAAGTTGGACATCTACATTTATTACAGAATCCCTATATACTCTTGACCAATCATTTTTCTTCCAATAGCTATTATATTTTGCTCTCACTATATTGCCTATTCCAATTGGGTCACTATTTATTTCCTGTAAATAATTGATTACATTCCTGCAGTCTTTATTTAACTCCTCCTGCATTTTTAAGTTTAAATTTTCTAGGTTTCCGCTCTCATCAAGATTATCAGTTTCATATTCATCAATGCTAGCTGATAGTTTTAAAGAGATATCTACTACAGGTCTATTGTCTATGATTTTTACTTTTATTTTTCTTTTACACTTGTTGAATCCGATGGAAATCCCGTGCTTTGACCGTAAATCATTTTCTGATAAATACAGGGAGTTGAATTGATATTCTGTGTGTTTTAAACTTCCCATCATAGTCATTAATAATGAAGTATTTTTTGGAGTTAAACTACCAACCATCTTATCTTTTGAAAATAGAGCTGTTCCCTCAATGACAACTCCATCTTTCTCCATCTTTACAAGAGGTGCAATATTATCAACACCTTCTCTGAAACTAATAGTATCAAATTTATTAACTCTAGTTTCAGGTGTATAACCACTTTGAGTATTTCTTTCAAGAAGCTGTGTTAAATATATAGAAGGTCTTTGTTTATCAGATAATTTTTCAATCTCCCTTAAAAATCCCTCAGTGCTTCCATCTACCACTATTAACCATGCAATTATAGAGTCGGTAGGATCTCTTTCAAGGATCTCATTTATTTTATATATTTTTTCTTTTTCAGCAATTTCTTTAGAATAAAGTACCACTTGAGTCTTACCTGCTTCCATGGATTTAGAAGACTTTCTTCTTAATTCTTCTCTAGATGATCGAATCAGACTGGATGTGGTGGTAAGTATTTCACTTCGACTTTTTGTTTCGGGATCTGTTACGGGACTTATGGTAGTAATTTTCATTCCGGAAATATCTTTGGATTCTTCTATTCCTAACAATGTTATAAAACCAATTCTTTCAAAAGGATGTTGATCCCAACACCCGGAAAATATCATGGCAGTTATTATAAATGTTACAATAATTATAGGCTTATGAATTGATTTATTCACTTGTTTTAACTCCTTCCTTTTTCACAGAAGAAAAAAAATGACATAATATAACAAATGCCAAAAATATAGCTCCATATATTATTATAATGTGAGTATATTTATAAATCTCGTAATGATTTTTGGGAATTCTGCTAATTAAGACAGTTGCTACTGTAAATAATATGAGAGAAGGTATTTTCCTTTTTATTTTAAAAAGTTTTTGTATACTATAGTAAGCAGGGAAAAAGTATGAGCTTACGGACATAACCATAACGGGAATCCATGAGGAAATATATAGCAGATCAATTCTTTCAAATATAGGAACAGTATAGGTCCGTGATAATCTGATTAAGGGAAAAACCATTTTTTGCAGCTGATTTTCACCAAAAAAAGTTGTACATATAAGGACAATTGATAAAAAAAATGTAATGACAATACTTTGAGTTATTAAGGAATATTTTATAATTTTCTCCTTATCGGTGATGAATGGATAGATAATTACTATAATTTCAAAACCTAGAAATATATAATAACACTCCCCCATTCCACCTAAAATTCCAGAAAAGCCGCTTTCTCCTATGGGCATCAAAATTTTTATATCACAGGAATTTATAGAAAATAATAATAAAGTATAAGTAATTACTAAAAAAAACCATATAATAAAAGAAAATCTAGCTATTGCTTTAAAACCATACATACATAAATAAAAAGTAGGTGATATTATAAAAAAAGTCAATACAATGCTTGGAGTAAATCTTAAGTAATTTATTTTAAGTGTTTCAGCAAACAGCCTTAAATTTAAACAGGCAGCAAACCATAAATATAGAAAAATAAGGATATTGAAAAGTGTACCTATATATTTACCATAAAGATAATTACTGATATCATATATTGAGCTATTTTTACATTTTTCAAGCAGCATAATAATAAATATTAGGGAAACAGCTACAAGGATACCTACTATAATTACAGGTATCCATCCATCATGACCGCTTTTTTGAGCCAAAACGTTTGGAGTCTGAAGTAACTTTACACCTATCTGGGCAGACAATAAAAAATTAATCAATTGTCTGCAGGTTATATTATTGCTATTTTTCTTCTTCATTTTTATGACCTCTCCATTTATCCTTTGGCTTTGCAATATCAGGTCTTCTTTTTAGATGTTTTATGGAAGCTCTCATGTTGGTATCTTTAAGTTCCCTTAGCTTTAAGGGTTCTATAGGTTGAAGATAAGGCTGACCCAATGATTCAAGTACTACAAGATGAGCTATAAGAAGTAAAATTGATATCATTATACCTACCATTCCGAATACAGCTGCAGCTATCATTACTAAAAATCTGGTAATTCTAAGTGCAATGCCCATATCGTACATTGGTATTGTAAATGTTGCTATCATGGTCAATGCAACTGCAATTACCATCTGACTACTCACAATGCCAGCTTCTACTGCAGATTGCCCTATAATAAGCCCACTTACTACTCCTACTATTGAACCTATATATGTTGGAAGCCTGATAGCTGCTTCTCTTAATATTTCAACAAATATTTCCATAACAGTAGCTTCGATTATAGGTGGAAAAGGAACTCGGGATCTTGACTGAGCTATATTTACAAGCAAACCCACTGGAATTATATAGTAGTTATATGCAATTATAGCTATATAAAGACCTGGAAGAAATATAGCTATAAATAGACAGCTCATTCTTAAAAGTCTGAGAAAGGAACCGGAAAACCAGGGTACATTATAATCATCAGGTGCCTGGAGGAAGGAGTAAAAATTAACTGGTGCTATAAGTACGGTTGGTGTGCTTTCTAAAATTATTGCAAACTTTCCTTCCAGTAAATCCGCAGTGATTTTGTCTGGCCTTTCAGTAATATTGTATTGTGGGAAAATAGAATAAGGATGATCTATAATCATCTCTTCAATAGATCCTATTCCAATAAAACCATCATAATCCACAGTGCTTATTTTTTCACATAATGTCTGCAGCAGAACATCATTTGCTATATTCTGAATATAGGCTATTGCTATGGACTGATTTGTGGAGGCACCAATCCTGAATATTTTAAATTTAAGATTTGGATTTTTTATTCTCATTCTTAATATGGAGATATTTGTATTTAGATCTTCAATGAAACCATCATGAGAGCCTCTTACATTTTTTTCTATCTCAGGCTCGCTAATAGCTCTTTTATTGAATTTTTTTAAAGAGCAGGATACAGCAAATTCAAGGGCTTTACTTATAAACACCGTATTGCCTAACATTATTTCATTTACTATATCATAAATATTCACAGGATAATTAATACTGCCTACAGGTATTGTATTATAGAGAAAATTAAATTGATTATAATTGGAATCTTTTAAATTGATTACGGGATTAATAAAGTCTCTCTGAATAAGATCCACATCCACGAGCCCTTGGACATAGAAAAAACAACCTTCACTATCCATATTTGAGTATACTTTTGTCCTTACTATATCTGGGCAATCAGTTAACATCTGTTCTATTTTTGAAATGTTCTGTTCATAGTCTGATGTCAGTATATCTTTAAAAACTTTATTATTTTTATCCATAAAATATCACCAATTTTAGTATAGCCAGATTTGAATATATTATTTATACTTTTATGTAACAGATATAATAAGGACATACTTGTTAATAAAATTATTGAGTTATATAATAACACTTGAAAGAGAAAATTATAAAATAAGGAATTTATGAGGAGGCGTATATTATGAAAGTAGTTGCTTTTAATGGAAGTCCTAAAAAAAATGGAAATACTTATGAGGCAATAAAAGCTGTGGCGGCGGAATTAAAAAAAGAAAACATAGAAGTAGAGGTTGTTCATGTAGGAAATAAGGTAATACGTGGATGTTTGGCCTGTGGTGGATGCAGTAAAAATATGAATGAAAGATGTGTTATAGAAAATGATGAAGTTAATGACTGGATTCAAAAAATGAAAGAAGCGGATGGTATTATTTTAGCTTCCCCAGTACATTATTCAGCCATAGCAGGAACTATGAAATCATTTTTGGATCGTGCATTTCTTGTAACATCTGTAAATAATGGCATGCTCAGGCACAAAGTAGGGGCCAGCGTAGTTGCAGTGAGAAGAGCCGGTGGTGTTCCTGCATTTGGGCAATTGAATAATTACATCAACTATTCAGAAATGGTAATGCCTACGTCAAATTATTGGAATGTAGTTTATGGAACAAATCCGGGAGAGGCAGTCCAAGATAAAGAGGGAATGCAAATTATGAGTGTCTTAGGCAAAAATATGGCCTGGTTGATGAAGAGCATTGATTTTGCAAAAGATCATATAAAGGAAAATCAAATAGAAGATAAAATATTTATGAATTTTATAAGATAGGATTTAAAAATATTTATGAAAATGCTTCACAAATTTATTTGTGGTGATAGTAACTAATTTGGAATTTTAGAAAACTTATTCAAGCTTATGGCGGAAATGCCTATACTGCAAAGGTAAATACAAATGGAGAATGGATGAAGCCATAAGACAAACAGAAAATGAGTTAAAAATAAAACTTATAGAAATATTTATAAAAATAGATATTTCTATAAGTTGAAGATATATTAATTCTTATTTTATCAAATTTTGATCTCTCAAAAACTGATCAGCAACTGTCTCTGGTTTTTGTCCCAGACTATCAACTTTATAATTCAATTCCATCATGGTTTCATCATTTATTTTTCCACTCAATTTATTTAAAATTCCTTCAAGTTCAGGATGTTTCCTTAAAGTTTCCTCTCTCACTATAGGTACAGCATAATAGGGTGGAAATATTTTTTTGTCATCTTTTAAGACTTTTAAGTTAAATTGCTTAAGCAGTCCATCTGTAGAAAAAGCATCAATTACGTCTGCTTTATTTTGATTTAGTGCAGTATATCTAAGTCCTCCATCCACACTATTAATTTCTTTAAAATTAATACCATATACATCTTGAAGAGGTTTTAACGTATCTGATCTTCCTGAATTAAATTCCATGGTACAACTTAGTCTTAAATCATTACTTACCTTTGCAAGATCAGATATGGTATTTAAATTATATTTACTAGCAGTATTTTGAGATACGGCCAGTGTATAAGTATTATTGAATCCAATAGGGCCAAGCCATTTTATCCCAAGGTTCTTAGCATAGTAATCTTTAACTGTACTGTATACTTTATTGGGATCCTGAATTAAACCATGTTTCATTACATCCATGAGCCCGGTACCTGTATATTCTACACTTACATCTACATTTCCCGATTTCATGGCACTGAGTACTACATTTGTCCCACCTAAATTGGGCTTGTAATCCACTTTTATATTACTATTCTTTTCAATAAGTTCTCCCACCATGTCTACTAATATGATTTGCTCTGTATAGTTCTTTCCTCCAACTACTATTTTATTTTTTGAATTATTATAATAAAATATTGAACCAGCAGCTATTACGATACAAAGTACGGCAGCAATTGATCTTTTATATTTTAATGATATTTTCTTCTTTTTTCTTTTAGTTGCTGATTTTTCAATTTTACCGATTAAAAAATCTATAGCGAGTGCCAATATACATGCTGGTATTGCTCCTGCAAGTATCATATTATTATTAACACTTTGGACTCCTGTAAATACCATGTATCCCAGGCCACCGGCTCCTATAAATGCAGCTATGGTCATCAGTCCAACTGCTGTAACTGCCGAGATTCTTATACCTGCCATTATTACAGGGAGAGCAAGGGGCAATTTCACGATTTTCAAAATCTGTGATTCTGTCATCCCCATTCCCTCAGCAGATTCTATAATATTGGGATCTATACCTATAAGTCCAGTATAGGTATTTTTTATAATTGGAAGCAGTGAATATAAAATCACCATTACGATGGCCGGTTTACTTCCAATACCTAGAATGGGAATTAAAAATCCTAAAAGAGCTAAACTTGGAATTGCCTGTACTACATTTGCGATGCCTATTACAGTTGAAGATAATTTCTTTTTATTTTCTATAAGTATTCCTAAAGGTACTCCTATTAATATGGCTATAGCAACTGACAATAAAGTCAATTCAATGTGCTGCAAAAAAAGCTGTAATATTTGATCTGATCTGCTTGCCAAAAAATTGCAGAATTCTATAATCGAAGTCATTAAATACCCTCCTCATCATTCAAAAATTGAGTACTTAACACTGTTATAAGACTACTTCTTGTAATAAGTCCCACCAGTTTACTTTTGCTATTTAAGACAGGTACATAGCCTATTCTATTATCACTTATCTCCTGAAGTACATCAACTATGCTATCTTCTTCAGATACGGTAAATACATCTTTTTCCATTATATTTTTTAATCTCAGTGTTTTATCCATACTTTTTCTTATATCTTTAAAGGTTACTATTCCAAGAAGTGTTAAATTTTTATCTACTATCATAAGGCTGTCTACTTTATTTGCCCTCATTATCTCTACTGCTTGAACTATAGTCCTCTCTGAATTGGTCATTACCGGGTTGGTTATCATTATGTCCTTTGCTTTTATGAACTCTGGTTTATTCCAAATCCTATTTTTACCTATAAATTCTTCTACAAAGCCATGAGATGGATTTTTTAATATTTTCTCAGGAGTATCAAATTGAAGTATATTCCCATCTTTCATTATGCATATTCTATCTCCCAGCTTTATTGCCTCATCCATATCATGGGTTACAAATACTATAGTCTTTTTTAACTGTTGCTGGAGACTGAATAACTCATCTTGAAGCTGGTTTCTGCTTATAGGATCAAGAGCACTAAAAGGTTCATCCATAAGCACTATATCTGAATTCATGGCAAATGCTCTTGCTACTCCCACTCTCTGCTGCTGGCCGCCGCTGAGTTCATTGGGATATCTGTCTAAAAAATCTTTTGCATTCATGCCAATCATGTCTAAAAGTTCAACAGTTCTATGTTCTATCTTATTTTCAGACCATTTTTGAAGCCTTGGTATCAATGTTATATTTTCCCGTATGGTCATATGGGGAAAAAGGCCGGTTTGTTGAATTACATATCCGATATTTCTTCTAAGGTTTATAGTATCTTCCTCCTTTATGTTTTTACTATTCACAAAGATATCGCCAGAAGTGGGTGTTATGAGTTTGTTTATCATTTTTAAAGTGGTTGTTTTCCCACATCCGCTTGGACCAATGATTACTGCTAATTCGCCTTTATGGATCTTTAAATTTATATTGTTCAATACTGCTTTGTTTTTAAAAGATTTATTTACATCTTTAAACTCTATCATAAATCATCCTCCGTTTCATTAAATACGATTTTCACTATTTGTGGAATGCAAATTACTGAAATTTAGAAATTCTATAGATATATATAAGAATTGATTTTAAAAGCTGTAGCATACTAATTTTAATAAGCTACCTGATAATTATATTTAATTATCAAATAATTTTATATATTTAATAATTTGACTAATTTGATGTTATTACTTTTAATGTTAACATAAAAATACCTTATATATCAAATGGGTAAACTTGCGAAAAGCACAAATAAAGAAAAATTTTGTAAAAAAAGAGGACATTTTTATAAAATAATAGCTGCACTCATGCCCTTTATTAGAGACCTTAAAGCAGATTTTTATAAATTTAAAATTTTTTTGCAATTTAAATAAAAATTTACATTATATTAACATAAATTTTATATTTTTATTTTCCAGAATATTAATTATCGAAATATACAAACCCATGAAATTTGTAAAAAGCTGTAGAAATATTTTAATATACATTATTAATATTATGTATATTAAAATATAAAATAAACCAAAAGATAAATTTCAATATGTCGCTATATCACATGATTTGGGAACTTTCTTATTTTACTCCAATGCAGGGTATATTTGATCTCATAAATACATACCAGCCTATGAGCGCTGCGCATGAAAAAATTGTTATTAAACATCCAAGTTCTATAACTATGTTCCCACAGGGTATGGAGGCTATGGACATTCCCATACTGCCGAATACAGTAAACAATGTATTGATTAATGAAGAAGCTGAACCTGTGTCTCCCTTTTGCTGATCAAGGAGAACGTTGGTACTGAATGGCCGAATTGCAGTGCCCATAAGAGAAGTTATCATAAATGACAATACAAAAAACACCGGAGACAACCTTCCAATGATCATTACCAGAATTCCGCTTAAAACACTTAACAAGAAACAGACCATGGCAAAAGTATTTTTCTTTAATGTGCTTAAATACTTCACGTATATTACAGGCCCCATAATGGATACTAAGGCATTTGCAGCAAAAAAATAGCTGTAAGCTTGCTCGGTAAGTCTGAAATAGTCCACATATATGTAGGATGATATGGCAATGTATCCCATGAAAGGCAGTGAACTCAGTGAAAATATAAGTGTCGGGATGATGAAACCTTTATTTTTCCCAACCACAAACAAACGTCTTATGGCTCCTGACAATGTTCCTGTGTATCTTTCATCATTTTTTAAGGTTTCTTTATATAGAAGTGCCAATAATAAATTTACAGCACTGACTGCTGCCAAGATCCAGAAAGTGCCTCTCCAATTGAAAACCTTTAAAATAAAAGCTCCCATAATAGGTGCAATCATAGGTGCTATACCTGACATTGATTGCACTATTGCCAATATAGTTTCTCTTTTTTTCCCTGAAAAGTAGTCTTTGATTATAGCAATTGAGATAGATGTGATGCCACCAGCACCAATTCCTTGTGTTATTCTCGCCAAAATAAGGAAATAAATACTTGAAGATAAGGCACAAAAAATACTGCTTATCATATATATAATACTTCCTATAATAAGAACAGGTTTGCGTCCATACTTATCGCTTATAGGTCCCCAGATTAAAATACCTACTGCATAAAAAAAGAAAAAAGCACTCAACGTCAAATTGGTTATTGAAGTATTAGTTCCAAAATATGAACTCATTTTAGGCAAAGCTGGTAAATACAAGTCCATAGAGAGCGGAATAAACATATTCATTAATGTTATAAAAGCAATAAGGCCTTTATCTTTTAAATACTTCTGACCGTTTATCAATTGTGCAGTTTTATATTTTTTTTGATTCATTTTTTACCTACTTTCTACAATCCTTAATCCCTTTTGACAATTCTCAGTATAGTTAAAATCATTCCAACGATACATATAAAAGCTGCAAATAAATACACCACCTTCATACCATAAAGAAATATATCAGGTCTTCCCTGTACAAATCCTGTAACTTTATATCCTATTTTGCTGCTCATTCTATTATACAAAAGAGCTACGGAAAAAGTTATTCCCGATACCATTCCTATATTCCTGACCAATCCATTTATACTGCCCACTATACCCAATTTATTTTTTGGTGCCAAGGACATCACTATGGAATTATTAGGAGATTGAAACATACCATTTCCTATACCCATTAACGCTATGCTGATGGCTATTTGTACATAGCTGGATTTGAGATTCAAAAAAGCCATGGCACAAAGCCCTGAAGCCATGGTAAAAAGTCCGAATACAGTAAATATCTTGGCTCCTATTTTATCTGATATATAACCGCTTAGAGGTGCCACTATGGCTGTACTTACAGGAATGAACAGCATGATAATACCAGATACAGCTGGAGATATTGACCTGGCGCTTTGGAGATAAAAAGGCTGAATTATGTTTACACAAAACATACACAGAAAAGAAATAAATGCACACAATATACTTATATTGAAAAGTTTATTGTGGAATATGGAAAAATCAATCATTGGATTTTTGGAAGTTTTTTCTGTAAAAAAGAAACTTAATCCACAGAGTATGCTTATAATAAAACCTATAATTATCTTATTGTTACTCCAGCCTATGGTTTCACCGCTTAATAAGGCCCAAAAAAGAGAAACTATTAGTAGTATGAATAAAAAAGCACCTTTTAGATCAAAATTCAGTGAAACTTCATTTGCTTTTTCTTTTGGAAGTATGAATTTGCCTGCAATAAATGCAAAGATGGATATAGGTATATTTATTAAAAATATAGATTGCCAGTTAAAAATCTGTACCATAATTCCTCCAAGTGGAGGTCCAAGCATGGTGCCAATGGCTACAGAACTTCCTAAAAGCCCAAGAGCTCTTCCTCTTTCTTCTTTAGGAAAAGAAACAACTATTATGGCTTGATTTGCAGACATGAACATTGCAGCTCCTATAGCTTGAATTATTCGCGAAAAAACCAAAAAGCTGAGACTTTTTGAAATTGTACATAAAAATGAACCAAATCCGAATATTAGAAAGCCATAATTAAAAATAACTACCTTTCCAAATTTGTCAGATAGCTTTCCAAATATAAGTATAGATGCAGATATTACTATTAAATAACTTGTAACCACCCATTGTATACTGTTTATTTCAACACCCAAATGATTAGACATCACAGGCAGTGCTATGTTCACAATACTGCTATCTATATTCCCCATAAATGGAGATATTAAAACTACTGCTAATATTCTCCATCTGTTTTTATAAATTTCTTCATTCATACTAAAAATCTCCTGCAAATTATATACGATAAATAATAATATACAAGGAGAAGTTAAATTTGTCAACTTTTACATGATTTTAAGAAAATTTTAAGGAAACACCTATAAAATTTAGATGTATAGGTAAGGTTTACAAAATTAAATTTAAGAGGTGACATTGATGAATACTATAAGTGATAATCAAAGTACAATTAATTGGTATCAACAAATTAAAAATGTCCAGGATCAGGAAAGTACCATACAAAATATCTTTAACTCAGGTGAACAATTTCAATAATAGATTATTTTTATGATAGGATAGTGGTAGTTGTATGAAAAGGAAATTGATTTCATTGGTAGTCAGTATATTCATAATTGGAAGTTTCTTTCCTGCTGTTAACGCCAGTGCTTCTAAAAGTCAATTGAGGATGGATACCTCCAGGTATATAGTTACTGTAACATCTCAAAAGGATATCAATAATATAAAATCTAGTATTCCACAGGCAGGAGTCAAGGTATTAAATAATGGTCAAGCTATTGTATACTCTAATCAGATTTCAAAAAATACGCTTAATAAGGGATTGTCTAAAATTAGAGGAGTAAAAGATGTAAGAAGTCCAGTCAAAATGAGCATAGATGGATTCTCAAGGAGAACAGCCAGTAATTCTCCAAGAAATTTGGAGTGGGATATATCTGATGTAGAGGCCGATAAGGCATGGTCAAATATAGATCAGGGAGAAACTGTAAAAATTGCTGTAGTGGATACCGGAGTGGATTATAATAATTTGCTGCTGAAAGGAAAAATTGATGTTGATGATGGTTATAATTTTATCACGAATACTTCAAATGCGATGGATGATAATGGACATGGTACAGGAGTGACAGGTATTATAACCACGAATTCAACATTAAATGGTACGGGGCTTCTTGGTATAGATGGAAACTTAGATGTTCAAATAATTCCTGTAAAAGTACTTGATAGTACTGGTTCTGGTGATTCTGATATAATTGCAGAAGGCATACAATATGCAGCAGACAAGGGAGCTGATATAATCAACTTAAGCTTTGGAGGAAAAGGATCTTCACCTGAGATAGATTCTGCTATAAAATATGCTACCTCCAAAGGTTCATTTGTAGTTACTGCAGCAGGTAACGATAATGCTGATGTAAAAGATTATTCGCCTGCGTCCAATCCAGATGCATTTACTGTATCAGCGCTCAATATGCACAATACTAAATCCTATTATTCAAATTATGGTTATAATGTTCAAGGTGCTGCACCGGGAGATAATATTTTGAGCATTGAATTAAATAATACATATTATTTTATGACAGGTACGTCTATGTCAACTCCGATAGTATCGGCAGTTGCAGCTATGGTTAAGTCTGTAAATCCAGCTCTAAATTCATCCCAGATAGATCAGATACTTGATGAATCTACAGATAGTATTATGACAAGTGGAAAAAATATATATTATGGATATGGGAAGATAAATGCATTGAAAGCAGTAGAAACAGCCATAAAAGCTAATAATCAGTAAAATAAAGCAGCCATATGGCTGCTTTATTTTGTAGTGAATCTGGTATAAAATAACTAGAAAAATCAGGGACTCGGCAATATTTTAATATTTATCTCATTAAATATATATTAAAAATTCATTTTTAATAAAATTTTTCTGTAATTTAATTTTATTTTAATATATATGGATTAAAATAATTAATGGTGAAAAATTGTAGTAAAACTAAAAATAATAAAAAATATATTAATCTTATAAGGAGGTGATTAAAAAATGTATTTGGTACTTATAATAAAAGCCATTATAATAGGTATTGTAGAGGGTATTACTGAATTTTTGCCTATATCATCTACAGGTCATATGATTATAGTAGGTGACTTAATAAATTTTAGGGATCCAACTTATAGAAAAGCTTATGTGGATATGTTTGAAATTGTAATTCAACTAGGAGCTATACTTGCAATATTGGTGCTTTACTGGAATAAGATATCTGGTTCATTAAAAAATCTTGCCCCTGGAAAATGGGGGTTTAGACTCTGGTGCAATGTAATGATTGCTTTTATACCAGCTGCTGTAATAGGTGTATTATTTAACAATATAATACAGGAGAAATTATTTAATTCTATTACAGTAGCTTGTGCACTTGTATTTGGTGGTTTTCTAATGATATTTATGGAAAATAAGTACAGAATGGGAAATAAAATAAATAGAATTGAAGATATAACTGCAGGACAGGCTTTTAAAATAGGATGCTTTCAATGTCTTTCCCTTTGGCCGGGAATGTCCAGGTCTGCATCTACAATAATGGGTGCATGGACAGGTGGACTTACCAATGTGGCAGCAGCAGAGTTTTCGTTTATTCTGGCAATACCAACTATGATAGCTGCGTCAGGTTTTTCATTGTTAAAGGTAAAAATAACAATGACTGCTCCAGAAATAATAGCGCTTATAATAGGGTTTGCAGTTGCATTTGTAGTTGCGTTGGTGGTTGTTGATAAATTCATAAGCTTTTTAAAGAAAAAACCCATGAGAGTTTTCGCCATATATAGAATATTTATAGGAATATTGGTATTGATATTGACATATGCAAATATCATACATGTTACAAAATAAATTAATACATCTTTATTTAACCTTAGTTAAGTAACTTGAATTTTAAAATTACTTAACTAAGGTATTATAAATCAATTCTAATTTGAGAACTTCCTATTATTCGATTATTATAATAAGCATCCACTTTCTAATATGCTTTAGATTTAATAATGTCAATATTCCATCTTTTACACAGTATCTTCCATAATCATAGGTAACACGTTGAATAATTATATTTTTTATGCAAATTTAATATAAATACAATTATATTTTAATAATATAGATTTAAAATAGAAAATACAGTTGAGATATTAAGTGTTACCTTAGTTGCTGAAAATAAAATTTGAATTGATAATTAAGCTAATTATATGAGGGGGAGTAAAAATGGATGATAAACTAGCTATGTGCAGAATAATAACTAATTTTAAGAATTTTAATATGTTAATTGATGAGTTTATTGAAAAATTTCCAGCAAAAATTGAGAACTATGGGTATATTACAATAATTAATTCTTTTATTATCAATAATATGCTCAGTTTTGACATTAAGTATTCTTGTTCAGATCAAGATATAAAAGATATTTTTGGAGATGTATTTAAAAATGTAGTTAAAGAAATAATGAAAAGTCCGTCAAAATTTACAATTGAACTAGAAGCCATTAATTAAAACAACAGAAGTTTAAACAAGAGAGTCATACTTATCTGTATCATATTTTAGCAGTACTCTGGTTAAATGTTCGGCATGCTCTTTTTCATCACTGGCTATTAAATAGAATATACGCTTGATGTCTTGTTGATAGAATTCCACTAAGTGTTGTTCATATAAAATAACAGCTTCAAATTCACCTTTTATATCTGCTCTGACATTATTTAAAATAATTTGTTTATCATAATTAGGCTTATATGATTGCATAGTTGTTTTGATGATGGGAGGCTGATTTTTTTGAACATTGTATTTTTGATATTGTACCGAATCATATTTACGAAGTAAATTAAGTAACATTCCATAGTGATTTTTTTCATCCTGTATTATACTTTTCCAAACAGCATTGATGTCTTCCATATTTGAGTCTGCTATGTGTTGGGCGTATCCGTTTATAGCAATAATTTCACCGATAAGAGCTTCACGTATCTTATTTGTAAAAAAATAAGGATGTCCTTGTGGTTGACCGTCTTTAATAGTATAGCTCATTATAACACCTCCAGGTCTTTTTTATTTATTATATTATGGGTTATAATATAATATGTCTAAATACATTAGTTTTTAATTTGATTTTAATCTATTTAATTTAATATACAATATTGAGGAAAAGTGTTAAAGTACTATTTTAGAGGTGATTTTTTGGAAAACTATAAAATACTTATAATTGAAGATGAAAAGAAAATGTCAACATTTATTCAAATGGAGCTCAATCATGAAGGATACACTACTGACGTTGAATATAATGGAAGAGATGGGTTGGAAAAAATACAGAATGAAAACTATGATCTGGTGCTTTTAGATATAATGCTGCCTGGGCTAAATGGAATGGAGGTCTGTAGAAGAGTGAGGCAGTTTTCCAAGATTCCAATTATAATGATAACTGCTAAAGATGATGTGACAGATAAAGTAATGGGGCTGGATATTGGAGCGGATGATTATCTTACAAAACCATTTGCCATAGAAGAGCTTCTAGCTAGAATACGTGTTATAAGAAGAAATAATAATGAAAATTTAAATGATTACAAATATAAAGTAGATAATCTAATAATGGACACCAAAACACATGAAGTTACAAGAGATGGTAAACTTATTGAACTTACTAAAAAAGAATATGATCTTTTAGAGCTTCTTCTAGCGAATAAAAATGTGGTTTTAACAAGAGATCAACTGATTGAAAAAGTCTGGGGTTATGATTATTTTAATGATACCAATGTGGTTAGTGTATTTATAAGATACCTTAGAAGTAAAGTTGATGATGGATTTGAGAATAAATTAATCACTACCGTAAGAGGAGTTGGATATGTAATAAAGGGAGATAAGTCATGAATTTAAATATAATAAAAGATGCAAAGATATCTGTTAAATTGACCGGAATATTTGCTTTCATGTTCTCTATAATGCTTGTAGTGTCTAATGCATATATATTAAATGGATTAAAGCATTATTTATATACACAGGCAGGTAAACGTGTAGAAGATGTAAATGTAATAATACTCAATAAGTTAAAATCAAATGAAAATTCCAATAATGAGTTATTTTCCGATATAATGCCTAATGAAAATATATTTATAAAAATAATGGATAAAAACGGAAAAATAATAAGCGAATCAAATAAATTTAATTATCGTTTAAAAAATTCTGAGCCCTATGGTAAAATAAAACATATGGAAGAACATGAAAAACATCTTACGTATTTAAATACAAAAATATTAAATAAAAATTATGGAACTGTATATATACAAATAATTAAGGATATGGACAATGAATATGATTTCTTGAAGATATTGTTTTTCTTTATGGCTGCGGCAGATTTATTCGGAATAATTTTATCAATTCTACTAGGATATGTTATAAGTAAAAAAATGCTGAATCCGATTGACAGTATCACAAAAACTGCAGAGGAGATAAGTATTAACAATTTAAAAGAGAGAATAGATATACAAGGTCCCAATGATGAGCTTAAAAGGCTTGCAAGTACACTAAATGATATGATCGACAGGCTACAAGGATCTTTTAATAGGCAGGTTCAATTTGTATCAGATGCATCTCATGAGCTTAGGACACCGATAGCCATAATTCAGGGATATGCCAGCCTTTTAGATAGATGGGGAAAAGATGACAGGGAGGCTCTTGAAAAGTCTATTGAAGCCATTAAATCCGAGTCACATAATATGGGCAAACTAGTAGAAAAATTGCTTTTTTTAGCCCGTGGTGATAATAAGTCGCAAAAGATAGAGAAAAATAGATTTCATCTCAACAAATTGATAGATGAAGTTATTGAAGAGACTAGATTAATAGATAAAAATCATATAATATCAAATACCAACAATGAAAATATACAGGTTGTTGCAGATTATAAACTTATAAAGCAATTGGTCAGGATAATTGTGGATAACAGTGTAAAGTTTACAGCAGAGCATGGAAAAATAGATATAAGTTCTATTAAATTTGGGAAATACATTAATATAGTAGTAAGTGATACCGGTATAGGAATTCCACAAAGTGAAATTCCTAAAATATTTGATAGATTTTATTGTGTAGATAAATCCAGATCTAAAGATATTGGGGGAAGTGGGCTTGGACTATCCATTGCTAAGCAAATTGTGGATACATACAATGGAACTGTGGATGTTAAAAGTGAAGAGGGGAAAGGTACGAAAATAACTATAAGTTTAGATATATGATTGAAGATTACATATTATTAATTGCACGTCATCAGCTTAATCTAGCACGTTTATGTAATATATCTTTAACCTCATTTATATCTTTTGCATTATTCTTTGCCATTTTTATATAAGCTAAAGCTGAAGGAATTAAAAATAGTTGAAATAATGATAAGGTAATTATATAATTCTGAGGTTCTCTTATATTTACAGAGATAGCGGAGAGTAAAATTCCTACCCCGGCGTTTCCTATAGTTCTACCCAGGCCATTAGCTAGATTAGCTATACTAAAAGCAGTTCCTCTGTGTTCAGGAAGATTTACATCGGTTATTAAAGCAAGCCAATTTGGTGTATTTGCAGATTGCAGTGCACTTGCAAAAAAAGATAAAGTAAATATCATGCATACCCATGGATTTGTTACAATTCCTTTCAATAAGGTCATAAGTATCATTAATGGATCGTTATTTTGCGGTAGTTTAAGTCCATTCATTGGGACTATAAACATTGCTATGTAAAATGGTATTATGGCGAATACAAAATATGAGGTGAGAATAGCTCTTCCCTTATATGTTTTCTTTTGAACTATATCACCTATATGACCAAATAAAGGAGATGTTAAACCACCTAATTGAAATATTGCAAAAAGATATCCGGCAGCAATAATTGAAACTTTTGGACTGTAGCCTTGTTGCTGAATTTTTGAAATATATAAAGTTGGCAGCCATATTAGAGTACCGGTTGTAATATTCATAAAAAATGCCTGTAAAAACAATAAAATATTACTTCGCTTTGAAATGATATCATATAGATGATTAAATTCAATGCTGTAATTGTATTCATATCCTTCTTTAATAAGCTTTTGTAGTTCGGGTTCTGACTCGCCTACAGTGGGTTCTTTTATAAAAAAATATAGTATAATTAATAAGAAGCCTATTATACTTACAATTTCAAATGGCTTTCTCCAGCTTGTAAAAGAGGCTACCAATGATGCCATTAGTGCTCCTGATATTCCACCAAATCCCTGAGCCATACCCCAAAGGCTTAATAACATTCCTCTGTACTTATTTGGAATACAGTCAGTTAAAATGCTAAAACCAATTGAGGCTATACATCCTAACCCTATGCCGGTAAAAATTTGAAGAATAAAGAGTTGAAGATAATTACTACAACGTGATATTAAAAATACTGAGAATGACCATATAATAGTGCCTATAATAACAAGAAGCTTTCTATTGAATTTACCTGTAAGGTAACCCCATAGGATTGATGAAAAAGATGTAACTAAAATGTTAATCGCTGAAATAATTCCCAACGAAGAAATTTGCACATTCATATCTTTTGCTATAGAAGAAAAAAGTGGTGGAAATAATCCTATGATGATATTATCAAAGGCAGCTAAAGCTATAAAAACAAAAACGGTGTAAATAATTTTTATATTATTGATGTCCATAAAAATCTACAGCTCCTTTATTTTTTAGATCTTATTTATTGTAATCCATTTTTTAATCAAATATTAAAATTTAATATAATTTTAATTAAGTTTTAATATTGATTTATACTTGATTATGTAAAATATTATATATATAATGGTATAAAGTTTCTACAACAATATTATTGGTAGTATCCATATTTTAACTTAACTAATGAAAGGAATTAATTATGATTAATAGTATACTTATCATTTCATCTAATTTTACTGGACACGGGCACAAAAGTATAGCTGAGTCCCTATGTGAAAAGTTTTCAAACAACAAAAATGTCAAAATTCATATTGTGGATGGGTTTTCACTTGGTGGAACAACCTTGTTAAATATAGCCAAGGCATATGGACCCATAACTAGAAAATCAGAGAGCCTATGGGAACTTATATGGGATATATCATCTGTTAAACCATATCTCATTAATGAAATTATCGAACTAAAGGTAAAAGATAGATTTTTGGACTTATTAAAAAAAGTAAACCCAGATTTGATTTTGTCCATACATCCAAATTTCAATGGCTCTCTTATGAATATATTAAAAAAATATAATATCAAAATACCATTTATTACACTTATTGCGGATTTGGTGAGCATATCCCCTCTGTGGGCTGATCCAAGAGCTGATTATATTATAAGTCCTACAGAAGAAGCAAAATATAAATGTATGGAATTTGGTGTTCCTGCAGAAAAAATAAAGGTTTTGGGTTTCCCGGTTCGTTCGAGATTTTATAATCACACATGCCAACGTGAAGAAAGTGAAGATTACAATACGAATAGACCTCTAAATTGTATGATAATGAGCGGCGGTGAAGGTGTTGGAAACATGAAAAAAATAGCCGAGATTCTGCTGGATAATTTTAACTGTACAGTAAAAATTGTAGCAGGCCGAAACACAGAATTGAAAAAAAAATTGGAAAAATCATTAATCGAAAAATATGGTAATAAAGTTGAAATATATGGTTTTACAAAGAATATACAGGATTTGATGTGGTGTTCTGATATTGCATTTACACGAGGAAGTCCTAATGTCATTATGGAAGCCATAGCATGCAATGTACCTTTAATAATAACCGATGCTTTACCTGGGCAAGAAGAGGGAAATCCAAAATTTGTTGAAAAGTATAATCTTGGAATTATATGTAAAGATACAAGAAAAATAGAAACCGTAATAAGTGAGTTGATTGCAAATAATTTGGAAAAACTAAATAAAATTAAAAGATCTCAGAGAATTTATGCCAATCAAGATGCTGCAGAAGATATTGTAAATTTTATTTTAAGTATGAAAAATAATTTTAATGAAGTAGAAATAAAGGATGCAAATTTTTTGATTCCAAAAGTAAAAATGTGAATGTTATTAAAAATTCTTATTTAATTATAACTTTTTTTTAACCATATCTTAATTTTATATGTATAAGATAATACATATAAAAGTTAAGTTAAATACATTTGAATTTTAAATAATAAAAGGGGAGAAAAGTTATGAGCGTCATAGGAAATTTAATTAATATTGTATTACATCTTGATAAGTATTTAAATATTATAATACAAAATTATGGAGTATGGACATATGGTATCATATTCCTGATTATATTTTGTGAAACAGGTTTGGTTATTACGCCATTTTTACCGGGTGATTCCATTATCTTTGCAACTGGAGCGCTTGCTTCAGGAGGTATGCTCGAAGTGTTCACGTTACTTATTGTATTTTTTTTAGCAGCAGTAATAGGAGATACTGCTAATTATTATATAGGTAAAAAAATTGGAACCGGTATTTTGGAAAAAGAAAATATCAGGTTTATCAATAAGGATCATCTTGACAAAGCACACAGGTTTTATGAAAAACATGGATCTATGGCTATAGTATTGGGAAGATTTATTCCGATAATAAGAACCTTTGTACCATTTGTAGCTGGAATTGGGAAGATGAGCTATTATAAGTTTATAACTTATAATATGCTTGGGGGATTCTTATGGGTATCCTTATTTTTAGGCGGAGGGTATTTCTTTGGCAGTTTACCTTTTATAAAAAGTAATTTTTCTTATATAATAATTGCTATTATAATAATATCGCTTATTCCAGCAGTTATTGTGTTTGTCAATGAAAAGAAAAAAGAGGAAAATAACAATGACGGTACTAGTGCGGAAATTTGATGTTTTCATAATGCTTTTTATAAATAAATATTTAAGAAACAAGTATTTAGATATATTTATGTGTATAATGACAAAATTGGGGAATATGGGAGCTGTTTGGATTGCAATAGCGATTTATTCATTGATGGACAAGCAATACAGATATGAGGGAAAAGTTGTATTGAGTACTTTGATAATAAGCACAATTATTGGAGAGGGAGTACTGAAAAATTTAATAAAGCGTTCAAGACCTTTTGACGCAGAGAAAAATGTAAAACTTCTTATTACAAAACCTATATCATATTCCTTCCCTTCTGGACATGCTCTGTCCTCTTTTGCTGTTGCAGGTGTTCTATCTGTGTATTTTGCAAAGTATGAACTGATTTTTATAGGATTGGCATTTTTTATAGCCATTTCAAGAATATACTTATGTGTTCATTATACTACAGATGTCATAGGTGGAATTGCCATAGGGTTGATATGTTCTAAATTTATTCTTGTAGTGTTAAACTTCAAATAACATTATAATAATGGAAAATAGTATATAAACTTAAAATCTGTAACTATTATTTTAATATATAATAATATATAAGTATAGTCTATAAATTGGAAGTGAAAAGATGAGTTATTGTCCATATGATTTTGACTGTCACTTTATGAGGTATCCAGCAAATTTGCAAAATGGCATGGATGAAAGACCATACACCTATCCAGACAATTTACCTAGAGCAATTAATTTAATAAGAGAAGCTGTATCCGGAGAAAGAGGGGATGAACTTTTCTATGATTACTTGATAAAAAATTCTCCTAATGAAGAATCTAGAAATGTTATAACAGGAATTAGAGATAATGAGAGAAAGCACAACAGGATGTTTAGACAGATTTATCATGATTTAACCGGGAAAAGTGTATCTGGTGTTCAAAATGAAGAAATGCAATATCCAAAACATTTTTGTGACGGCGTTAAAAAAGCATTATATGGAGAACTAGCAGCAGTTCAAAGATACAGAAAAATATTATTTGCAATGCAGAGCAGAGTTCACATAAATATGCTGACTGAAATTATTACAGATGAAATAAGGCACGCAAGTCTATACAATTTTTTATATTCATTTAATCAATGCTTTAAAGGTTAGAAGGTTAGCATGTAATTTATATAATTAAATTAATTTTAAAATGAATTATCGCAAATTATGATAATTCATTTTTCATATAAATATATAGAAGAAACAAGACTATTAAAAAGTTTAAGCAATTTATTTTTGAATTAATTGTTTTCTATCATTAAAAAATTTCTTGTAACTTAAATAACAAGCTGTAAAAGAAGTTACAGAAGTAGCGGAAAGTAACATAAAAGTGACTATTATCTGATATTTCACGGCACTAACAGGTGAGGTACCTGCAAGGATAAGTCCTGTCATCATACCTGGAAGTGCCACTATTCCAAGAGTCTTAGCTGAATCTATAGTAGGAAGCATACCAACTTTAATAGAATCTTTTATTATACTTGCAGATGATTGATAAATATCAGCTCCAAGGGAAAGTTTTGTTTCAACTTCATCTTTTTTATTTTTAAAATTCAACTTTATTTGTTTGAAACTTAATCCCAAACTTACCATGGAGTTGCTTATAATCATTCCACCTATAGGTATTACTTGATAGGGTTCATATTTTATAATTCCCAAAGATACAAGAATAATCAAAGTAATTGATGTCCCAAAGATTATTGATATGAAAGATATAATAAAAATATTTTTAATTTTACCTCCCCTTTTTGCTGCATTATATGAAGCATTCACTATCATAAACATTAATAAAAATGTAGTAAATAATACATTCTTTAATCCAAATACATAATTTAGTAGATATCCTACAATAATTAGTTGTATCACAGCTCTTGCTATACTTATAATTATATCTTTTTCAAGGCCTAATTTTTGCCAATAAGAGAATATAAGAGAAATTAATACAAGTAATAGAGAAAAGAGAATAGAATAAATACTAATATTTGTAGCTCCAGTCATTTTATAACCTCCAAAGATTTCAAACTTCCATTTTCAATTGATAAAATCTTGTTTGCATGCTTTTTATTTTGCTCCGGATTATGAGTTATCCACAAAATAGTGGTTCCTTTTTCATTTAAAGATTTGATTACATTTTCCACGATAGAAGTATTTTTTTCATCAAGTGCTGACGTAACTTCATCTAACAGGAGAATTTTAGGAATGAAAATTAAAGTTCTAATTAGTGCAATCCTCTGTTTTTCTCCACCTGAAAGATTATTTATGGTTCTAGATAAATAGCTTGAATCCATTTTAAAATCTTCTAAAAGTTTTTTGATTAAATTTAAGTCCACTTCTTTATTTCGTATAGAAAAAGGAAACATTAGGTTGTCCATAACCGTATTTTCAAAAAGACAGGGAGTTTGAAAGCAATAGGCTATTTTTTTCCTCCATTCTATAGGGTCATATTTAACATAAGGTATGCCTTCATAAAATATATTTCCGCTAGTGGGACTTATAAGTTGTGAACATAACTTGAAGAATGTACTTTTGCCGCTACCAGAAGGGCCAACTACAGATACGAAATCCATAGGGATGATTTCTAAAGATAAATTTTTTAGTATGTATTTATTGTCGCTGATGTATGATACATTTTTAAATTCTAATAAAGACATAAATAAATCTCCTCAAATATATAAAATATATTTTTATTTTATACTATTAGCATTAAAATCAGATTAAAATTCCCAAAAGATGTGAACTAATATAATTCTAATTTTATATTAAGGAGTTTTTAACTAAATTCTAATCTTGTAAATTTATAATTTTATATAAAGTCAAACTTGAATCAGTTGGGTTTTGGCCCAAATTGATTTTTAGTTGAACTAATCAAGAGATGTAGCAGTTCTTTACTCCAACTTTAAAGAGGAGGAGAGTATTAGAACTAATAGTTATAGTATAAATATATTTTTATTATAGAAGGAGGAAGAGATCTATGAACATGGAGATTTTCAGATTAATAAATAATTTAGCATATAAACATGTGATCTTGGATTATATAATGATTTTCAGTTCAAAATATTTGCCGTACATTTTTATTGCTAGTATTATCTTTGTATTTTTTAAAGGAATAATTGAAAAAAATGAAAACTATAAAAAAGTAGCCATAAATACAGTGATTATTACTGTCATTAATTTGATTATTAATTTTATAATTGGAAGTATATATTATGTAGATAGACCTTTTGTACATAATAAGGTAAATTTACTTTTCAATCATTCTAGGGATGCCTCTTTCCCAAGTGATCATGCTTCTGGGACTATGAGTATAGCAATTGGAATTAAAAAATATAATAGAGTATTTCAAATATTTTTAATAGCTATGTCTGTTTTGGTAGGGTTTTCAAGGGTATATGTAGGACATCATTATCCTATAGATATAATAGGAAGTTACATGATTGTTTTTATAACAAGTTATGGATATAATAATCTGTTTTATAAAAAAACAGATAAGATTTATGATGTTTTGGAGAATAGGTTAGAATTAATTTTAGGCAGAAAAAAAACAATCTCATAAGTGTCCTTTTTGCCTAAAATCAGAAGATAACTTACTGGTATATACAAAAATTTGACATATGCAAGGTATAGAAACTAGGAACATTCACATACTGTTAAATATGGCAAACAGTGTATTGATTAATAAAGAGGCTGAACTCGTTCTTTTGTTGCTCAAGGAGAATATTGGTACTGAATGATCAAATTGCAGTGCCCATAAAACCTTGCTCACAAGAGCACAAGATTTTACGGACTGAATTAAAATCTTAATTCAAAGGTTTATCTTTCATGTATAACCTGTAACCTATTTCTTCAAATAGTGAAAACAAGCTGGTAGTTATGAAATATAATCCTATGGCAACTGGGGCTTTAACTGTAATAAATATGCTGAAAATACTTATAAATATAAGGTTCGATTTTGTCATTTTCATCCATTCTACTGTTTTCAAGTATTTTATATATGAAAGTAAATTGGGGCTTAATGATATAAGTGCATATATTAAGGGAATTATAAAATATTTATCTGGCATTTTAATGCTGACTATCCAGGGAATAATGATTGTACCAACATTTACAGGCATTTTTATAATCACAAAATATAATGAAGATATTATAGGCAATTGCAACAGACTTACAAAGCATCCCAGCATGCTTTTAGTGCTTTGTCTATAATATTTTTGCATTTCTGATTCAAGTTTTTTCTTGTCGTTTTTATATTTTTCTTTTATGCCGCTAATTTTTTTTGACAATATATGCTGCTGAACAATACTTGTTTTTTGTTTTATTGATACAGGCAAAAGTACAATTCTAACTGTTATCGTCAATAATACAATTGCAATTCCAAGATCTCCGGTCAGATTAAAAAGATAGTGAAGCAAGGTATTTAATAGATTAAAAATGATGTTCATAAAATTCTCTCCTTGTTTAATATATTTATTTTGTTAGGATACATCATTTTTAATTAAAGGTACACAAAGAATCTCCATATGCTGTATTTTTCATAGACAGTATATTCATCTACAGTCATACCATCTGAATATTTTAATTTTCCCCTCCATGTACAGGTGATGAATTTATAATTGACTTTTCTTATATCATTCTTGTATGAATATAAAATCCAGGAAAGGAACCCAGCTATACAAAAGAAAATTAAAATAAGTTGAATTATATTTACAATATCCAATTTCATAGTATTCTACCTTTTGTAATATATTTTTTGTAAACTTCAATTGATAAAATAAATAATAGTATTATTGCTGCATAGGGAAGTGTTTTGTATAAAACTATGGTGTAACTGAGAATTTCACTATTCAGTGATTTCTCGAATATAAGGTTTAATAATCCAACGCAAAGCAATGCTGAAAGAAATGAATAACAAGTTGATTTAGTCAATCCTTCATTTATCATGTAAAATCTTTGAGGAAGATAAAATATTGATGAAGTTTTTTGCCTTTCTTTTTTTGATGCAGGTATAATGATAAGGGAGATGACATTTGCCAGTATAAGCTGGTTTAAGTTGATGCCAAAATAAAATGGCTGGCTGAGTATTCCTCTTAACAGCGTGATAAATGCTGAAATCAAGATCGTCCATAGAAAATATTTTTGTATATAATCTAATGAATTGTAAACTGTACCTCTACCGCTGCCGTATTCTTCAATAACCGATTTGCAAAATTCTTCATAGTTTTGTCCGATAATCAAGTCCGCAGATTTATTTTCCATTTGTGCCTGCAATAACATATCTATAATTTGCTGGAGAATTTCTTCCTTTTCAATTGTTCTTAAATTGCTGTTTTGAATATAAACAGTAATACTTTTATATAAGTATAAGTTGGTGCTGTTTAATTTTTTTTGCTCTTTCAATCTTATTTTTTTAAATCGCCATTCTAATAACATAATCATTCCTCCAATACATTATCAATGCTCAGCCTGATTTTTTTCCACGATAATATAAAACTTTCCAATTCTTTAGTACCTTCGTCAGTAAGATAATAATATTTTCTCATAGGACCCAGTGGAGATTTTTTCATAACAGAGTAAAGCAATTTTTTCTTTTCCAGTCTTATAAGTATAGGATAAACACTTCCTTCTGAAATTTCTTGAAAACCATAATTAACTAAACTCTCACATATTTCATAACCATAGGTTTCATGGCTATTTACTATTTTCAAAATACAACCTTCCAGTAATCCCTTTAATATTTGGGTAGTATTGGACATATAATCACCTACTTTGTATTGTATAATAGTATATGTAAATTATATATGTGCTACTATGTATTGTCAAGTAGATGGAAACAATAAAATCAATGGACATTTGAATAAACAATAATGTATTATCAGGAGGAGATTATTTCGTATAACTGTGATTGATATATGGTAAAAGTATTTTATATTTACATCATAAATATTATGTAAATATAAAATAAAGTAAACTAAATAATAAAGCAAATACAGTTGAGAATATATTTGGTTTATTTATGATATCAACATTAAATAGAAAAATCACTTTAGCTGCAAGTGGATTTTTATGATAACTTGTGTACTTTCTAGCTATTTCATTTACAAAAAAACGGATGACTTTTTTATTTGTTATATAGTCTCGTGGTGATTTGTGCTGAAATAAAGGATGCTATGGGCACCGTGAAAATTACTGCCATGCTGCCTGTAAGGCCCTGGATGATTTCCAGACTTACCATATCCATATTGATTAATTGATTATAACTTAAATTATAGGAATAAATTATTATAAGCATGCTTAAGGATGCACCAGCAAAAGCTAAAATAAGAGTGTTGGACATGGTACCCATCATATCTCTGCCTACATTCATTCCAGATTCAAATAGATTTTTTTTACTCATTTGTGGATTGGACATGTATATTTCCTGAATGGAAGAAGCTATGGATATGCTGATATCCATCACAGCACCTAGAGATGCTATTAGAATTCCTGCGGCTAAAAGCCCATATACCTTCATGCCGGATACATTGGAGATCATATTTAGACTCTCCACCTGGGTCAGATTTAAACCCGTTAAATGAGCAAAATGTCCGAAGATGAATTCAATTATTCCGGCAATTATGACTCCTGATATGGTAGCCAATATGGCGGATAAAGTTTTTGAACTCTTCCCATTTAGTAAAAACAATGAAATACAGGTGGTTATAATTATTACGAAAATTGAAGCTAAAATTGGTGAATATCCTCTGTAGAGCATGGGAATGAACAGAAATATAATACAGCATAACGTAAATATAAGACCCAATACGGATTTAAATCCTTTTTTTCCTCCGATTATACAGATCAGGGCAAAAAATATAAAGATAAATATATATTGAACAGTAGCCCTGTAATAATTGTATACTGTCACACTATATCCACTGTTGCCGGCGGTGGCTATATCTACAACTATTTTCATATTGGGCTTTAAGTATACATTGTGAGTGTCACTCAAATAATTTGTGACGTTCTTAACCTCTCCTTTGTGCTCTCCTGAAAGAATCTTGAGTTTTACTTCCTGAGTTCCAAAATATATGTTCTTTGACTCATTAAACTGTTTTAAAGAATTATTTTTTACATCTAACACTTCGGCTTTTTCATATTTCACATAGGATTTACCATCTTGCCTGTTGTAGGTTACAGGATGGCTTATGTTGAAGTTATATAAAAAAGCACCAAATAGCAGCGTGGCTATTATAAAAATCAATATCCTGGATGTTTTTGAAGACTTTATCATGTTTGTTCCCCCATATAGTTTAATCACCAGCTAATTATATTATTTTAATACAATATCCCTATAAAGATTGTGTAAAGTTTGGGTTAAATATATAAATGTTATGATTATTTTACATGAATTTTACATAAACATGACAGATGGAACACAAAAGTGATGCTAGTATAAAAAATATAATGCATTAACTAAATTGCTAATGCTTATATATCATATCTACAAGGAGGAGTTTCATGAAACAGTATCTAAAAAAAGCAGCATTGTTTATGCTGTGCTCTTCATTTATACTTTCAGGTATTATGATACCAATATCAGCCAATGCCGATACAGGTACAGATGTTGCAGTAAATCAATCAATTACGCTCAAGGGAGAAACCTCGGGAAATATCAAAGATATAACTTTTGCACCCGGCAAAGATCCATCCCAAGTTAATTTTACATGGTATTCCAATAAGGATACATCGGATGCTCAGGTTCAAATTGCATTGAAGTCCGATATGACGGCTAGTGAATTTCCGGAAGACAAAGCCCAGTCATTTAAAGGCAAAAAATCAAATGGCAATGATGATTATTCTTCCAACAAGGTGACGGTAACTGGATTAAAGCAGGCCACAGCATATGTATATCGTGTAGGTGATGGTACTAACTGGAGTTCTCCAAATAATTACACTACGCAGGATATATCAAATGGCTTTGATTTCTTGTTTGCAGGAGATCCTCAGATTGGTGCAGGTGGTGATATAGACAAGGATTCAGCTGGATGGGTTGATACAGTAAAAAAAGCCACGGATAAATTTTCAACCAACAGCTTTATAGTGTCCATAGGCGATCAGGTCAACAATGGAAAAGAGCTTAACGGGCAGACAAATGAATTGGAATACGATGGATATTTCAAAGCAGATCAGTTGAAAAATATTCCTGTTGCTGCAATCCCGGGAAATCATGAGGGATATGGGATAGGTCATATCACCCATTTTAATCCTCCGAATATGTCTGATAAATATGGCATTTTCACCAACAATGGATATGAATCGGATAATAGTAATGGTACAACAGGTAATGATTACTATTTTGTATATGGAAATACACTTTTTATGATGCTGAACAGCAATGATATAAATGCAGAAGATCATAAGGCATTTATGCAGGAAGCAATAGCAGCGAATCCAGATGCAAAATGGAAGATAGTAGGTATGCATCATTCCATATACAGCTCTGCAAATCATGAAACGGATGCAGATATAGCAGCAAGGAGAATAACTTATCCGGAAGTATTTCAGGAATTGGGAATAGATGTGGTTTTAGACGGACATGATCATTGTTATACAAGATCTTATCAGATGGTAGATGGTCAAGCAGTAAGTGGCAAAGATGATACAAATGTTACTGATCCAAACGGTGTGCTTTATGTAACCGCAAATTCAGCAAGTGGAAGCAAGTATTATGAGATTCAGGAACCAAACTACAACAATTATTATGAAGCTAAAAAAGAACAGGACAAGGTTCCTACATTCTCAAATGTAAGTATAACAGATAAGAGTTTTACAATTACCACATACAGAACTGATACCATGGCTGCCATAGATAATTATACTATAAATAAGACAACTTCCCATAAAAATGTGTCCAGATTAGCAGGACAAGACAGATATGAAACTGCGGCTAAGATATCACAGAGCAACTGGGATACAGCAGATGCGGCAGTATTGGTTTCAGGCCAATCTTTTGCGGATGCACTTAGTGCAGCTCCTTTTGCAAAACTGAAAGATGCACCTGTACTCTTGACTTCAAGCAATACATTGAATATAAATACTAAAGATGAGCTTTCAAGATTGAAAGTCAGAACGGTTTATATAATTGGAGGTACTGGAGTAGTATCAAATTCAGTGGAAGATTCCTTGAGAAATATGAAAATTGTTGTTAAAAGAATAAGCGGAAGCGACAGATATGCTACTTCGCTGGCAGTTGCCAAACAGATAAGTGGACCAAAGCAGGTATTTATAGCTTCAGGAGAAGGATTTGCAGATGGACTTTCTGTATCTTCATATGCAGCCTTGTCGGGAAGTCCAATACTTCTTACAAATGGCAAAGAATTGAGCAGTGATATACTTCAGTATGTAAAAGGAAGCGGAAGTACACCGTATGTAGTTGGCGGGAACAGCGTGGTAGATGACAGTGTGGTTAGCAGTCTTGGAGCTGAAAGAATATACGGATCGGATAGGTATTCTACAAATCTTGCCGTACTTAATAAGTTTAGTGACAAGTATGATACATCAAATATCTATCTGGCATCAGGCAGTGATTTTGCAGACGCACTTTCCGGATCAGCAGCGGCGGGTGAAAAAAGTGCCCCAGTGGTGCTGGTTGGAAAATCTGGCTCCAGCGATACTAGAAATTACATCAATGGAAAATTAGCGGGTGTTGGTCAGATCACCATTCTTGGAGGAGAAGGGTCAATCTTACAAAGTGCTGTTAATGAGCTTTTACAATAATAGCAAATAGGGTTACGGAATCAGGAATTTTACTTTCGATGAAGAGTAAGCCTGTACCGTAGCTCTTTTTATTAGGTTAAACACATTAAATATTCTTAACAGGAGATTATCATGAAATTAACAAGAAAATTGTATAATTTCATTAGAAATAAAGTGCAGGAGGTGAAAAATATGGAATCAAAAGATAAAAGCGAATTGGAAAAGATATTGAAAGATAAAAATATTGCCACGGTATTTCAACCTATTGTGTCACTTAAAGACGCATCTATTGTAGGTTATGAGGCACTCAGCAGAGGACCAGAAAGTTCCCCGCTGCATTTACCTGTAAAACTTTTTCATGCAGCAGAGGTATTTGATAAAATATGGGAATTGGAGTTGCTGTGTAGAAAAAAGGCTATTGAAAGGGCAAATAAAATAGATAAAAATAAGCTCTTATTTATAAATGTAGATCCCAAGATATTTAAAGACGATAGATTTAAAAGTGGATTTACCAAAGATTTTTTGGAAAGACACAATATGTCTCCAGATGTCATTATATTTGAAATAACGGAGAAAACGGCCATAGAAGATTATGAAGGCTTTAAAAAAGCACTGAATAACTATGTGGGCCAGGGTTATAAAATTGCCATTGACGATATGGGTACAGGTTATTCAGGTTTGAGGACCCTTATGGAGACAAAACCCCATTATATTAAAATTGATATTTCCTTTATAAGAGATATAGACAAAGACAGCTTTAAACAAGAGCTGGTGAAAACATTTGTAACACTAGGGCAGTCTACAAATATGAATATAATAGCTGAGGGGATTGAAACGGAAAGTGAGCTTGCAAAACTTATAGAATTAGGAGTGTGTTCAGGTCAGGGATATTTTCTCCAGAGGCCTTCGGGAACTTTTCTTGATATTCCCGAAAATGTGAAAGTAAAAATAATAAAGTATAATAAAATGAAAATCAATAGATTTCAGATTGAAAAAAATTGTATCGGCGATATCGCACAGCAAAATCCAGCTTTTTCTTCTGTGACTTTGAGCAAGGAGATAAAAAATTTTTTCGATACTTACAATATAACAGGGGTATGCATTGTAAATGAAGGATACCCTATGGGACTTGTTATGCAGCACAATCTGGATTACGTGCTTGCCACTCAGTATGGAATTTCAGTATTTTTTAGGCGCCCGGTATCTTTGATAATGGATTCCAATCCAACCATGGTAGACTATAATGCAGCCATAAGTGATGTATCAAAAACAGCCATGGCCAGAGATTATAAAAAAATATACGATTATGTCATAGTTACTAAGGATGGAAAATACTATGGTATTGTCACCATAAAGGATTTGTTGGAGTACACTCTTGAATTTGAAAAGAAACATGCAAAGAATCTCAATCCACTCACAGGCCTTCCCGGAAATAAAATTATAGATAAAGTTCTTGACAATATGATACATTCTCATATGGAATTTTTTCTAATCTATGCGGACTTGAATAATTTTAAAACATACAATGACACTTATGGCTTCGAGAATGGAGATAAAGTGTTAAAGATGACTGCAGAGATCATGGAAAAACAGGTAGAAAAGTATGTCATTTACAATGGATTTGTGGGACACATAGGAGGAGATGATTTTTTATGTATAGTTGAAAGTAATGTTGAAAAGGGACATAAGTTGTGCCAGAAGATAATTTCGCAGTTTGACACCAAAATACTTGATTTTTTTAATGAAAAAGACAAGCAAAATGGATACATTGAATCTTTTGACAGGAAAGGAAATAAGGATATTTTTCCACTTACATCCATAGCCCTTGGATGCATATATGGAAATTTTGACAAGTTTAAAAAGGCGGATGATATTGCTGTATACATGAGTAAAATCAAGAAAAAAGCTAAGGAAAGCAAAAATAGCTGTTATGTTGTCTATAACATAAATTCAAATAAGTAGTTTGGGGGAAATTCTATGAGGAAAAGAGTCCTGAAAGTTTTACATGCGATTTCTAAGATGATGGATAAAATAAATGGACATTTGAATAAACAACAATGTATTATATAATTGATAATTATATATGACAATAGATTAAATATTTTCTTTATATTGCCAGGGAAATTTTGAGAGTAGAATTATTGAAATATAGTTTTCTCTAAGATATGTGTCAAGTGATTTTTGGGTTCAGACGGAGTTTAGTAGTTAAGAGGGTGTTATTAGTGGAAATAATTAAATCAATATTTTATTTTATATTAGCAGGATTATTTGAAATAGGAGGAGGTTATTTCATATGGCTGTGGCTCAGGGATGGTAAAAGTATATTATATGGTTTAATTGGAGCTGTAAGTTTAATTATTTATGGCATAGTGCCAACTTTTCAACCATCAAATGCCAGTTTCGGCAGAGTATATGCAGCCTATGGAGGAATATTTATTTTTCTTTCAATTTTATGGGGATGGAAAATAGATAATGTTGTTCCTGATAAGTTCGACTTAATTGGAGGAACTATTGCGCTTATTGGAGTTTTAATAATAATGTATTTTCCAAGGAGTTAGGAATTTATTGATTTATAATTAATACTACTGATAAATACCAGTCATATAGGATATGATTGGTATTTATCATATTTCCCAGGAAAAACCTCATGAGATATTTATTGGTAGTTTATTGTGCTTTTAATAGGAATTTTATATCTGTAGGATGGTTATCTAATTTATATCTTGGAAAGTATTTTGTTAGATGAAAAGAAATGTTATTGTAATAAAGATCTTTCATTTATAATGCAGTTGTAGGGAAATAGGAAACAGTGAATTCTATTAGTATTTAGTCTTTCATATTTTTGCTAAATAGTGATATATACAAATGATTTTTAGAAGGATATATAAGGATACATTATGTATAAATAAATATAGTAAAATTAATCATTATGTAAAATGAATTTACAGAATATATATGCTATTCTATGTTTATACAATAGTTTTTCAAACCTACAAGAATGTAAATGTTTTAATTAAAGGGAGGTAGAGTAAATGGAAATTATAGGAGAATTAATAAATACCAGTAGAAAATTAATATCTGAAGCTGTGAAAAAAAAAGATGGACAATATATAAAAGATATTGCGAAGCTCCAGCAGGATAGTGGAGCCACATATATTGATGTGAACTGCGGCACATTTATGCAGACTGAAGTTGAAGCTATGGAATGGTTAGTGGACAATGTGCTTCAGGGATGCAGCGTACCTCTTTGTATAGATAGTCCCAACCCGCTTGCATTAAATGCTGGACTTAAAAAAACACAAAAGGATAAACCTATGATAAATTCTTTGAAACTTGAAGGGGGAAATGTATGGAAGCTAAATTTGGATCTTTAGTAAAAGAAGCACTTGAATTGAAAGCTGATCATGCAGCAATGATAGATGTATCTCAAATTAGATTTTATGAGGATGCTAGAAAAGCCTGTGAAAGGAATGTCTGTGGCAATTACAACACTAATTGGATGGGTCCGCCAGCTGTAGGCCCAATTGATAAATTAATAGCTGAAGCTAAAGGATATAATGAGGGACTTTTAATACAGACAGTGCATCAACTGTCAGGTCCATTTGATTTAAAGGGAATGAAGGCTTCAGTTCAAGTTCATGAGGATATATTCAGAAAAATTCTTTCTCATGTAAAAAGTAAATATAAATTTAAAGAACTGCTTTCTTTAAGTGCTGGATGCTGCAGGCTTTGCAAAGTATGTACCTATATTGATGGAACCAAGTGCAGATTTCCAGACAAGGCACTCTCATCTTTAGAGGCATACGGAATTGATGTAATAGCACTGGAAAAAAGTTGTGGAATTCCATATTACAATGGATTAAATACAGTTTCTTGTGTGGGGCTAGTACTTTTCAACGAAAATTAGTTTATGATTTAAAATATCGACAATAAAAAATGTCAATATCAAAATTTTTATATTTATTAAGGGGAGGATATGTTGTGAGTAAAAAATTAGCTGATGCAATGTCAAATCTAGACGAAGATATGGTGCTTTCAGAAGTAAAGACATTAAAAGAAGGAGGAACTGAGCCACTTGAAATTATAGGTTATTTGCAGGAAGGTATGTCAATTGTTGGAAAAAGGTTTGAGAAGAAGGAGTATTTCCTTTCTGAGCTAATTATGTCTGCAGAAGTGTTTAATGAGGCTTCACAGCTAATTGGTGGAATTAGCAAATCCAGTGATTCCAAATATGGTAAATTTGTTATAGGCACGATATACGACGATATCCATGACATAGGGAAAAATATTGTATCTACCATAATGAGAAGTAATGGATTTGAAGTGATAGATCTGGGAGTTGATGTGCCTACCTCAAAATACATTGAAGCCATAAAAAAGTACAATCCTAGGGTTATAGGAATATCCTGTCTTTTAACTACCTGTTTCAATAATATAAAGGAATGTATAAAAGCTATAGAAAATGCGGGAATTCGGAAGGATTTGAAAATATTAATAGGTGGAGGACCTGTAGATGAATCAACAGGTAAATATGCAAATGCAGATATGGTATGTAAGGATGCCCAGCAAACTGTAGATTTTTGTAAAGAAATTATGAGAGGTGCAGCAAAATGAAAAGCAACCAGGAATTATATAATGAGCGCCTAAATAGATTAAAAAAAACATTGGCACTTGAAAAAACGGATAGAACGCCTGTTATATTAATGATGGATGGATTTTGTGCCAAACATATGGGAGTCAAAATGTCTGAGTTTTGCAAGAGTATTAAAATATCCAACAAAGTGATATGGATTCTATGAAGGCTTTTGGGGAGGTAGATGGAGTAAATCCTTCCTATAGTGAGTTTTCCTCACCTAAATTATGGGAACGTTTTGTAGTGTATGATATTCATTGCGATGGGAACTGGGAGAGAGATTTGGATTATTTTAAGGATTTTCCAAAAGGCAAAATTGTATTTGAAACAGATAGTGTAACTGATATTTATAAAATAAAAGATAAATTAGGAGATCGTGAATGCATTAAAGGAGATGTACCTGCAGGAAAACTTGTTTTTGGAACTCCTGATGAAGTATATGATTATGCCTCCAGACTTGTTAGGAACATGGAAGATGGTTTTATTCTATCTAGTGGGTGCAGCATATCTCCAAATGCAAAGCCTGAAAATGTAAAAGCCATGATATCTGCTGCAACTGGAAAATAAAATTTTAGAAATAGTAAATGAGGGTGGATTTGTGTAGAGGCCAAATCCACCCTCATCATCTTAGCATGATAAAATGGTATAAATCTTAATCTTATAAGAACTTGTCTAGGGGTGAAGCAGAGCTTGTTCCCTGCTTTACGAAACTGAGGATGCTAGCAAAATTGCATCCCTCGAATAAATTTTTAAAACTGCATTCCCCGTGCAAATTCCAGATTAAAATGTTTTTGTGCTCCTAGTTCAATGTAGGTAACTTTATTTGTGATCTCATCTGCCCGTTCAAATTCAATTTGTGATAATAGAGCAAGCTTTGCACCGCTGCCGGCGGCATTCCCCACCATTTTGATTTTAGATCTCAGTTCTTTTGGAATCAGGCCTATTGTGCAGGCACTATGTGGATTCATATAATTTCCAAAGGCACCGGCCAGAAGAACTTCTTTAATGTCATCTAAATTTATTTCAAGTTTTTCCACAAGTATTTTAATGCCAGCCGAAATGGCTCCCTTCGCCAACTGCAGTGAAGTGATGTCATTTTGTGTAATTAGTATAGGATTTCCGTTGGCTGTTTCAGATGCAGGTACCATTAAAAAGGCATTGGTATCATTATAAGTTATTATACGATTACTATAGTTTTCTGCTGCAGGATTGGTGAATTTGTCCGGCGATAATAATTTACCTCTTTTATTTATAAGACCCACTTTAACAAATCCTGCAACAATATCTAAAAGGCCAGAGCCACATATGCCCCTGGGTTTTTCATCGCCAATGACTGTATAAGTCATTGATTCCCCAAAACATACATGATCTATGGCGCCATTGGCTCCCCTCATTCCACTGCTTATCTGAGCTCCTTCAAAAGCAGGGCCTGCTGCTGTAGAACAGGATACAAGTTTCTTAGAAGACCCCAATACCATTTCACCGTTGGTGCCTATGTCAACAGCTAATTTTATGTCTTTGCTTTTATCAATATCCGTAGCCAAAATTACAGCTACCGTATCAGCTCCTACAAATCCAGCAATAGTGGGCAGTGCAAATACCCTTCCAGCAGGGTTTATATTGAGATTTAGTTCTGATGCATTTAATTCTATACTTTCATTTATTACGGGCACATAGGGGACGGCTGCTATGTATCGTGGAGTTAGACCCAGAAAAAGATGATGCATGCAGGTGTTGCCTACTACAGTTAAGGCATATATGTCATCTCTTTTTATATTTGATTTTTTTGAAACATCATCTATTAATTCATTTAATAACTTTAAAATAGTAGACTGGAGTAATTTTAAACCGTTATCATTTTGATTGGCATAGGTTGTACGTGAAATTACGTCTGCACCAAATTTAATTTGAGGGTTGAGTGAAGATGAAACAGCCAATTCTTTTCCGGAATAGAGATCCATTAAATATCCAACTACAGTGGTGGTGCCAATGTCAAAAGCTATACCAAACATTTTATGGCTGGTATTACCTTTTTCTATTCCTAAGATTTCGTTTTTATCAATTATTACAGTTACCTTATTATGTGATTTACGAAGCTTGTCAGGTAATTGCTGTAAAATTGAAATCCCTATTTTTAAATCTCTATAATCAGGATTTTTTAGAATAAGTTTTTCTTTTAAACGGCTTAAGTCAGATTTTTGATGTTCCAAAGAAGGCAAGTTCAACTGAATGAAATCTTTTTTTAAAAGAGGGAATATGGCAGAGTTCTTCTCAACAGATGATTGTAGTATATTATAATCTGTATTTTTTTCCATGTTTAATTCTACAATCATATTGCTGTGAATTTCTGTAAGACAGGCTAAATGCATGCCCTCTAAAATTTCATTTTTACTAAGGTGCTCTACTTCTTTTTGAAGTGCTTCAATTTTGGGGCTTAAAACTTTAACAAGACATTTCCAGCATTTTCCTATTACGCCGCAGGGAAAATCAAAGTCCAATCCTGATTTTACAAGTGCATCTTTAAGGGTACTTCCTTCAGAAGCGGAGACTTTATAATTTACAGGCTTAAAAGTAATTGCATAATTATTCATCAATAACACCTCCATGAATATCAATATATTTAAAAATTATAAAAGTTAGTGTAAGACTAAAAATTGTAGTAATGTTATTTAAATCTATGCTCATTATTTGTTGAATCCTTTTCAGGCGATGAGACAAGGTACTCCGACAGATGTTTAAGTTATCGGCCGTCTTCAATTGACTTTTTTTATTTGATAAATAGGTGTAAAGGCAGTGTACATAATCCGTATTATTAATTTTATCATATTTCATTAGGGTAAATATTGAAACATGGCAAAATTTTTTCAAATCATCCTGCTGGGAACAGATCTCTAAAAGGTGATATACTACTAGATCTTCATAGTAAAAAAGAAATTTGCTTTTTATAATTCGTATTCCAAGCTCAATAGACTTTACTGAATTTACAGAAGGGAATTGAAATTGCAGAAAAAAATTTTGAGGAAAAAAATATTTTATGTCCGAACTTATTATATCTGGGGAAATATTTAAAGAAGCCTCACAAATACTTAAAAAAGAATTTCCTTCAAGAACTTCAGAGCGTGGAAATTTTATTATAGGGACTATATATGGAGATATACATGATGTAGGTAAAAATATTGTTGGTACTGTTATGAGCAGTAATGGTTTTCATGTAATAGATCTGGGAACTGATGTATCCTATGTTGAGTAAAACCGTTCAGAAAACTGTTGAATATTGTAAAAAGTTATACGGTCTGGATTAAATTATATATTTATTCTATTTGTCGGCCGCTGTTGTATTTATATAAGTCCCTATGTTATAATAGGGCTTAATAAAATCTATCATAATAAATTCCAAAGTTATTATAATAAAATAAATCTATACTTTAGAGGTGATAACATGCCAATAAAAATAAAAGATGATTTACCGGCTGCTGAAATTTTAAATAATGAAAACATATTTGTCATGCCCGAAAATGTAGCATTTCATCAGGATATCAGGCCTCTTAAAATTGCAATTTTAAATTTGATGCCAATTAAGATTACCACAGAAGTTCAATTGCTAAGACTTATAGGTAATACTGCATTACAGATTGAAGTTGAGTTACTCCATCCCAAAACTCATATATCCAAAAATACTTCGGAAGAATATTTAACCAATTTTTATAAGACTTTTGATGATGTAAAAGATGAAAAGTTTGATGGATTGATTATTACTGGAGCTCCCATAGAACATCTGAAATTTGAACAGGTGAATTACTGGAGGGAGCTTGAGGATATAATGGAATGGAGTATACACAATGTATACTCCACTTTGCATATATGCTGGGGCGCACAAGCAGGACTTTATTATCACTATGATATACCCAAGTATATATTAAAGGAAAAGATGTTTGGAATATTTAAGCATAAGGTTGTACAAAAAAGTGTAAAATTACTTCGGGGATTTGATGATGAATTCTTCGCACCTCATTCCAGATATACGGAAGTGAGAAGAGAAGATATTGAAAAAGTGGACGAACTAACCATATTAGCCCAGTCAGAGGAAGCAGGAGTGTATTTGATTTTAGCTAAGAATGGAAGACAAATTTTTGTTACAGGACATTCGGAATATGATCCTCTTACTTTAAAGTCGGAGTATTTGAGAGATGTAGCAAAGGGCTCAAATATAAAGATACCAAAAAATTATTTTCCGCAGGATGATCCTGAAAAAGAACCGGTGGTAAGATGGAGGGGACATTCCAATTTATTGTTTTCAAATTGGCTTAATTATTATGTTTACCAGGAAACTCCATATAATTTGAATGAAATAGAGCCTTTAAAAAAGAGAGATAAAATCAAATAGGTTAGGAGAGTGAAGGCCGTTATAACTATATTGGATTAACGGTATATTATGAATTTAAATACAAATATAAGAGAAGCAGTGAACTATATAAATTCAAATATAGAATTAAAACCTAAAATAGGAATTATACTGGGTTCAGGACTTGGAAGCATGGCTGATGAAATTGAAGATGCAAAAGTTTATAAATACAGTGAAATACCCCATTTCCCAGTTTCTACAGTACAGGGACATAAGAATCATTTTATTATAGGAAAGCTTCAGGGGAAAGTTGTAGTTGCCATGCAGGGAAGATTTCATTACTATGAGGGATATTCAATGAAGGAGGTAACTTTCCCCATTAGGGTTATGAAAATGATGGGTATTGAAACTCTCATAGTCACTAATGCTTCAGGTGGTATAAATAAAAATTATAATAGCGGAGATTTAATGCTTATAAAAGATCATATAAATTTATCTGGACAAAATCCGCTCATAGGACAGAATTCGGAGGAGTTTGGTCCTAGATTTCCAGACATGTCAGAGGCCTATAATAAGGGACTTAGAAAAATTGCAAAAAAAGAAGCATTAAAATTGGGCATAAATCTTCAAGAGGGAGTATATGTATATATGACTGGACCCAGTTATGAGACACCAGCGGAGATCAATATGATGGGTATGCTTGGAGGAGATGCAGTGGGGATGTCTACAGTACCTGAGGTAATTGCAGCCAATCATAGTGGAATAAAGGTTATAGGAATATCTTGTATAACTAATATGGCAGCCGGAATACTAAATCATAGGTTGAGCCATGAAGAAGTTATAAAAACTTCTGCTGTTGCCAGTGAAAAGTTTATAACCTTTACTAAAGAATTAGTGAAGGTTATATAAGATATTATATGAAATTTTAGTGTAATGATGTCATACTATTTTTGAAGAAGTTTTTCGTCTTTGGCATTTACTTCTGCAATATGATGGAGTATTAATTTTATAGCTATGACATCATCTAAATATCCAAAAGGGAATATATAGTCAGGAATAATGTCCACTGAAAGTATAAAATACAATAGTCCGCTTCCAAGCAAAGCGTGAATTTCTTCTGAGGCATTCTCATCACAAAACCTTTCGTACATTTGTTTTAATTCATCTACAAATAAACCACTTCCGTTTATATCTTCTATTTTTTCTTTAAAATTTTTATATATGGTATTCTTACCTTCTTTTGTAACGGCATATCTTTTGTATTTATCTAATTCGTCTTCTATTTTAGATAAATCATAGTGGTAATCCAGTAGATTTGAAAATCTTAAGAGTTCTTGAATGTTTTTTATGAATGAAGGTGAGTTTAAAAAATTTTCATTTTTTAAAACATCTATGTCGTATCCATCTGCTATTAATAATTTTTCTATGGGAACATTTAAATATTTGGAAAAATTTTGAAGATGATTCATATTTGCACGCTGTTTTCCATTTACAATTCTTGAAATAGTTGCAGTGTCTATTCCACTTAAAGCACTGAGTTTACGCATAGAAAGTAAATTTTTTTTTAATAAATCTCTAATCAGTGATCCTAGTTCAGATTTTTTTTGACACACACTTTATTCACTCCTTAATTCATTGGACAATTACCTAATTAGCAGATAATTATCTATAGTAAATTATATGCACTAAAGTATTAATTAGTATATAAACCTGTTGAAATTATTTCAACAATAATTGAAACATAAGCAACAATTCCTGTACAAAAGTATAGTATATATTAGTTGTAATTATCTCAACAATATATTCTGGAGGTACAATCAAATGAATCAATTAAATGAAAGTAGTTTAGATGGGTTTAATATAGATAATTCAAAATTTAAGTTTAATATATTATTATTATCCCTTGTGGGTCCTGGAGTTTTAGCTGCAATGGGGGATAATGATGCAGGAGGAATAATTTCATATTGTGTAACAGGTGCCAAATTTGGCGTAAGCTTATTTATACCTTTGTCCATTTGTCTTAGTATACTAACTTATACAGTTCAAGAGATGTCCATGAGACTTGGCACTGTTAGTCAGAAGGGATTTATAGCACTTATTGGTGAGTACTATGGCAACTTCTGGATGAAATATCATCTGTATACTTTATTGTTTCAAAATATTTTAATGCTTACTACTGAGTTCATGGGTATGACAGCAGGACTTATTGTAATCGGAGTACCTCCCTGGATGGGAACGGTAATTAGCTTGGGATTCATATTATCAATTATTACTTTTTCCGGTTACTTAAAAAAAGAGAGAATAGCACTCCTCATGGGTATTTTAAATATGGTGTTTGTGTTGATTGCATTTATGGTCAAACCGGATATACCATCTATGGTAAATGCTTTTGTAAACTGGAATTATCATGGCTATAGTCATAATCTATTATGGTATATTGCTGCAATCGTAGGAAATTCAGTAGCACCTTGGATGATATTTTTTCAAGGAAGTGCTTATATAGACAAAGGAGTAGTTGCAGAACACATTCACCTTGGGCGTATTGATATACGCATAGGATGTATAGTTCAGGTAATAATAGCAGTTTGTATAATTATCTCCGGTACGGCATTATTTGGTCAAATCGTAAATATAGAAAATGCTGGACCCGCTTTGGTAATAAAAGCTCTTGCAAATCATATGGGAAAAGCTGCAGGCATACTATTTGCAGTGGGTATATTTAATGCAGGATTGCTTGCTTCAATTACAATAACTCTATCATCATCCTGGTGTGCTGCAGAAGCTTTTAAATGGCCCCACAGCTTAAATGATAAGATAAGTGAAGCACCTAAGTTTTACACTGTATACATTGGAAGTGTCATAGTGGCAGCTTGTGTTGTTTTAATACCAAATCTTCCTTTAAATTATATGGCTCTTGCAACACAGGTTATAGGAGGGCTTCTAATAATACCAATATTGATTTTTTTAGTTATGTTTACAAATAAGGAAGAAATAATGGGAAAGTACAAGAACAGTTTATTTGTAAATATAAGAGCCTGCATAGTTACAGTTTTATTGATAGGTGCAGCTTTGTTCTTCATATGTTATTCCTTGATATCGTAATATATATAAAGTGCTGCTGTTTTTATAACTTGCGATTTGAATAACCGGATGTTACAATAAAAGGAAAAATCATGGTATACAAATAGATGGATTAATTTCAACTTTTGAGGGGGTCTAGAGGTGAAGAAAAAAATTTATAGGGGTAATAGAGTTGTAATTTTAGCTTTTACATTTATAGCCATTATAATGTGTATAGTAACTGGAATCTATTTATTTTATGGTTTGTTTGCCAGTGTGATTTTTTCATCATGTCTATTTGTAAAGGGTGGTTTTACTTTTAAAGAACTTTTGACAATGATAAAAGATAGTCTTGTTGAATGTAGGGAATTATTTATTTTAATGCTTTTGGTGGGTATAACCATTCCAATATGGTTTTCTTCTGGAATCATACCTGCCATGATGTTTTACGGATTTAATTATTTTATAGGAAAAAATTTAATATTTGCAGCATTTATATTTACATCTATAGTTTCGGTTTTTATAGGGTCATCCATTGCTTCTATAAGTACTATTGGAATTGCACTTCTGGGGCTTGGAAAGGTATTTCACGGCCCGGATTATATTTTTTTAGGTGCAGTTGTTTCTGGTGCATTTTTGGCAGACAAGCTTTCTCCAATTTCAGGACTGGTAAACCTTATGCTGTCTATTACCAAGGTATCTTATAGAAAAGCTTTAATTTCCATGTCCAAGATATTTTTACCTGCTTATGTACTTGCGTCAGCCATATATTTTTATATTGGTAAAAATTACATTGTAACCAATGGAAATTTAAGTAATTTTAAAAATTCCATCAGGGAAAATTTTTTCGTATCTCCACTGCCTTTATTGGTGCTGGTTGCTATATTTATAATGTGCTTTTTGGGAATAAGGGTAGTTAAATCTCTTTCAATAGGATTAATTGCAGGTATATTGATAAGTATATTTTTACAAAAAGTAGCGGTGGCAAAAATTTTTGAATACATATTTTTTGGCTACAGTGAGGCCACTAGTTCTCAGGAATTAAATAAAATATTAACTGGAGGTGGAATTGAATCTGTAATTGGTATAATTTTCATAATAATGATGGCCATTGCCTTGAGCAGTATATTCAAAGGTACAGGTTTTATAAATCCAATAGTAGATAAAATAATTGCCAATGTTAAGGATCCAGGAGAGCTTGTTTTAAAAACCGGAATTATAAGTGGAATGTTGACTGTATTATGTGATCAAAGTGTAGGGGTAATAATGCCGGGAGAATTATTAAGAGATAAATATAAAAAATTGAAGGTTCCAAACCATGTACTAGCAAGAACCATATCCGATACTGGAATTATTATAGCTCCTCTTATACCATGGAATGGAAATTCCCTGTTTATTTTAGCACTTACAGGAATATCTTCAATTAAGTATTCACCTTATGCATTTTTCTGTTACATATTACCAATAGTTACTTTTATTTCAGGAATATTTTATAAAAAATTATCCTCATTTTGCAATTAAAATAGGAATGGATAATTTATGTTTTACCTTATCTGTTATTGTACCAAATAGTATATCAGATATACCATGATGGCCGTGGGTGCCGAATATAAGCAAGTCTGCAGAATGTTTTTTTACAATCTCAGCTAGAGATTTTTCTGCCTTGCCATATCCTATTTCTGATATAACATTTTCAAAGCCCAGTGATTTTAATTTTTTTACATAAATATTAAGCCTTTCAATGTCCTGTTTACTTTCAATATCGTTTGCTTTTGTGCCATAGATGTTGGCACTTACGCTTTCTACTATATGGATTAAGATTAGATTACTGTCTTTACTGCAAAAATTTACGGCATGGGATAATATGTCTTTGTCATTTTTACTAAAATCCAGAGCCAGTGCAATTTTAGTGTAAGGTTTAATTTTGTTTATTTCAGGAAAGAGTATATCACCATGAATATCAATTACATTTCTGTTTCCTGTCCCATGGATTATAGGTTCCAATATTATATAGATAAGTAAAATACCGAGTAATATACAAATTGTTATAGGTAAATATTCAATGGATTTTAAACTGCCATTGGACATCCATTCTCCCAGGGCCTCAATAACCAGTTTTACATTTAGGTATATTATTAAAATAGATAAAATCCATGCCAGTATTTGTGCTTTTCTGGATATGACAAAATCCTTCATTAAATCTTTACTGCTGACGAAGTGTATAAGGGGAACTAGGGCAAAACCAAGCTGAAGACTTAATATGACCTGGCTTAGTATAAGCAGCTCTCCGGTAGCTGAATCACCAAAGTATATTATAGTTAGGATTGAGGGAATTATTGCCAATATCCTTGTGATAAGTCTTCTTACCCAGGGCTGAACTCTAAGATGTATGAAACCTTCCATTACAATTTGCCCAGCATAAGTGCCTGTTATAGTTGAAGATTGTCCGGCGGCAATTAGAGCAACGCCGAATAAGATAGGTGCTAGAGTATTGCCCAAAATAGGTTCTAAAAGTTTGTGTGCTTTTAGAATATCGTCCACGCCATAGTTACCGCTTTTATGAAATACTGAAGCAGCTAATATAAGTATCGCGGCATTTACAAGAAAAGCCAGGTTTAAGGCCACCAATGAATCTATGTTATTGAATTTGACGGCTTGTTTCAAGCCATCCTCTGTTCTCTCAATATTTCTCGTCTGTACAATGGAAGAGTGGAGGTAGAGATTGTGAGGCATTATAGTGGCTCCTATTATGCCTATGGCTATAAAAAGTGCATCTTTATTTGGAAGAGTTGGTATAAAACCTAAAGCTATTCCGTGGTAGTCCGGTTTTGATATAATTATTTCCATAAAAAAACTTATACCGATTATGGCAATTAATCCAATTATAAAGGCTTCCATTTTTCTAATACCGAGTTTATCAAGAAACAGAAGAAGCAGTGTGTCAAATCCGGTTATGATTACACCATATACAAGGGGAAGATTAAATATTAGATTTAATCCTATGGCCGTACCTAAAACTTCCGCAATATCTGTGGCAATAATTGCAATTTCACATAAAATCCACAGTATGTAATTTACAGTTTTATTGTAGTGACTCCTGCATGCCTGGGCTAAATCCTTACCTGTTATAATACCAAGCCTTGCACATAGGGTTTGAAAAAAGATTGCCATTATATTAGACATTAGTATTACCCATATGAGTTTATAGCCAAATCTGCTTCCTCCTGCAATATCTGTAGCCCAGTTGCCAGGATCCATATAACCTACACTTACCAGATACGCAGGGCCTATAAATGCCATTAATTTTTTATAAAAACTTTTTCCTCTGGGAATTTGAATTAAATTGTTGTTTTCTTTCATAAATATGCCTCCTCAAAGTTAAAGATAAGTCCTAAAACCTGTTAAATACTATTATAATAGCATTTAATATATTTTGCATTACTAAAATTTCATGAAAAATATTAGGGGGTTTTAGCAGAGAACTATATTTTGTAGTTGCAGAAGGGGAAATCCTTGGATATAATAATAAATAGATGATTTTAATTGTGGAGGTGTATATTATTAATAAAAATAATAATTTAAATGAACAGATTAGGGTAGAGAAAGTCAGATTAGTGGGGGAAAATGAGAGTACCATTTTAAAAACCAAGGAAGCCTTGGACATGGCTAGAGAAAAAGGCATGGATTTAGTAATGGTTTCACCTCAGGCTAAACCTCCGGTGTGTAAAATAATGAACTACAGTAAGTTTCTCTATGAACAATCTAAAAAGGTTAAGATGGCCAGAAAAAATCAAAAAATTGTTGAAATGAAAGAAATTAGGTTAAGTGCTACTATCGAGTCAAACGATATAGAGATTAAAGCTAATAATGCCAGAAAATTTTTAGATAAAGGCGATAAAGTAAAAGTCTCTATAAGGTTTAGAGGAAGACAAAACAACTATACAAATTTAGGCAGAAGTGTCTTAAATGTATTTTTAAGCAAGGTTGGGGAAGATGTATCTGTAGAAAGGGCTCCTAGACTGGAAGGTAATAATATGTTTATGATTTTGGCTCCTAAAAAGTAGTGCTTTCTAAGTAAAAATAGAGTAGTTAATCAGGACTTGATAATTTTAGGCCCTGATTTTATTTTTTTATAAATTACTTGATACTATGATGTAGTTTATAATTTAATATTATTAAAGTACTTTGTAACATGAAGTACTTTATCCTGAGATATAGAAGGATGTAGTTATCCAGGATTTACCCGGTATCTATTCTCTTTCGCCTTATACGCTGGAAGAAGTGGTTTCAAGGAATTATCTGATTAATGAGAAGCCTGACTCAATTATCAATATTGTGGATGGTACCAATATTGAAAGAAACTTATATTTGACTACACAGCTTACAGAAATCGGAGTACCTGTTGTAATGGCTTTGAACATGATTGATATGGTTCGTAAAAATGGTGATACCATAGACACAAAAAAACTGGGAGAAGCTCTTGGCTGCGAGGTTATAGAAACATCAGCATTAAAGGGCATTGGTTCCAAGGAAGTGGCTCAAAAGGCCATAGAGCTTGCTAAATCCAAAGCTGCTCATCCTTCATCTCATATTTTTTCAGAATACCTGGAGAAAACCCTAGCACAAATTGAGAATATTGTTAAAGATAACGTAAATGATTTGAATTCCCGTTGGCTTTCTATAAAATTGTTTGAACGGGATGAAAAAATTTTAGAGCAGATATCTTTTGCTGAGGATGTAAAAGGACGTATTGAGGACATAATCACAAGTTGTGAAAAAAAGTTTGACGATGACAGTGAAAGTATTATCACAAATGAGCGTTATGCTTATATAAACAAGGTTATAAACATAGTCCTGTATAGAAAAAATAAGGCTAAGGTAAAAATGTCCGATAGGATTGACAGGATTGTAACCAATCGAGTTCTAGCCCTACCTATTTTTGTCGCAATTATGTTTTTGGTTTATTACCTTTCTATTTCAACGGTAGGCGGCTGGATGACCGAATGGGTAAATGACAACTTATTTGGTGACTTTGTACCTAACAATGTCCAATGGATATTAAATACCATTGGTACTGCTGAATGGTTGAATTCCTTTATTCTAAATGGTATTGTTGCCGGTGTAGGTGCTGTACTTGGATTTGTGCCTCAGATGATGGTGTTGTTTTTATGTCTTGCCGTATTGGAAGACTGTGGTTATATGGCACGTATTGCTTTTATCATGGATAGATTTTTTAGAAGATTCGGGCTGTCAGGTAAGTCCTTTATTCCCATTCTTATTGGAACGGGTTGTGGAGTACCTGGTATTATGGCAAGCAGGACAATTGAAAATGAAAGTGATCGAAAAATGACTATTATTGTAACTACTTTTATTCCTTGCAGTGCAAAGCTTCCTATTATTGCTTTAATTACAGGCGCATTGTTCAATGGAGCCCCTTGGGTTGCCACATCTGCATATTTCGTCGGAATTGCAGCAATTGTTATTTCAGGTATTATTCTTAAAAAAACAAAACTCTTTGCTGGAGATCCAGCTCCTTTTATAATGGAGCTTCCGCCATATCATGTGCCAGGTGCCAAAGGTGTTCTAATCCATATGTGGGAGCGTTCCAAAGCGTTTATGAAAAAGGCTGGGACAGTAATACTTCTTGCCACCGTGGGCGTATGGTTCTTAAGCTCCTTTAACTGGAGACTGCAGATGGTTGATATAGAAAAATCAATTCTTGCTGGTATTGGAAATGCAATTGCACCTATATTTGCTCCGTTGGGATGGGACAACTGGAAAGCTGCAATAGCTTCTATAAGTGGATTAATTGCAAAAGAAAATGTAGTAGGAACCTTTGGCATACTTTATGGATTCTCCGAAGTTGCTGAGGATGGTGCCCAGATGTGGGGAAAACTTCAAGCCTCATTTACGTTAATTTCCGCATATTCGTTTTTGCTTTTCAATTTGCTGTGTGCTCCTTGTTTCGCCGCAATTGGTGCAGTTCGTAATGAAATGGGTTCAACAAGATGGACATTGTTTTCTGTAGGTTATCAGTGCGTATTTGCCTATATCATAGCGTTGATTGTATTTCAGATTGGTTCATTGTTTACAGGTAAAGGATTTGGAGTTGGTACAGCTGTAGCCATTCTCTTAATTGGTGGATTGATCTATATGTTGTTTAAGAAACCTTATAAGGCTAAGGGGATTACTAATGAAATTGGTAATTCTATAAAGGAAAAAGAGGTGGTATAATATGGCAACATTTTTAGTTTCAGCAGTTATATTTGGTATTGTAGCATTTTCCGGATATAGGACTTACAAGTCTCACAAAAAAGGAGGTGGCTGCAGCTGCGGCTGCTCTGGTTGCAGTAAATCTATTAATTACTCCAAGCATTAACTGATGTTAGTATAAAAGAGTAGACACAAAAAAATAGATTTACTAA
>NZ_JBGEWD010000017.1:0-53054 GCF_041205085.1 Clostridium moutaii
TTTTTTGTGCCGAAATAATGAAAAAGTAAACCCTTTGATATTTCTGCCTCCAAAATTATTTCATCTGTAGTAGTTTTTTTATAACCGTTATTAGCAAACTTGCTCATTGCCACAGTAAGCAGAGCATCACGTTTCGTATCCTCCATTGTAAATATCTTGTGTTTTGCCAATTCTTCCACTTAGAAAATCCCTCCTGCAATAGTAGTTGACCAACTCAGTCAATTACTATTGTAGTTTTATTGACTGAATTAGTCAATAAAATTTTACAAATTTACGGCTAAGGAAAAAAATCCTAATGAAAAATGGCAATAAAGGNCCCTCCTGCAATAGTAGTTGACCAACTCAGTCAATTACTATTGTAGTTTTATTGACTGAATTAGTCAATAAAATTTTACAAATTTACGGCTAAGGAAAAAAATCCTAATGAAAAATGGCAATAAAGGTCTTAAATAATGTTATAATAAAACAAATGGTAAATATGACCTAAAAACAAGTTGGATTAGTATATTTTGGCGGTAAAGGTGACTTGCTGGATCATATTTCAAATAAGAATAGCGGAAAATAAACATAAAATATTAAAGTAAGGTGATTATTATGGGAAAAATATACGGATTTTATGCAATGCCCCATCCTCCCATTGCAGTTCCAGAAGTAGGGTGCGGTCAGGAGGTAGAAATAAAAAATACCCTGGACGCCTGCTGTAAAATTGGTGAAGATATAGCAGCTATAAAACCAGACACGATAATAATAATTACACCCCATGGTCCAGTGTTTAGTGACGCAATTGCCCTGTCCTGTCAGGACAGTATACAGGGGGATTTGGCCAAATTCGGGGCACCAAAGGTAAGTCAGAGCTACAATATAAATTTGACATTAACAGAAAAAATAATAGAATATTCAAAAGAACAAAATATCTTGACGGGAAAGATAACCGCAAGGTCTGCGGAGCAATATGGAATTAAATATGAATTGGATCATGGAGCTTTAGTGCCCTTGTATTTTGTAAATGAGAAATACAAACATTACAAATTGGTTCATATAACTTATGGAATGCTTTCAAAGATGCAGCTTTATAAATTTGGAATGTGTATTAAAAAAGCTGTAGGCGAGGTGGATACCAGAGCAGTATTCATTGCAAGTGGGGATTTATCTCACAGGCTTACTGAAGATGGGCCTTATGAATACAGTTCCTATGGAAAAAAATTTGACAGAGAAATTACTTCACTGCTTGAAAAAGGCGATGTTTCAGGAATATTCAATATTGACAGCAAGACCATAAATGAAGCAGGACAATGTGGATTGAGATCCTACTACATAATGCTGGGGGCAATGAATGGATGTCATATTAAAGGCAGCATCTTATCTTATGAAGGTCCTTTCGGAGTGGGATACGGGGTGATGAGTTTTTCCCTCAAAGATGACAATAGGGATACCTATGAGAGATTAGTTGAAGAAAAACAAGAAATAATTGCAGAAAAGAAGAAAATTGAAGATCCTTATGTAAGGCTTGCACGTGAAAGCTTAACTTATTATCTGGATCATGGACAATATTTAAAAACTCCGGCATATGTAACCACTGAAATGAAAAACAGTAAAAGAGGAGTTTTTGTATCCATGAAAAAGGAAGGCCGGCTCAGAGGATGCATTGGAACTATTTTCTCAGCTACGGAAAATACAGCTGAAGAAATTATAAAAAATGCTGTTTCGGCAGGAATGCATGATCCAAGATTTATGCCGGTGAGGAAGGAAGAACTTGAAGATATAGATTTTTCTGTAGATGTGCTTACCAGGCCAGAAAAAGCTTTAAGAGAAGAACTGGACCCCGAAAAATATGGAGTAATAGTTACAAAGGGATCTAGATGTGGTCTGCTGCTTCCGGATTTGGAAGGTGTGGATACAGTGGATAAACAGCTTCAAATTGTACTTGAAAAGGGAGACATATCTCCAGATGAAGAATATACTATTGAAAAGTTTCAGGTTATAAGGCATAAGTAAAAGTTTTTTGAGTATTGGAGGAAGATAATTTTTGTTACATGAAGGATTGTTTTATGAAAAGCAGGATGATAGTGTAAAATGCAGGTTGTGTCCCCATAATTGCATTATAGGTGATAAAATGCAGGGAAGATGTTCTGTTAGGGTGAATAGAGGCGGAGTGCTGCAATCTGTAAATTATGGAGAAATAACATCAATGGCGGTTGATCCTGTAGAGAAGAAGCCTCTGTATCATTTTAAACCTGGCAGCAGTATTTTATCTGTAGGAAGTTTCGGGTGTAACTTTTCCTGCAGATTTTGTCAAAATTATACAATAGCTCAGTATAGACCTAAAAGTCAGTATATATCTTCTGATAAATTAATAGAAAGGTGTTTGGATATAAGAAATAATGTTGGTATAGCGTTTACTTATAATGAGCCCGTAATATGGTATGAATACGTATATGAAACATCAAAAAAGCTTAAGGAAAGCCATCCGGAATTTAGTGTAGTCCTTGTTACAAATGGATATATTGAAGAAAAACCACTTAAAAAGCTTTTACCTTATGTAGATGCCATGAATATAGATTTAAAGTCATTTAACCCCACATACTATGAAAAAGTATGTGGCGGAGATGTTGAGACTGTACTCGAAATCATAAGAAAGGCTTCTCAAAAGACCCATGTAGAAGTGACCACGCTGCTGGTAAGGGATTTAAATGATTCCATTTCAGAAGTGGAGAGCATAGCCTCTTACCTTGAAGATTTAGACAAAGACATTCCACTTCATTTATCAAGGTATTTTCCAACCTACAAGATGGAGCGCCCAGCTACGGACATGGGCATAATGACAGAAGCTAGAAAAATTGCCAGGGAGCATTTGAATTATGTCTATCTTGGAAATGTTCAAGGTGTTGACAACTCTACATATTGTCCTGATTGTGGAGAACTTCTGGTAGAGAGAAACGAATTTTTTACTAAAGCTCACATGGACCATAGCAAATGTCCTAAGTGCGGGCACCATATAAATATATTATTTTGAAATCAAAGAGAACGTCCACAGATTTGTGTAAAATAGAATAGACATAGTAAAAATTAATTGGAAATTACTATAGGAATAAGTTCCTATTTAAAAAAGCTTTAAAATATAATGAGCTAAGTAAGTATGTAAAAAACCTATGAAACTACTCCTTGTTTAATGTAGAAAATAGATGTAGAAAAATAGAAATTTTACTTAAAGGTGTTATAATAAAGTAAGTATAGAATATTTAAGTCAATTTTAATATCACATCCCTTTTAGTGTTATTTAACTTATAAAAAAAAGTGCTTTAACTTAATAAAATAGTAGACGAGCTGTAGTTATTTAAACACTAATAATCTACAAAACTATATATGTAACATATTACAACTTTTTATCATAATTATGATTAAAGGGGGAATTTTTATTTTTAAATAAAAAATAATAAGATGGATGGGGGGACCATATGAAACGAGTTTTATTAATAGGAATTGTAGGTATAATAATTTTTAGTTTTTCTGCATGCAGCAGTTTATCTGATATGTATAATAAAAAGGATACCCAAAAGATAAATGTTGTCAGTAACATAAATCCACATCCAAAAGGAAAAAAACCGGCATCGCCTGCACCCAGAAATATTCTTAAGGCAGGGGACAAAGGAAATGATGTAAAAGATATTCAAAAGAGACTTAATAAATTTGGTTATACTGTAAATGAAGATGGAGATTTTGGGGAACAGACAGTGTATGCTGTAATGGATTTTCAACACAGGCATGGTCTTACTACTGATGGAATAGTAAAAGGTTCTACATTGGATGATTTAAAAAAGAAACCTGCATCTGATGTAATGTACAAGCCTACAGCCCAGGTAGTGTCTGGTTTTAATTCAGCTGAAGTTGAAGGCATAATAGATAAATTAGATACTTCAAGCTATACTGATTACTACATCATGGTAAGTATACCACAGCAGATGGTATACATTTTTAATGGCAGCAGCGGAAAATGGAAATTGATAAATTCATTTCAGTGTGCATCAGGAACAGGCGGTACACCAACGGTCAAAGGGCATTTTTTCGTAGGAATCAAGGGACCTCAATTTGAATCACAAAATGGAGTCATACTTAAGTATTTTACGCAATTCCAGGGAAATTATTTATTTCATAGTGTCTTATTTGATAAAAGGGGAAATTTAGTAGATGGTACACTTGGCAGATCTGCTTCTCATGGTTGTATAAGATTAGCTCTTGAAAATGCAAAATATATTTACGATAATGTTCCCATAGGATCAGGAATATTGATACAATGATCTTAGTTAGCACTATTAAATTACTGAAACTTGGTAATTTTAATAGTGCTTTTTCTGCATTTTTTTAAGTTAATAGTTCTAGTAACACTTAATATTTTGAGTCTTGCCATTGCAGATGATTCCCCTTAGCTCCATGATTTTATCTTCTAAAATGTATTGACGATTTTACAAAATTGTAATATTATCATGTTTAAATAATATATTTAATAAAATAAACAGCATCAATTTAAAAATTGTTTAAGTAACATATACTGAAATTTATAGAAGTGCCCCTGTTTTTATGAAATGAAAAACGGGGCACTTTCATATTAAACAAATAATTGAAAGATATATCTAAATATTAAAATCATTTTGATGCTTTTGCTTTATTTATTTCAAGATAAAGACATTATTTTAAAATTATAGTTTTAAATCTTATAATTATAAAAATTCACCAATTAATCATGGGAGGGAGTTATGAATCATGATAGTTAACTGCGGGAATGTAAATACTTTGCCTTATGCGGACAAATTGAAGCTCAAAGCAGGAAAAAATGGATTGGACAGGATTATAAAATGGGTTCATTATATGGAGAATCCAGAATATATTGCATGGTTAAAGGGAGGTGAATTAATTTTAACAACTTGTGTACTTATGAAGGATGTGACCTCTGAGCTTTTAAAACTTGTAAAAGATTTGAATTCCAGAAAGGCAGCTGGACTTGTTGTAAATGTAGGACCTTATATTCATGAAACTCCTAAAGAAGTCATAGATGCTGCAAATTTTTTAGGTTTCCCGATATTTGAACTGCCATTTGAAGTAAGATTCATTGATATAAGTCAAAGTATATGTAAGACAATTTTTATGGGCAAGCTTCAGCAGGAATCCATGAACAGTTTTATGAAAAATATAATTCATGGGGACATACCTTGCAGTGAAGAAATTATAAACAGGGCGGTTTTTTATGGATATGACCCGGATAAAGTATACTGTACATTTGTAATATACGTTGATAATTTTACAAAGCTTGTTGTGAAAAATAAAATTTGGGATGAAGAAGTTGCATTTGGAGTTATGCAGCAGATTAGTCAAGTTATAATAAATACCATGAATTGTTATGATAAGAATATTATCCGTGTGATTGAAAATAACTCTATTATAGTCATGTTTCTTGTGGATAAGGCCAATGAAGATATGGTGAATTCAATGGCACAGGATATAGTGAATAGCATGTTTCATAAATTGAAACACATTAAAATAAGTATTGGCATAGGGGGCTTCTGGCAGAGGCTGAAGGATCTTAAATACAGTGTAAATAAAGCAGAAAAAGCCTTAAAAATTTTAAAAATTTTTAAAAGTAATATATGCAGTTATGATGAAATCGGTATATATAGATTGTTATTTCAAATAGGGAAAAAAGATGGTATGGAGATATTTTACCATGAAATACTTGGAAAATTGATTGATTATGATACTAAGAATTCCACAAAATTGGTGGAAACCTTGAAAACATATATAGATGAAAATTGTAATCTGATAAAAACAGCCAAGCTGCTTTTTATACACAAAAACACATTAAAATATAGAATCAAAAGGATAGAGGAAATATCCAACTGCGATCTTAAGGATATGCATGTGCTGTTGAACTTTGATATGGCTTTTAAGGTAAAAAATTTTATAACATGTATTTAAAGGACAAATGTTATGCCTTATAATTGTCCATTATATATATATAAATTCTAATAACGATGTGATAAATTATATATAATATATTTATGATATTAATAAATTTATAAATGAAAATTTGATGATATATTTAATAACATATCAATATATTATCAGATTTATATTACATCAATAAATGAAAATTAAACTTTAATGGAGGGGGAACAGAATATGGAAAGATCTAATTTAAAAAAGGACAATTTAAGTATGCTTGAAACAATAGCCATGTCAGTTGCTATTGTGGCCCCAACAGCTTCGATGTCACTTAACGTGCCGCTGATGACACAAACAGCAGGATTTTCTTCACCGTTTATATTCTTTGTTTCCATGATAGTTGTAGGATTTGTATCATATTCTATAATCAAATTCAATCAGTATTTTTCTAGTGCAGGTTCTCTTTATACTTTTACAAAAAAATCTTTAGGGAAAAAAATGGGATTTACATCTGGATGGACCCTTTTACTTGCATATATGATGTTGGTAGCAGGGTGTACAGCTGGACTTGGTACATTCTGTTCCAGCCTGCTGAATGTATTTGGAATTCATATTGCATGGCTGCCACTTTCATTGATATTTTCAATTGTCATGATATTTGTTGGAATTACAGATGCTAAAATCAGCACGAGAATAATGCTCATAATGGAAGGAATATCAATTATGCTCATATTGATATTGTCTGTAGTTATTATATACAAAGTTGCAACCACTACAGGTTTAAGTTCAGTACCATTTAAAACCAATGGAAATAAAATGTCGTCTATTGCCAGTACTTCTGTTCTTGCATTTTTAGCTTTTATAGGTTTTGAAAGTGCATCCAGTCTGGGGGAGGAAACAAAAAATCCAAAAAAATATATTCCTATTGCAATAATAAGTGCCGTATTTGTAACTGGATCATTTTATTTGTTATCCAGTTATTCACAAGTTGTAGGATTTGGGATTAGTTCGGAAGGACTTAAGGAACTGTCTGCATCTTCATTACCGCTTACCTATCTGGCAGATAAATTTATATCTAAAACTTATGGAACTTTTCTGATACTATCGGCTGTATTGTCTTTCTTCTCATGTTCTCTTGGAGCAGCTTGTGCTGGAGCCAGAATGCTTTTTTCAATGGGCAGAGATGGGATAATGCATAGAAGCATGAAAAAACTTCATCATAAATACAGTACGCCTTATGTGGCACTTATACTCATAATAGTTGTTTCCATGGTCATCCAGGTTTCCATGTTTTATAAAGAAGGTACTGAAGTATTTGAATATTGTGCAACCATTGGTTCTCTAGCCATACTTGTGTCCTATTTGTTTACGAGTATAGGTTCAATAGTTTATTTTACAAGAAACAAAATATGGTCAAAAGTGCATTTGGCTATGCCCGTTTTATCAATATTAGTGTTGATGTATGTGTTAGTTGCAAATATCTGTCCCATTCCTCAATTTCCCAATAACTTGTTCCCATATATAGTTCTTGGGTGGATTGCTTTAGGTTTTATACTGGAGCATAAATTTAAACAGCATGTTGATGAAAAAATTGTTGTAGATGATAAAATTGACGGCGTAACTGAAAATATAGTTTAGATCTCTGATATATGGAATCAGTATATTTCAGATTAAAATATATAAATTAATAAAAATGATATTTGGAGGTATTAAAAATGATTAAAGAAAGCAGTGCAAAAATTATAACTAAAATACCTGGACCTAAATCGGAAGAGCTTACTAAAAAAAGGGAAAAATATGTTGCCAGAGGAATTGGATGTGCAGCACCTATATTTGTAGAAGAGGCAAAAGGGGCACTTATAAAGGATATAGATGGCAATGTATTTGTTGATTTTGCAGGAGCTGTAGGTGTTCAAAATATCGGACATAGAGATGATAAGGTGGTAGAAGCTGTAAAGGCTCAACTGGACAAATACATTCACCCCTGCTTTCATGTAAACATGTATGAGCCGTATATTTCTTTGGCAGAAAAACTAGTGGAGGTTACTCCAGGAAATTATCCTAAGAAAGTTATGTTTGCAAACAGCGGCGCTGAGGCTGTGGAAAATGCCATTAAAATAGCCAGAGCCTATACTAAAAAATCCGGAGTTATTTCACTACAGGGTTCCTTTCATGGAAGGACCAACATGACAATGTCCATAACAAGCAAATATAAACCATATAAAGATAATTTTGGACCATTTTCCGCAGAGACTTATAAGACATATTCGGCATATTGTTATAGATGCCCACTTGGCTGTAAATATCCCAATTGTGGTATAGCATGTGCAGAAAAATTGAGAACTAGACTAAATACTGTAATCTCCAAGGATGAAATAGCTTGTCTAATAGCGGAACCAGTACAAGGAGAGGGTGGCTTTGTAGTGCCTCCAAAGGAGTATTTTAAAAAGCTTCAAAAAATATGTAATGAAAATGATATAGTGTTTATTGTAGATGAAGTTCAAGCTGGTTTTGCTAGAACAGGTAAATTATTTGCTCATGAGAATTTTGGTATTGATGCGGATATTATAACAATGTCCAAATCCATAGCCAATGGAATTCCGCTTAGTGCAGTTCTAGGAAAGGCAGAAATTATGGATGCTGCTTGTGTTGGTGGTATAGGAGGCACATATTCGGGAAGTCCTCTTGGATGTGTTGCGGCACTTAAAGTTATAGAGAAAATAAAAGAAGAAAAACTATGCGATAGAGCCAATAAAATTGGACAATATATATTGGATAGGCTTGATAAGATGAAACAGAGATATGATGTAATAGGAGATGTAAGAGGTATTGGAGCAATGATTGGATTGGAGTTTGTTAAGGATAGAGCTACCAAGGAACCCTATGGAGAGTTGGTGGATAAAATTATAGGTTACAGCTTTAAACATGGAGTAATATTTTTAAATGCAGGATTGCTGGGTAATGTGATAAGATTTTTACCACCCCTTGTAATAACTAAAGAACAAATCCAGTATGGGCTGGACGTACTTGAAGATGCCATTAATGAATTTACTATGAGCAAGCTAAAAAAAGAAAGACGCAAAATCTTGGCTTAACTAATAAGGGAACGTACCTTTAGGTACGTTCCCAAGTATTTTTCTAAATATATAATCATATCATTTATGGATATTTGTTCCTTTATTCCCCATATTTATCGAGAAAGGTAATATATCTACTCATTTTTTATATTCTTGTATACTTTGAGCATATAATGACTTCCCTAATTTATCCCCAAAAATCTCTAATTATGTTTTATGGTATGCAAATTTAATGACGTTATAGATTATTTTAAGTTTGCATATTGACTTAGAGTTAACTCTAAGCAGTATAATATTGATAAATATTAAGTAAGATTTATTAGTAAAATAGGAGTTGTCTTTATGGAATATACAATAAAACAAGTTGCTGAAAAAGTTGAATTGACAGAATATACACTTAGATATTATGAAAAAGAGGGATTGCTGCCATCTATAGACCGTAATGAACATGGAGTACGATTATTTAAAGATAATGATATAGAATGGATTAGATTAATATGTTGTCTCCGTGATACGGGAATGTCAATTTTAAAAATAAAGGATTATGTTAACCTTTGTATAGAAGGTGATAATACTATAGAACTACGCAGACAAATAATTCTCAATCAGAAAATAGTCACTGAACAAAAAATAGAGGAAATGAATAAACATTTAGATATGATTAATAGAAAACTTAAATATTATAATGATTTTATAGCTGGTAAGCATATAGATTCTTGTAATCCAAGTAATACTATAAAAGAAAATAGTAACAAGAAAGCTCATATTTAGCCTATGGCTTTACTAATATTTATTATCTATCTAAAGGGAGGAATTATAAATGTTATATAGAAATTTTGGCAAGACAAATGAAAAAGTTTCAATTTTAGGATTTGGATGCATGAGGCTTCCGCTGCTTCCAGGAGGGGATCCAACTAAGATTGACGAAGAAAAAGCTATAAAATTAGTTCGCCATGCAATTGATACGGGCGTAAACTATATAGATACTGCATATCCTTATCATGGAACTGGCATGGCTCATGGAGGAGCAAGTGAACCATTTGTAGCAAGGGTATTAAAAGATGGTTACAGAGAAAAAGTTAAACTAGCTACAAAACTTCCTAGCTGGTTAATAAAGACAAGAAGTGATATGGACAGGTATTTAAATGAACAATTAAAACGTCTTGAAACAGATCATATAGATTTCTATTTGGTACATTCACTTAATCATAAAGATTGGGATAGGTTAAAAGAAAATGGTATTGATAAATTTTTAGATTCTGCTATAAAAGATGGCAGGATAAAATATGCAGGATTCTCATTCCATGATAAACTGGATCTTTTTAAAGAAATAGTAGATTACTATGATTGGTCATTTTGCCAAATACAATACAATTATTTAGATGAGGATTTTCAAGCTGGAACAGAAGGGTTGAAGTATGCCTCTCAAAAAGGGTTAGGAGTTACAATTATGGAGCCACTTAGAGGAGGAAAACTTGTTAATAATCTTCCAGAGGAGGCTAAAGCCACTTTCAATAAATCAGATGTAAAAAGAACACCATCAGAGTGGGCATTAAAATGGGTATGGAATCATCCAGAAGTAAAAGTTGTTCTCAGTGGTATGAATGCCATGGATCAAGTTACAGAAAATATAAAAATAGCTAGTGAAACGGAAGCAAATTCGTTAACAGAAAAAGAATTAAAGATAATTGATGAGGTTAAGAATATTATTAAAGAAAAAGTGAAGGTTAGCTGTACAGCTTGTGGATACTGTATGCCATGTCCGTCAGGTGTGAATATTCCAGGATGTTTCAATGCTTATAATAATTACGGTATGTTTGGTAAAGATGACACTTATAACTTTATTCCGTCTGATCAAAAGGCTTCAAATTGTGTAGAATGCGGTGGATGTGAAACTCATTGCCCACAAAACATATCAATTCGTAAGGAATTAAAAAATGTTAAAGTATTGTTTGAATAAAATTTATATATAAGAGTACAGAAAATGGTTCTCTACCTATTAGAAGTTCTATTATAAATTGAAAAATAAAGAGAGGTGAAATAAATGAACAAGCAAGATTTAATAAAAACTGCAGAGAACTTTGTTGAAAATTCAGAAGATAATTATATAACAAAGTCAATAGCTATTTCAGAAAATGTTATAGGAATGAAAATTTTTGAAAAACCGATTTTTGCATTTGGAGATACAGATGATGAGTACTTTGAATTATTGAAGCAACCGTCAGCCATTGGAAAACACTTCTTACTTCCCAAAGAATGGTTACCTCGATCCAAAACTGTTATATCATTTTTTTTATCCTTTAGTGAGGCAGTTAGGAAAGGAAATAGAAAGAATATGCTATGGCCTTCGGAAGAATGGCTCCATGGACGTATTGAAGGTCAAAATTTTTTGAATAAGTTGTGCATATATTTGAGATCAGAATTGATAGATGCAGGATATAATAGCCTTGTACCTTCATTAGACAAAAGATTCTGGACGGTAACATCCAGTAATGATTCCACCCATCCTGAAGTATTATTCACAAGCAATTGGTCTGAAAGGCACGTTGCCTTCGTATGTGGACTTGGCACGTTCGGGCTTTCTAAAGGACTTATAACACAAAGAGGTATAGCTGGAAGATTTGGTAGTATCCTCACAGAATTGTACCTGTCACCTGACAGGAGAGAATATAAAAAAGTATACGAATACTGTTTAATGTGTGGTAAATGCATAAAGAATTGTCCAGCCAATGCAATATCCATGGAAAATGGGAAAAATCACACTATATGCTCTGAATTTTTGAATAAAACGGCTGAGAAATATAAACCTAGATATGGTTGCGGAAAATGCCAGGTAGGTGTACCTTGTGAATGTAGAATACCTAGAATTAAAGGTTAGATCTCATAAAAGCTTAAATATATGCCGAATATATCTTTTTAAAGGATTACTTGGCATATATTTAACCAATCAATTACTTCTATTTACACTTTCAGTATCACATGCTGAACACCAAGCGAGGTGAGCGCCAGGATTATCCAACATATAAATCCTAGTAAGATTGGCTTTCCACCGTTTCTCACAAGTTTAACAAGATTGGTGTTTAGTCCAATAGATGTCATAGCCATAACAATGATAAATTTACCTAAATTTGATAGAAGACCGCTCATTCCAACTGGCATGGAAGCGAAGGTGTTGATTACTGAAGTTATTATAAATCCCAGTACAAACCATGGAAATATTTTAATGATATTATAGCTACTATCTTTATCTCCTGCTTCTTTTTTGGAAGTATATACAGCTAAAACAAGTGTGACGGGAACAATCATTAATGTTCTTGTCAGCTTGACGATGACGGCTAGATTGCCTGCTGTATTGCTGAAAGAGTAGCCTGCGGCTACTACTGAGGAAGTATCATTAATCGCTGTTCCGGCCCATAGGCCAAAGTTTTGATCGCTCATACCAAGTACATGTCCAAGGAAGGGAAACAAAAATGCGGCAATTACATTAAAAAGAAATATGGTGGAAATGGAATGGGCAACTTCTTCTTCATCTGCATGAATAACAGGGGCCGCTGCTGCAATGGCCGATCCACCGCATATTGCGGAACCCACACCAATAAGAGTTTTTATATTTCCATCCAGTTTTAAGAGTTTCCCTGCAGCAAAGGCGGTGACGAATGTTGCTGTCAGTGTGAAAACCATTAAAACAAGCGTTTGTTTTCCAACCCTGAAAACATTAAAAAGATTCATGTCAAACCCCAACAGAATAATGGAATACTGCAGCAGCTTTTTTGAGGTGTAGCTTATACCATCGTTAAATAAGCTCGGTCTTTTCCAAAATGCCAAAAGCATTCCAAATAAGATCCCAAGCACCGGACTGCCAATAATAGGAATGGTTTTTCCTATCAGCCATGCTGGGACTGCTATGAAGCCTGCGAGTGCTACACCTGGTAATTTATTGATTATTGTTCTCATAACATCTTCCCCTCTCTGTCGTCTATCATACGCCTTGACATAATATAAGTAAAATATTATTATTTAATTATTATAATAAGTAAATAGTAATGTATGAGGTGATACTATGACTTTAAGGCATTTTAAAATATTTGTCACGGTGTGCGATACCATGAATATGACTTCAGCTTCCAAAATACTTTTTATGTCACAGTCTGCAGTTAGTCAGGCAATTGCTGAACTTGAGAATTATTATGATGTCCGGCTTTTTGAAAGGTTATCAAGGAAATTATACATGACGATGGCAGGCAAAAAGCTTTTAAGCTATGCTCGCCACATTATCCGAATGAACGTAGAGGTGGAAAACGATATGAAATCTCTGCGTAAAAAAGGTTACATACGTATTGGTGCCAGTGTTACTGTGGGAGCCCATGTACTGCCAAAGCTTGTCTCACATTTTAAACAAATAGATTCACAAGCTGATATCGAAGTATTTGAGGATAACACTGAAAAAATTGAAAATATGATTATTCACGATGAGATTGATATAGGTCTTGTGGAAGGAGAAACAACCTCACCGGATGTTCTGAATCGACCATTTATGAATGACGAATTGGTGCTGATTTGCTCAACCAGTCACAGATTTGCTCCATTTTCTGTTATAGAACCGAAAGAACTTGAGCAGGAAAAATTTATTATCCGTGAAAAAGGCAGCGGAACCCGTAAAACATTTGAGGACGGGATGACAGCCAATAATTTGACGTGGAAAGTTACTTGGACATGCAATAATGCGGACACTATCAAAATGGCTGTTGCGGAAGGACTTGGCGTCTCTGTTATTTCCAAGCGTGCGGTTGCAAACGAGGTGGCCACTGGACAGCTTTGTCAAACAGCTGTGAAGGGAATTGAATTTAAGAGGCAGTTCAAGATCATCTATCATAAAAACAAATATTTTACGGAATCAATGAAACAGTTCATAGATTTATGCATTAAAAATAAATAGGAACAGTTATAATTGATTGCTGCTTTATTCCAGTTGTGTTGAAGATGTTGTATTTTCAGATATAATAGATATTTTTTTTACTATATTTTGTATATCAATTATTTTTTTATTTTGAATGTTGATATCATTATTCATGCTAATGGATATACTTGTGATTTCATCTTTTATATCATTTACTATTACTATGTTCTGAATTTCGCTAGCCTGCTCAGATGAACTTTTAGCAAGTTTTCTTATTTCATTTGCTACTACAGCAAATCCAGATCCTGATTCCTTAGCTTTTGCGGCTTCCACAGATGCATTTAATGAAAGTAGATTAGTACTCTTGCTTATCTCATTTACTGTATCTGCTATATTTTAAATCTTAAAAGCTTTTTCGTATAAAACTTTTATTTTAGATGCTAGCTCGTTATTAAAAAATGCAGATGAAGAAGGCTGGCGAAAGCCCCATCCCAATATATATGTTTCAGCTATAAAGATGTCTGGATTTTCTTGTGATGAGACATTATTTGTAGGAGATGATTTTATAAATGACTATGCAGGTCCCAGAAGAATAGGACTTGCCAGCATCTTTTTGGATAAGAAAAAAAGTGCTGTTAATGGTTGTAAAAAAGTAAATGAATTTGCAGAACTTAAGGGTATACTGTGATATATTAAAGGCATTTCAAACTTGCAAAAAGCAAAGGTTTCTGATAAAATAAATGGGAATGAATACTGTGCTTCACTCTATCTATATCTTAGATTGTTAAAAAAAGAACAAATATGTACTGTTAAATTTCTTCATCTGAAAATATATGTTTCAGATGCTGTTTTTGCATAGATATGGTTAATTATTAATAAGTTTTTCGACTTGTTTTTTATATCTCTATATAACATAACATCTAGTATCTTATTATTTAGATGTATTTTACGTTTTTTAAAATATAGATATAGAATTGAGAATTATTTTTAAACATAAAAACTTAATTAAAATGAAAAAGTTTTTAATTTTGTTGCATAGAAAGCTTTTCCCCTATATTTCATAAGTTTTAGATTTATAAAATTGGAGGAAAATCCTATGATATATATTTAATAATCAAGTGATTCTTGGGTTCAGGTGGGGAATTTGTCCATAAGGAATGATTATTTCCGTACCTGAATTTTAGAAGAACTTATCCAGGGGTATGGCATTGCTTATCTTACACTTTATGAAATGTTGGTCTTAACAATGTTAGCCGTCGGATAAATGACAGACTAGAAAATAATAGAACAAGGGATTTAGGATTATGTTAAATTAGCACAATTTGAGAAAGAAGGTGATAAGATGTCGACAGTGGAATCAGTGCAATCAACTATTGCCAGGCATGGTCTGGTAATGGTGGTTACGGGTAATGGTAAAGGTAAAACGACTTCTGCGTTCGGTCAGGCCTTACGTGCCATTGGTCATGGATATAAAGTGTTTATCATTCAATTTATGAAAGGCAGAAAATATGGAGAAATTATAGCTGCAGAAAAATATCTTCCGGATCTTACAATTGTTCAATGTGGTCTTGATAGTTTTGTTATGAAAGACAATCCGGCTCCAGTAGACATTGATCTTGCACAGCAGGGTTTTGAGAAGGCTAAAGAAGCTGTAAAAAGCAAAGAATATAACCTGGTTATCCTAGATGAGATTAATGTCGCTGTCAATTTCAATTTAATTTCTGAACAAGATGTTATAGACTTAATTAAACAAAAGCCACCTGAGTTAAACCTGTTATTAACTGGTCGGTATGCCTCGGACAAAATTGAGGAAATTGCAGATATGGTGAGTGATATAACTGAAGTTAAACATCATTATAATGCTGGGATTAAAGGCCAAGCAGGAATTGAATATTAAATCAATATTTTGTAACATATTTCTTTAAACTAAGAATGGAGGTAAGAAAATTGTTCGATAAAGAAGTTCTCGATAAATCTAGTCAATTACGAAAAAAATGGGAAGATGAAGTTAAAAAGACAATTGCTAAACATCCAGATCAAAAAGAAAATTGGACTACAGTTTCCGATCAACAGATAAAAAGGGTATATGGTCCTGAAGATATTAAAGGTATGAATTTTGAAAAAGATATATCATACCCGGGAGAATATCCGTTTTTAAGAGGTAATCATCCTACTGGTTACCGTGGAAAGTACTGGACCTTCAGAATGTTTTCGGGTATGGGAACAGCTGTAGAAACTAATGAAAGATGGCATTATCTTTTGTCTACAGGCCAAACTGGCTTAAGTACCGCCTTTGATTTTCCAACTCTTATGGGTTATGACAGTGATTCTCCTAAATCCAGGGGTGAAGTTGGAAAATGTGGAGTTGCTATAGATACTATTGCAGATTTTCAGGATCTCATAAAAGGTATTCCTTTGGATAAAATAAGTACTTCTATGACTATTAATCCTCCTGCAACAATACTATGGGCTATGTATTGCGCATCAGCGCAGATGCAGAATGTTCCTCTTAACAAGATAAGTGGTACTATTCAAAATGACATGCTTAAAGAATTTATTGCTCAAAAGACTTTTATGTGTCCACCAGAACCATCTGTAAAACTTATCAGTGATACGGTAGAATTCGGTACTAAATATGTGCCTAAATGGAATACTATAAGTATCAGTGGATACCATATCAGAGAAGCGGGTTCAACTGCTGTTCAGGAACTGGCCTTTACTTTAAGAGATGGTGTAGAATATGTGGAAGATGCCATAAAACGTAAGGGACTAGATGTAGACGATTTTGCTCCAAGATTGTCATTTTTCTTTAATTCACATATTGATTTCTTTGAGGAAATCGCAAAGATGAGAGCTGCCCGTAGGATGTGGGCAAAGATTATGCGTGAGCGTTTTAAAGCTAAGAATCCTCGTTCTTGGTGGATGCGTTTCCATACACAAACTGCGGGATGCTCACTAACTGCTCAGCAGCCTTATAATAATGTGGTAAGAACAGCGGTTGAAGCTTTAGCAGCTGTTATGGGCGGAACTCAGTCACTTCACACCAATTCATTGGATGAAGTTTTATGTTTACCTTCTGAACAGGCAGTTCAAATTGCACTTAGGACACAGCAAATTCTGGCAGAGGAAACTGGAGTGGCAAATACTATAGATCCTCTTGCAGGTTCATATTTTATTGAATCCCTTACTAATAAGATGGAAGAAGAAGCATGGGAATATATCAATAAGATTGATGAAATGGGTGGAATGGTTGCTGCAATAGAGAAAGGATATCCTCAGATGGAAATATCAGATGCAGCATACAAGTTCCAGCAGCAAATAGATGCTAAAAAGAAAGTTGTAGTCGGAGTTAATAAATATGTGGAAGAAAATGAAAAAGTAGATATCCCAATGGTTGAAATTGATGAATCCGTGGAAAAGGAACAACTTAAACGTCTGGCTGATGTTAAAAGACAGCGTGATGGACGTCAAGTTTCTAAATGTCTTAAAGATGTGGAAACTGCATGTAAAAAGGGAGAAAATGTTATGCCTTATTGCATAGAAGCAGTTAAATCCTATGCAACTGTTGAGGAAATCTGCAATGTTTATAGAGAAGTTTACGGTGAATACCGTGATCCTGGCATATATTAATAAAATAACTCAAGGGGGAAAATGTAATGTCAAATAGAAAGATTCGTGTATTGTTGGCTAAACCAGGACTTGATGGACATGATCGTGGTATTAAAGTACTGGCTAGATGTTTTCGTGATGCTGGTTTTGAAGTAATTTATACAGGATGCCATCAGACTCCTGAACAAATTGCATCTGTTGCTATTCAAGAAGATGTAGATTTAGTTGGATTGAGTTGTTTATCAGGTGCACATAAAACCTTATTTCCAGAAGTAACTAAAATATTAAAAGAAAAGGGTGCAGGAGATATTTCTGTTATAGGTGGAGGTATTATTCCTGAACAGGATATGGATGCATTATATAAATCTGGAATCAAGGCTATATTTACTCCAGGAACTCCTTTAGATGAAACGGTGGACTGGATTAATAAAAATGTAACTCCAAGGGCGTGAATATGATGAATGAATTAAGTAAAAAAGTTTTGAATGGAGATGTACGTGCAGCTTCACATATTATAAGAAATTTAGAAGATCAAATTCCAGGCACTGACGAAATTATGAAAGATCTATTTACGGCCTCTGGTAAATCCCACATAGTGGGATTTACCGGTGCACCGGGAGCTGGAAAAAGCACCTTGATTGATGAACTTATTACAGTATATCGTAAAAAAAGTAAAACTATTGGTGTATTGGCAGTTGATCCAACTAGTCCTTTTACAGGAGGGGCAATTTTAGGGGATCGAATTCGTATGATGAATCATTCTGAAGATCCAGATGTATTCGTGAGGAGTTTGGCTACAAGAGGTTATATGGGGGGATTATCCAAGGCTGTAGGTGAAGGAATTCATGTTATGGAGGCCCTTGGAAAAGAGAAAATTATTGTAGAAACTTGCGGGGTAGGACAGCAGGAGGTAGATGTATTTAATCATTCCCATACAGTAGTTGTTGTTCTCGTACCAGGCATGGGCGATGAAGTGCAGGCTATTAAGGCAGGTTTAATGGAGATTGCAGATATTTTTGTAATCAATAAAGCTGATAGAGATGGCACGGGTAAACTTTATCAGGAACTTATAAATATGATATCTATGTCCTCTAAAAACCAAGGTTGGAAGATTCCTGTTATTAAAGTAGCGGGATTTAAGGAACCTAAAAAGTTTTCTGAAAACGTTGAAGAATTATGCAATAAGATAGATGAACATTATGAATATTTATTGAAGAGCAGCCTTTTGTCCAGCCGTGCAAGGAGAAAAACTGCAGCAGAACTCAATGAGGCATTATGGGCTAAAATACTTCAACCGGTGCTTGATGATTTGAATTCCAGGGGAGAAATGGAAAAGATGGTTGACAGGTTAATTAATAAGGATACGGATCCATATACTTTAGCTGAAAAAGTAGCTCGTAAATATATGAAATAAGTAGATACGAAAGGGGAAAATTGATATGAAACATACTCCCGAATCTGAAATATGTACTAGAATTTCACATTTCCAAAAAAAGCTGCAGGAAAAGAACATTCAAGGGTCAATTATTTTATTAAATAGTGATATGTTTTATTTTACAGGCACAGTTCAAAATTCATTTTTATATATACCTGATAGCGGAGAACCTATACTTATGGTAAAAAGGAGTATGCGCCGTGCTCTGGATGAATCACCTCTTAAGAATATCGTATCTATTAAAAGCCCTAAACAGATTCCTCAGATTTTATCAGATTTTGGTTATAATTCTATGGGAAAGATAGGATTTGAATTGGATGTACTTCCAGTTAACGTGTATAAAACTTATGAAAAGATATTTCCAAATATTGAGTTCTACGATATTTCTCCTCTTATAAGAGGGATGAGATCTATAAAGTCACCTTATGAAATACAGCTTTTACGAAATGCAGTAGGTGTAATAGATGAATCATTCTTGCAAGTACCCTCCTTTCTGCGTGAAGGCATGGCGGAGGTAGAACTGGCAGCATTATTTGAGGCCGAAATGCGTAAACGTGGATATTCTGGATGTTGTAGGAATAGAGCATTTAATCAGGAATTTTTTTACGGAAATGTATGTACTGGAAGCAGCGGATTTTGTCCCAGCTTTTTTGACGGACCTGTAGGAGGATCAGGAGTTTCGGCATCTCATCCTCAAGGTGCAGGATGGAAAAAAGTAAATAGGGATGAAGTTGTTTATATAGATTACACCTGCATTATTGAAGGATATGCAGGAGATCAAACAAGAGTGTTCTGTATGGGTCAGCTTACACCTAGAATGGCAAAGGCCTTTGAAGATGCGGTGCTTATTGAATCGGAGGTAGCTAAAAGTATTAAACCGGGAACACTTTCACAAGAGCCATATTTTTTAGCTTTGAAAATGGCAGAAGAAATGGGTTATAAGGATAATTTTATGGGATATAAGGAAGATAGAGTTAAATTTTTAGGACATGGCATAGGCTTAGAATTGGATGAGTGGCCGGTGCTTGCAAAAGGATCCAAGATTCCAATTATGCCTGGAATGACTTTTGCCATGGAACCTAAATTTGTATTTCCTGAAGGTGCTATTGGTACAGAAAGCAGTTTTGTGATGACAGAAACAGGATTGGAGAATATGACTACAATTCCTGAAGTAATTACTTATTTAAAATAAATGTGATGAAAAATAAAATTTATTGTTGAATTAAAAGGGGGAAATAAATTGAGCAGACCTAAAAAGATTACATTAAAAGAAGCGGCTTCTTTAATTAATGATGGTGATGAATTAGCTTTTAGTGGCTTTACTATTTGGAGACGTCCAGTGGCAATTTGTTATGAAATGATTAGACAGCACAAGAAAAATCTACATTTATTTGAGGTGCAGGGTGGATTTCACAGTGACCTATTGGTTGGTGCAGGATGTGTAAGCATTTGGGAAGGTGCCTGGATGGGACAAGAGATGTTAGGAAAGATAGGAGAGAATTTAGCACGTAAACAGATAAACGGTGAAATTCTAGTGGATGATTATAGTCATGGACAGACCGCAGGAAGACTTATGGCTGGAGCATTGGGACTTCCCTTTTTCCCTTGTGCATTATCCATGGGTACTGATATATTTAACCCTGAATATGATCAGCTGGCTAAGGCCGGTTTAAGAGATGGCAAGCATCGTAATATACCAGCCAAAAAATATGTAATGGCGGATGATCCTTTTTTCGGTAGAGGAAAATGTGCATTGTTTCCAGCTGTGAATCCTGATGTGGCTTTGGTTTATGCGCCTATAGTGGGAGATGAAGGTACTGTACGTGTACTTGCGCAGCCTTATAATGATGAAGAAGTTATTAAGGCATCTAAGAAAGTAATTGTAATATGTGAGGAGATTGTACCTGATGAATATCTGAGAAGAGAACCCAATGCCAATATAGCTTCAGGATATCAGGTGGATTATGTGGTAGAATGTCCATGGGCAGCACATCCAACGGGATCACAATACTATTATGATACCGATGCCAAATTTTTAAAGGATTATAACCGTAATATACGTGATCAGAAAGCATTTGATGAATTTGCAGAAAAATGGATATTTAGTGTGGACAGTCATGAAGAATACCTGGAAAAACTGGGTGTAAGAAAGTTGGAAGAGCTGCGTGCTAGTTCCATTATGGGTTATTCAACTAGGGCGAAAAGGGGGAAGAGATAAATGATTAATTCTGATGAGTATTGTAAACCTGGGGAGTTCAAGCCTATAGATTTATTGGCTGCTGCAGCTGCCAGAGAAGTTCATGATGGAGATGTTGTCTTTGCAGGAACTGGCCTGCCCATGCTTGCTATAACTTTAGCCCAGCATCAGCAGGCACCTAATGCAGTATGTGTATACGAGGGCGGCAGCATTGATGGGAGACCACTTGATATACCTACTTCTGTCGGTGATGCTCGCTGCGTTTATCAAGCTTCCAGAGCTACAGGATTATTTGATGCCTTTTATGGACAGCTGCATTCTGGTTATGTGGATTTAGGTTTTTTAGGCGGGGCTGAAATTGACAAGTACGGAAATGTAAATTGTACAGTAATTGGTGATTATAATCATCCTAAAAAAAGATTTACAGGAAGCGGCGGCAATGCAGATATCTGCTCTTTCGCCAAAAAAACTGTATTTATTATGGTACAGGAAAAACGTAGATTTAAAGAACATGTTGATTATGTAACTTCACCGGGCTGGAAGGTAAGAAATTGGCCATCTGGAGAGTGGGTTTCCAAGAAAGAAGTTTATGGATCATATTTTAAGGGTGGAGTTTCTGCTGTAATTACAGATATGGCAGTATTTCGCTTTGACGAAAATGGCGAGATGTATTTAGATACCGTACATCCTGGTTTTACTGTTCAGGATGTTATTGATCATGTAGGTTTTAAGCTTAATGTATCCAGGGTGTCTGGAGAAACATTGCCACCTACGAAAAAGCAGGTTGAATTACTTTATAAGGATATTGATCCGGAAGGTATATTCCTGCCATAAATTATTGATGTTCATAATTTAGTAAGAATATAATTTTGAAAAAAATTAATATTTAATATAAAAAGGTAGAGCGGGGTTTTTAGCGAAAATAATCCTAGCTCTGCCTTTTATTTTTGATATTATTTTAGGAATATCAGTATGTGTGTATAGAATTAATTAATAAAAATTAAATTTGAAGATAATATGTTGCAAAAAGGAAACAAAGTGTATATTTGCAACATATAAGTTATATAGGGCAATTGCTGTTATGATATACAGGTTCTAGATGCAATTGTTGCATTAATGCAGCAACCATGTATAGAAAATTTACATAATTCTTTAATCATATGGATATTTAGCTTCTGGTATAATAAGTGCTTCCTATAGAAAATAATATGATTGATTGGAGGAGTATGTTTATGGAAAACCTAGATAAATTCAATAAGATAATTTGTGATACTTTAAATATAGGGGATACAAACAGTATTAAGGATGAAATGGGACCAGATGAAATAAAAGATTGGGATTCTTTAGCCCATGTAGAATTGATTACAGCACTTGGAGATGAATTTGGAGTAAATTTTGACGTAGTTGATATATCAAGAATGTACACTATTGGAGATATAAAGAAGATACTAAAAAAATATGGGGTAGAAATATGACCTTTACGGATTATGTGTTCGAGAAATCTAGGAATTTAGAGAAAACAGCTGTAATAGATAAAGATAAAATAAGCTACAGGAAAATTTACGGGAGCATAAACTATATATCTGATTTATTGCGAAAAAAAAACTGTTCAAAAAAAGATAGTGTACTTTTAGTCTCTGACAATTCAGTTTTTTTTATAGAGGCTTATTTTGGTATAATTAAAAATGGAAGTATTTGTGTACCCATTAATCCCAATATCTCTGAAAACGATATAATATATATTATAGATATTTTAAAAATAAAGCTGATATTTTGCCAAGGAAAATATCAGTCTAAAATAAAGAAATTAATTTCTGAGAATACAGCAATATATAGTGAAGAAAGTATAGAAGTAAGTGAAAATACACTTATTTTAGATAATTCTGTAGATATAAAAAAAGATACAGCACTTATCATGTTTACATCTGGCTCCACTTCAAAGCCTAAAGGGGTGATGCTCACCCACTATAATTTGATGTATAATACTGATTCCATTGTGGAGTACTTACATTTGACAGGAAAAGATAGAGTTGAAGTTGTGCTTCCATTTTATTATTGTTATGGAACATCTCTTTTGAATACACATTTTAAATGTGGTGGAAGTATTGTGTTAAATAATAGGTTCATGTTTCCGCAAACTGTTATAGAAGATATAAAAAAATATAATTGTACCGGTTTTGCAGGAGTTCCCAGTACATATCAGATACTGCTTAGAATGACCAATCTTAAAGATTCAAAAATGCCTTCATTAAGGTATGTAACCCAGGCAGGAGGTAGGCTACCTGAAGTGTTTATATTGGAGTTATGTGAAGCACTTAAAGGGATAGATATATATATTATGTATGGACAAACTGAGGCTACAGCCAGATTATCATATCTTCCACCATCTCAGATTAAGAGTAAATTGGGTTCTATAGGAAAGGGTATTCCAGGAACAGAATTAATGGTTTTAAATAAGAAGGGTATTCATGCTGGAATTGGAGAAGTTGGAGAAATAGCTGCTAGAGGTGGCAATATAATGAAGGGGTATTTTAATGATGAGGAGGAAACAAAAAGGGTACTCAGAAATGGATTTTTATACACAGGTGATTTAGCTTTTAGAGATGAAGATGGATATATATTTGTGGTTTCCAGAGAGAAAAATATAATAAAATGTGCAGGAAATAGGATAAGCCCTAAGGAAATTGAAAATACCATATGCAGTATAAAACAGGTGGTGGAATGTGCTGTTATAGGAGTTGAAGACGATATTTTAGGAGAGGCTGTAAAGGTCTTTATAGTTTTAAAAGCTCATAATAACGGCATAGATTCAAAGTATATAATTGATTATTGTTCAAAGAGATTGCCAAGATACAAAGTTCCTAAATATATAAGATTTCTATCCTCACTTCCAAAGAATTCATCAGGTAAAGTATTGTTTAAAAAGTTAAAGCATATATAAAATAATGTGAAACAGGTGAATATATATGGAAATAAAACGTTTAATAGAAGACATAGTGTTAAATGACCAGTTTCAAGTATTTCAAGAAAAAAAGGAAAGTGTGCTGCTGGATATAATTAAAGAACAGCTTAAATTAAATAAAATCAATCCCAATATAAATAGTATGTACGAAAAACTTTCTGTAGATATTCTTAAAATTTCAAAACTTTGTGAAGTTCCATTTATCTCGGTAAATATGTTTAAAAAATTTGACCTTTCAACCTGTAGCAACAGAAATATAATAAGAATATTAAATTCCAGTTCAACCACTTCAGGAATTCCAAGTAAAATATATCTGGATAAAATTACATCTATAAGGCAGGCTCAGGCACTTATGAGCACTTTAAAGAATTTTCTAGGAGGAAATAGAAGACCTCTTTTAATTTTAGATACAGAAGCTGTGAATAGAAGAGAGGGGATATTAAGCGCCAGGGGAGCAGCTATTAGAGGAATTAGCAATTTTGCCAGTAGCATAACTTATATTATGGATGAGAAAGATAATGATTTGGTAATAAATTTTCCCAGATTGAAGAAATTTGAAGATGAAAATAGAGATAAGGAAGTATTGGTATATGGATTTACTTATATAATATGGAGTAAATTCATAAGAGAATTGGAAAGAAGAAATGTTAGACTGTCACTTGCAAAAATGAAGCTTCTGCACAGTGGTGGGTGGAAAAAACTTGTTTCTGAAAGCGTTGGCAAAGAGGAATTCAATAGAAGAACGGCGGGAATATTTGGGACTGAAGAAAAAAATATATTGGATTTTTATGGTATGGTTGAACAATTGGGGGTAATATTTGTGGATTGTGAATGTGGATATAAGCATGTACCGGATTTTGCAGATGTTATAATAAGAAATTTTAACACATTAGACGAAGTAAAAATTGGTCAGCGTGGAATTATAGAGGTGATGAGTATTTTGGGATCTAGTTATCCTTCACAAGGAATTTTAACAGAAGATGTAGGAGAATTAGTGGGGATTGATGATTGCAAATGTGGTAGGCGGGGTAAATATTTTAAATTCAAGTCTAGAATAGAAAGAGCTGAGATTAGAGGCTGTGGTGATACTTTTGCAGAAAAGGAGGCTATCAGGTGATAGATTGTTATCTATTAAATGGATTTTTCTATGAAATAAAGAAAAGTTTTAATGATTTAACTGAAATAAATAATAGCTTAAAAGAAAATCTGAAATTGTTAAATTCAATGCCAGTAGAAGTTATTATCCTTATGCTGGATGAATATAGTAAAAGATTATCTAAAGATAAACAGCTCCTTAAGATTGAAGGAGCTGCCTACCTTTGCTTTTATTTTAGAAAATCAAATGTGGAAAAGTTAATAAAAATTAATTTAAAAGATAAAAGATATTTAGATGAATTCGTATCCATAGGGAATGGTAGATTCATAAAGGCTCAAGGAAGAGGATACAGCTGCCACTGGATAGCGGGGAACGTGTACACTCTTGCACTTTATTCGATCTTTCAATCACTGATAGCTAAAAATTCAAACCTTGTAAGAGTGCCTGAGAAAAGTATTCCTATAGTATTAAAATTGTTAAAACCTTTGGATAATATAGAAGTGCCATATAATAATAAAATATATTCCTCAAAGGATATACTTAAAAATATAGTCTTAGTGTATTTCCCAAGTGAAGACCAATTCCTTAATAAATCTATGTCAATTGCGGCGGATTCAAGAATTATATGGGGAGGAGAAAAAGCAGTAAATTATATTACATCACTTCCTAAAAAAACCACCTGCAAGGATGTGATATTTGGTCCCAAATATTCTTTCGCTGTATTTGATAGGGATGCTGTTGAAAGTGACAGATGCAGTGCATATATGGATAAATTTGTAATGGATATAGCTTTATTTGAGCAGAAAGCTTGTTCTTCACCTCATGTACTTTTCGTAGAAGAAAGTAATGTTTCTTTAAAAGATATTGTTAAAATGTTGGAAGGATCTTTTCAAAAAATGGGTAGAAGATATAAAAATACCCTGGATGAAAGTATATGTGCAGATATTATAAACCAAAGGGGAATATACAGCCTTAGTTTAGATAAAGATATCTGTTGCAGTAAAGGTTTGGAATATACTATTCTAATTGACGATAAAATAACTCTAGAAAAACCAGTAGGTGGAAGGTGTATTTTTATAAAGAAAATAAACAGCATATTTGATATAAAGGATTTAATTACTCGTAGAATACAGACTATAGGTTATGCTATTGGGGATAAAAACAAGCTTTTTAAATTTGCAGATATGGTTACAGCCGTTGGTGTAAATAGAGTAGTGAATGTTGGCAGCATGAATAATTATGATTCTCCATGGGATGGATATTTTATGATAAATGAACTTGTAATGTGGTGTAGTTTAGATACTTAGAAGGTTGTTTATTGAGCAGGAGACTTTTAAGTAATGGCTGCTGACCTGAATTTATGGATGGGGGGTATATTTGTGAAAGGACTGCCTATTGGTGAATTGAAAATTGGAGACAAGGCCTCTTTTGAAAAAGTTGTATCTGAAGATGATGTATATTCATTTGCTGAAATAACGGGGGATTTCAATCCACTTCATGTAGATAAGAAGAAATACAAGGATACGTTTAAGAAAAGAGTAGCACATGGAGCTCTAATAGAAGGTTATTTATCAGCATGTATAGGAATGTATCTTCCAGGTCCGGGTACTATTTATCTGAGTCAAAACTCCAGATTTAATTTGCCGGTGTATTTTGAAGATATTATAAAAGTGGAAGTAGAAGTTTTAGAAATATATAAAGATGAGAATATAGTAAAACTTAAAACTACCTGTACTAATTGTAGAGGTTATAAAGTTTTAAGCGGTGAAGCTTTTGTTATGCCTCCATTAAAGTAGTATAAATTTTTAAAAACGTATAAGCAGTATTATAATCACTATCAAATAAAAATTGAATTTTCTAAAAAAGTATTTTCTATTCATGAAAACGATCAAATGTATGGTATGATTTTTATATAGGATATAAATTATACTACATATTTGATTGTATTTTAATTAACAATTAAGTGTTGTATTGTGTAATTTTAAGAGGAGGTTTTATGTTATGAAAAATAGGGAACTGATGAATTTTGGTAATTTGTTAAAAGGGGATGCAAAATCTTTGCAATCCAATATAAAACAGCTGTATCAGGTTATCGAAAACTCTTATGATGGTATATATATAACAGATGGAAATGCAAATACTATATTTCTAAATAAATCCTATGAAAAAATTACAGGAATGAAAAAAAGTGAGATGCTTGGTAAAAATATGAGATATCTCGTAAAAAACAATTACATTTCTAAGTCCGGAACGCTTATGGTACTTGATAGCAGAAAAAACGTTACAATTGAACAAAAATTTAAAACCGGTAAAACAGTATTGGTTTCCAGCAGTCCCATTTTTAATGAAAATGATGAAATAATAATGGTGGTTACAAATGTGAGAAATGTTACGGAGCTTTATGAGCTGAAAGAGCAATTAAAAAAGAATAAAGAACTTATGGGAAGATATCATTTACAGTTGGAGGCAATGAGACGGCAGCTTTTTGAATTCTCGGATATTATAGTAGAAGATGAAAAAATGATTAATATACTTGATATGGCAAAAAAAGTGGCAAAAGTGGATACGACTGTACTTTTATTGGGAGAAACTGGTGTGGGCAAAGAAAAGGTAGCTAAATATATACATAAAAACAGCAATAGAAGTAATAAGAGTTTTATAAGAATAGATTGTGGTTCTATACCGCATAATCTTATAGAATCGGAACTTTTTGGTTATGAGAAAGGGTCATTTACAGGCGCAAATAAAGAAGGGAAAATAGGACTTTTTGAATTAGCTGACGGTGGTACAGTTTTTTTGGATGAAATTGGTGAGCTTAATCTCGATATGCAGGTTAGACTCCTAAGGGTACTTCAGGAAAAGGAGATTAAAAGAGTAGGTGGAACGGATACTATTAAGATTGATATAAGGGTAATTGCTGCAACTAATAGGGATCTGGAAAAAATGGTTGATAAAAAGACCTTTAGAGAGGATTTATACTATAGGTTGAATGTAGTACCTATTAGAATTTTACCACTTAGGGAAAGAAAGGATGATATTGAACCTCTTATAAATTATTTTATAGGTGTATTCAATAAAAAATATAATTTTGGTAAGGTAATTACCTGTGGGGCGGTGGATTCCTTAAAAGAATATAGATGGCCCGGGAATGTCAGAGAATTAAAAAATATAATAGAGAGAGTTATGATCATGAGTGCAGGAGATAAAATACTTAGAAGTGACCTGCCTATTAAGGAGATTTGGGGTAGTAACAAATTTGAAGTTGATGAAATTAATGTGGAGAATAAGAATTTGACTCTGAAAGATGCAGTTGAAAATTTGGAAGAGTCTTTAATAGAAAAGACCTTTAAAAAATATGGTAATGTAAGGGGTGCAGCCAAAGAACTTGGAATAAATGCATCTACTTTAGTTAGAAAGAGAAAGAGATATAAAAATAAATGTGCGTTGCAGAAATGAAATTAGTTGCAATTATGCATATATGCCGTTTAAATAAGTAATACAGGTAAAGATATCGTATTTAATAGAATGCTAAACTTTTACATTGCAATATTACATCAAATCTCTAATTTAAAATATAACATTTTTATTATAATAAATATTGATATGTCTTTAAAGGCACTTGACAAGTTAAGGAGTTGGTTATATCAATTTTTATATTGTATATAGAATTGGCATTAAAATTGCTTGTATTATAAATATAATAACAAAATTATGTTTATATGAAAGGAATGATTGTGATGTCTCTAATGACAGGAGAAGAATATGTAGAAAGCTTACGCAAGTTAAAGTTAAACATTTATTATCTGGGGGAAAAAATAGACAACCCTGTGGATAATCCTGTACTTCGCCCATCTCTCAATTCTGTAAAGATGACTTATGATTTAGCTCAGCAGCCGGAATATGAGGATCTTATGACAGTAAAATCAAATATAACAGGTAAAAAGATAAATAGATTTGCTAACTTACATCAGAGTGCTGAGGATTTGGTAAAAAAGGTTAAAATGCAGAGATTATGTGGACAAAAAACTGCTGCCTGTTTTCAAAGATGCGTTGGAATGGATGCTTTTAATTCAGTATACAGCACTACTTTTGAGATAGATAAACAATATAATACAAATTACTTTAACAATTTTAAAAAATTTTTGACATATGTCCAGGATAACGATTTGACAGTTGATGGAGCAATGACAGATCCAAAAGGAGACAGGGGACTGTCACCAAGCAAACAAGTTGATCCAGACTTGTACTTAAGAGTTGTGGAAAGAAGAGCGGACGGCGTAATTGTACGAGGAGCAAAAGCCCATCAGACGGGGATATGTAATTCTCATGAAGTTCTGGTAATGCCAACTAGTGCTATGAAACCTGAAGATAAAGATTATGCAATATCTTTTGCAATACCTACTGATACAAAGGGAATAACTATGATAATTGGAAGACAGTCATGTGATACAAGAAAGATGGAGAAAGATGCTGATATTGATGTGGGTAATAAAAATTTTGGTGGTGTAGAGGCACTGACAGTGTTTGATAATGTATTTGTTCCAAACGATAGAATATTCTTGAATGGTGAAACTGAATATGCAGGAATGTTAGTAGAAAGATTTGCGGGCTACCACAGGCAGAGCTACGGTGGATGTAAAGTAGGAGTCGGAGATGTGCTGATAGGAGCTGCTGCACTGGCTGCTGAATATAATGGAGCTGCTAGGGCATCTCATATAAAGGATAAATTAATAGAAATGATGCACTTGAATGAAACTCTATATGCATGTGGAATCGCCTGCTCAGCTGAGGGATATCCGACAAAAGCGGGTAATTATCAAATAGATTTGCTGCTTGCAAATGTATGTAAGCAAAATGTAACAAGATTTCCTTATGAAATTGTAAGATTGGCAGAAGATATTGCTGGAGGACTTATGGTTACTATGCCTTCTGAAAAGGACTACAAAAGTCCGGAAGTAGGAAAATATGTAGAGAAGTATTTAGTTGGTGTTGCATCTGTTCCTGTAGAGAACAGAATGAAGATACTTAGATTGATAGAAAACTTAAGTCTTGGTACAGCAGCAGTGGGTTATAGAACTGAGTCCATGCACGGAGCGGGGTCACCACAAGCCCAAAGAATAATGATATCCAGACAGGGAAACCTGGGACAGAAAAAAACACTGGCAAAAGCTATAGCTAGAATAGAGGAATAATAAGGATAAGATGGGGTGGATCTCACCTCATCTTAAAATGAGGTGCTGGATTTATGAAAGAAAAAATATTAAAAGTAATTGATGAAAAGATACGACCTTATTTGAATAGCCATAATGGAAATATTGAGATTGTTGAAATAAAAGATGAAATAGTTAAAATTAGGCTTTTGGGTCAGTGCAGTAATTGTATTTCAACCAGATATACTATAGAAGATGTAATTGAATCTTCTTTAAAATCAGAAATTCCTGAGATAAAAAAAGTAGAGATCATAGATTATATAAGTGAAGATACTTTAAATCTAGCAAAAAAAATATTAAGTAAAGGTTTATAGGGTGCTTGGGTGTTAGATATAGGAATTAAATATTGTGGAGGGTGTAATCCCAGATATGACAGAAAAAAATTTCTATATGATTTAAAAAGAGATTTTCATTATAATTTTGAAATAGTTCAGTTAGATAAAGTCTATGACATAATTATAGTTTTGTGTGGATGTAATAGTTGCTGTGTTAATCATAGTGAGTTTAAATTTAAGTCTAAAAAGATATTGGTAAAATCAAAAGAAGACTTTAGTGAGGTTGAAAATCTATTAGATCAATATTCCAATAAAATGTAGGAGGAAATGATTTTTATGAGTTGGGAAGAGATATATAAAAGTAGGTTGGTAAGTGCAAAAGAAGCTGTTTCTAAAATAAAATCCAATGATAGGATAATTATTGCACATGCTACGGGAGAGCCTCTGGATATAGTAGATGCATTGGTTGAAAATAGAGAAAATTATGAAAATGTAGAGATAGTTCATATGGTAGCTATGGGTAAAGGTGAATATGCAAAACCTGGAATGGAAAAGCATTTTCGCCACAATTCACTGTTTGTAGGTGCCACTACTAGAGATGCTGTAAATTCTGGAAGAGGAGATTTTACACCTTGTTATTTCTACGAAATACCAGATCTATTCAGAAAAGGTTATCTGCCATTGGATGTAGCAATTATCCAGGTAAGTGAACCGGATAAGTATGGTTATTGCAGTTTTGGAATTTCTAATGATTATACCAAACCAGCAGCAGAAAATGCCAAACTTGTAATTGCAGAAGTAAACAAGAATATGCCGAGGACTTTGGGGGATTCATTTATACATGTGTCGGATATTGATTATATGGTAAAAGTTTCACATCCATTGATAGAACTGAAACCATCTAAATTGGGAGAAGTGGAAAAATCCATAGGAAGGTACTGTGCATCTTTAATTGATGATGGGTCAACTCTTCAATTGGGGATAGGTGCCATTCCAGATGCTGTACTTATGTTTTTAAAGGACAAAAAGGATTTGGGAATACATTCTGAGATGGTATCAGATGGTGTGGTAGATCTGGTAAATGCAGGAGTTATCAATAATAGTAAAAAAACTCTTCATCCTGGGAAAATGGTTATAACATTTTTAATGGGCACAAAAAAATTATATGATTTTGCGGATAATAACCCTGTTATAGCATCCTATCCTGTTGATTATGTAAATGATCCTCGGGTTATTATGAAAAATTATAAGATGGTGTCAATAAACTCCTGTGTTCAGGTAGACTTAATGGGCCAAATATGTTCGGAAAGTATAGGATTAAAACAAATAAGCGGAGTTGGAGGACAGGTGGATTTCATAAGAGGAGCTAATATGGCTGAGGATGGAAAGGCAATTATAGCCATACCTTCTACTGCAGCGAAAGGAAAGGTTTCAAGAATAGTTTCCATAATAGATCCTGGTGCTGCGGTTACAACTTCTAGGTGTGACGCAGATTATGTGGTCACAGAGTATGGCATCGCCCATCTTAAAGGTAAGACTTTGAGAGATAGAGCAAGGGCTTTAATAAACATTGCTCATCCGGATTTTAGAGAATCGCTGATGAAAGAATTTGAAAAAAGGTTTAATTCAAAGTAAAAGAGCTATCCATAGTTATATGTTAAAATTTAAGGAGGATTAATTTATGAAGGTATATGTTTTAAATACAGGTTGGTTGGAATGTGACAAAAATAGTATGGTAGCTATGTCAGCTGCAGCAACATTAAGTAACAAGGACGCGAAATGTGAATGGATAAAAATACCTGTACCGGCTATATTAATAGATCATCCGGATGGAAAAATATTATATGATGTTGGATGTAATCCTAAAGCAATGGAAGGGTATTGGCCTGAAGGATTAAAAGAAGTATTCCCATTCTATAAAACTGATGAGCAAGATTTAACAAACCAACTGGCATTGTGCAATACTAGGCCTGAAGAAATTAAAACAGTTATTCTTTCACATATGCATTTAGATCATGCCGGAAATTTGGATTTGTTTAAGCACGCAGATGTTTTTGTCCATAAAAAAGATTTTGAATATGGGCAGACTCTTGTTCATTTAAGTCCCGATCCAAATAAGCATGGGGCTTATATAAAAGCTGATTTAGAAGTACCTGTTAAGCAATATCACCTTGTAGAGCAAGATTTTGAAATTGTAGATGGTATTGAAGTAATCACTCTTCCAGGACATACTCCGGGAATTTTAGGAATAGTAGTTCATTTGGAAAAAGATGGTACATTTATATTTCCACAGGATTGTGTCTATACAAGGGAAAACTACGGGCCTCCAGCAAAGCTTTCAGGTTTAGTATATGACAGTTTAGCATTTTTTAAATCAATAGAAAAAGTGAGAAAACTTGAGAAAAAGTATAATGCAAAAGTAATTTTTGCACATGACATGGAGTTTTTTCAAACAATAAAACATGCTCCTGAATTTTATGAATAAGATTGGATAGATATAGGGATGTTCTGGGAACCATTTAGAGATGCTCTAAATAGTTCTTAGGACAGCTTTTTTTATTCCTACAGTATAATTTAAAGTAAAAATGACAGTGTGCTTTAAAATGGTATATAAATTACTTTTATAATTTTGATTACATTTAAAGATAATAATCACATAGTGAAATTCTGTTTATTGATCAATAAAAAATTTAGCATGTGATATGATATAATATTATTATGAAGAAAATCATGATTGGGGGTACTGAATATGTCATATTTACTTGCGCCGCTTAAAAGAGGCAAATTAGTTTTGAAAAATAGGCTGGTTATGCCGCCTATGGCTACTTCAAAATCTGAAGAGGATGGCAAGGTAAGTGAAGATATTTTAAAGTATTATGATGAAAAGTCCAAGGGAGGATATATATCACTTGTTATTATTGAACATAGTTTTATTTCTCAGGCAGGAAAAGCCAGTGAAAGACAGCTCTCTATAGCAGATGACAGTGTAGTGGAGAGCTTAAAGAAATTATCGGAAATTATCCATAGAAACGGATCCAAAACTGTAATGCAGATTAACCATGCTGGCAGTGCTGCTATCAGAAGCATTACAGGTACTGAGGTAATTGGCCCTTCTGCTGTAGCAAATCCAACAAAAGGAGATATGCCAAGAGAACTTACTTGTATGGAAATTGAAGACATAGTTCAGGAGTTTAAAGCGGCATCACTTCGTGTAAAGGCAGCAGGATTTGATGGAGTTGAAATTCATTCTGCACATGGTTATTTTTTAAATCAATTTTTTTCTCCTCTTACCAATAAAAGAACTGACGAATATGGAGGAGATGTAAAAGGCAGGATTAAAATACACATGGATGTTATTAAGGCAATCCGTGAAGCTGTAGGTGATGATTTCCCAATTCTTTTACGTCTAGGTGCTTCTGATTATATGCCCGGGGGAAGTACTGTTGAAGATAGTAAAATTGCAGCCCGAGAGTTTGAAAAAGCAGGAGTGGATATTCTTGATATTTCCGGTGGATTTTGTAGATATACCATACCAGGAAATACTTCGCAGGGATATTTTTCACCTCTCACTGAAGCAATTAAAAAATCAGTATCTATTCCAGTGATTTTAACTGGAGGCATTACAGAAGTTCAAGCTGCTGAAACATTGTTATCTGAAAATAAAGCGGATCTCATCGGGGTAGGCAGAGCTATATATAGAGATTCCAATTGGGCTAAAAGGGCGGTTGAAAGTCTTGAATAATTAAAGTATTGAAATTTTCAAGCTAATAGGTTTTGCTATAAAATGTTATGAGGTGATTTTATGAAAAGCAATGTATATTTTGTGAATTTGAGAGCTAGGAAGGCAAAAGAAAATAAAATAACGAAGATAAGAAAGCTATTTGACAGGGCTGAATTCAAGAACCTGCTTAATAAAGGAGATCTGACTGCCGTGAAGCTCCACTTTGGAGAACTTGGCAGTGATGGATATATCAACCCTGTATTTGTAAGGCAAGTGGTTGACAAGATAAAGGAGGCTGGTGCCAATCCATTTTTGACCGATTCGAATACATTGTATTCTGGAAGTAGATCAAATGCAGTTGACCATGAAAATACAGCCATATTGCATGGCTTTAACTATGCTGTGGTAAATGCACCTATAATAGTAGCGGATGGTTTAAAGGGTGAAAATGTAAAAGAAGTGGAAATAAATAAAAGGCACTTTAAAAATACCAGAATATCCGGTGCCATAGCTGGAGCTGACAGTATGATTGTGATGTCCCATTTTAAAGGCCATGAAGTTGCAGGATTTGGCGGAGCTATTAAAAATTTGGCCATGGGATGTGCAAATCCTGATGGTAAAAAGGACCAACATTCTATAAGACCAAGCGTGGATGTGGAAAAATGTATAGGTTGTGGACAATGTGAAAAAGTGTGTCCACAAAAAGCCATAACGGTTGAAGACAAAAAGTCATCTATAGATAAAATGAAATGTATAGGTTGCGGGGAATGTATGACGGTATGTCCTGTTAAGGCCATTGAAGCAGGTGGCCAAATGGAATCAAAAATATTTACAGAAAAGCTTACTGAATATGCCTATGGAGCAGTGAAAGGAAAAGAAGGCAAAGTGGGATATATAAATTTCATCATTAATGTAACGCCTGATTGTGATTGTGTTCCCTGGAGTGATGCACCTATAGTACCGGATATAGGAATATTGGCATCTACGGATCCTGTAGCTCTGGACAGCGCATGTTATGATTTGGTGAATAAAGCAGCAGCATTGAGTAATACTTTTCTAAAAGACAATGAAGCGCACAATGATCATAAGTGTGAAGATAAATTTAAAGCTATGAGAAAAAATACTTATGGTGAGGTTCAGTTGATTTATGGAGAAGAAATAGGTCTTGGATCTACGGAGTATAAGTTAATAGGCATATAAGTTCAATTTTTATTATAGGCAAGTATTTGTGGATTTATAATATGATTTGATTAAATCATATTATAAATCCATATTAAATTGCTTATGTTTTTGCTCTTAGATTTCATAAGAAATATGTATTGACAAATAAAATTTAATATGACATACTGTATTTAGTAATAAATTTACTGCTATATACACTATAACGTAGTAAATAAACTAATATAAAAAATAATATTTTGTTCAATTAAGAATAAAATATACTTAGTATATCTAAAAGATAAAATATATTGACATTTATTGCAATTAAAATTTAAAATAAATTATTTTAATAAGGAGGACGTAATATGACAAAAAAAGTTAAGGCATTGTTAATTGGAGATGCTATGATTCCAGGAAAAAGTTTTGAGGGAGCTTGTGAAAAGTATTTAAATGAATTCGTAAACGATGTTAAAGTTGGTGATTGGGAATCTGATTGGGGCAAACTTCAAAATAGAAGATTGGAAGTAGAAAAGAAAGGCCCTGAAATAGAAGAAGTTGATTCCTTGATAAAAGCTGAAGGAAAAGATGCTTCTCTGCTTATGGGATTATTTCTACCTGTTTCCTCAAAAGTTTTTGAAGCTATGCCAAATTTACGTATTGTGGGAGTATCACGTGCAGGACTTGAGAATGTAAATGTGGAAGAAGCTACAAAGAGAGGAATTCTTGTTTTTAATGTTAAAGGAAGAAATGCAGAAGCAGTTTCCGATTATGCAGTGGGGATGCTGTTGAGCGAATGTAGAAATATTGCAAGAGCCTTTCATTCAATTAAAGGTGGAAAGTGGAGAAAAGAATTTTCTAATTCCAGCTGGGTTCCAGAATTAAAAGGAAAAAATGTTGGTATTGTTGGATTTGGATATATAGGAAGACTTGTAGCTAAAAAACTTTCGGGCTTTGAAACAAATACCATGGTTTATGATCCATTTGTAGATCCTAAAGTTATAAAGGAAGCAGGCTGCACTCCTGTTGATAAGGAAACTTTATTTAAAGAAAGTGATTTTATAACACTGCATGCTCGTTTAAGTGAAGAAACTAAAAATCTTGTAGGTGAAAAAGAATTGGCACAAATGAAACCTACAGCGTATCTTATAAATACTGCAAGGGCAGGTCTTGTAGAGGAAAAGGCACTTTTAAAGGCATTAAAAGAAAAAAGGATAGCTGGAGCAGGCTTGGATGTATTCTGGACAGAACCTATACCTGAAGGCAATGAATTTCTAGAATTGGATAATGTCACTTTATCAACTCATATAGCAGGTACGACTAAAGAGGCATTGAGCAGATCACCAGAGCTTCTCATGGAAGATGTTGGAAAATTATTAAAGAATGAAGAAACTAGATTTGTGGTAAATCCTGAAGTTATTAAAAATGAAGAATTTAAGAAATGGCTTAATGAGGTGATAGGATGCTAGTCAGTTTATCATCAATGTTAAAAGATGCTCATTTAAGGAAATATGCAGTAGGATCTTTTAACGTCTATAATTTTGAAACTATAAAAGGTGTATTGAAATCAGCTGATGAATTGAAAAAGCCTGTTATAGTAGCATTTGGAGAAAAGTATTTAGATAATATGGATGTAGATACGGTTTATGAAGTGGTAAATTCTCTTGCAAAAGATATCAATACTCCAGTTGCACTTCATTTAGATCATTGCAAGTCTTTTAAACATATTATACAGGCTGTCAGGGCAGGTTTTACATCAGTAATGTTTGATGGATCCAGTCTTAGCTTTGAAGAGAACTTAAAAAAGACAAGGGAAATAACATCAATTGCACATGCAGTAGGCGTAACAGTAGAAGCAGAGCTTGGAGCACTGTCCCGTGGAGAGTATTCAAATGAAGATGAGGGAAAACAAATTTATACAGATCCAAGCCAGGCTGAAGAGTTTGTAAAAAAGACGGAAGTAGATGCTCTTGCTGTATCAATAGGTACTGTTCATGGTATGTATAAAGGAGAACCTAAAATAGATATAGGAGTATTGAAGGCAATATCCTCAAAGATAGATACACCTTTAGTACTGCATGGGGGATCAGGAACTCCTGAGGCCACTATTAAAGAATGTATATCAAATGGTATCTGCAAAATAAATGTAAACACTGAAATATCAATGTACACTGTAAATAAAATAAAAGAAGCACTTAAATCGAATACAAATTACCATCTTTCAAAGATATCTTTAATGGAAGTAGAATATATTAAAGAAGTTGTAAAAAAATATATGAATATGTTTTATGCTGCATAAGCATTTATATGATTTGCATTTTTTAAATTAAGATATTGAACTATTTTCAGAGGAATATATGTATGTATTCCTCTAAAAAATAGTTTAATTAATACCTTATGAGCAAGTTTCACCTGAATCTAAGAATTACTTGATGAATTCGCAAAGATGGACAAACTGTTAAATAATTAATAAAGAAGTGTAATTTGTTTCAAAATGAATACGTTTTTATGTAGAATTGGTTTAAAATTTGGAGGTAGATTATGGAGTATATAATTATAATTGATGTAGGTACATCCAGTTTAAGATCTATAGTTTATAACTTAAAAGGTGAGATTATACATGAAGAGGCTAAAGAATATCATACGGTAATAACAAATGGTAATAATGTGGAGCAGGATCCTGAAACTTGGCATGATGCATTGGTTTTTGCACTTATGAATACTGCCGGATATGTAGAGGAAAATAAGTTAAATATACGCACAATTGCTGTAACCTCCCAGAGAGCATCCGTAATTCCAGTGGATATAAAAGGACAACCATTGTACAATGCCATCATGTGGCAGGATAAAAGAAGTACCATACAGTGTTCTGAAATCTCAAGTGTAATTGGCATTAATGATCTTTATCATAAAACGGGATTAAGACTGGATCCGTATTTTTCAGCCCCGAAAATGTTATGGCTCAAGGAAAAAGAGCCTGAAATATATAAAAATGCATATAAGTTATTAGGTGTACAGGATTTTGTGATACATTTGCTTACGGGTAAATTTATTACTGATTGGACACAAGCATCAAGAACCATGCTTATGAATATAAATGATTTTAATTGGGATGAAGAATTGCTCAGTGGAATTGGAATAAATGCAGAATTGTTACCTGAACTCTGTGCTCCTGGTTCCATAGTTGGAAATTTGACGGAGGAAATGTCACAAATTACTGGGTTGAAATCCGGTATTCCTATAATTATAGGAGGCGGAGATCAGCAATGTGCAGCGTTGGCTTTAAACGTGTTAAGACCAGGTTCTGCGGAAGCCAATACAGGTACAGGTTCTTTTGTAATCGCATTTTCTGAAAAACCTGCTTTTGATAAAGATATGAGAACATTGTGCAGTGCTGCTGCCATGCCTGGTAAATGGATAGCTGAAGCAGGTATTTTTAATACAGGCGCTATATATAGATGGGTTAAAGAACAATTTTACAGTGAAAGTGTTGAAAGTTCATTTAAAATGTTAAACAATGAAGCTTTAGAATCCACAGTAGGCGCAAATGGTGTATTGTTGCTTCCACACTTTCAGGGGAGCGCAGCACCTTATTGGAATCCTATGGCAAAGGGAGTAATCTTTAATCTTACTTTAGGAACTAAGCGAGGTGACGTAGCAAGAGCTGTACTTGAAGGAATTGCACTTGAAATAGCTGATAATATTCATCTTATTGAAAATATTTCTGATGAAATCAATATGGTTAGTGTAGCAGGTGGAATGACTAAATTTGATTTGTTTGATGAAATTCAGGCCAGTACATTCAACAAAAATGTGATTAAATATGAGAACAGTGAAGCAAGCTCACTGGGGGCATTGATAAGTTCGGCGGTTACATTAGGTATTTATGATAATTATAATGAGGCATTTGAAAATATATGTAACGGCAAGCAGGAAATATTTGAACCTGATAAAGATAATGCAATCAAATATGCAGAACTTTTAAAAAGAAAAAACAGTCTTTATAATGCCTTGGAAAAAGGTGATATTTATAAGTTATTTAGTTGAAATTATGTCGATAATTAAATAATATAGAGAAGTTAATTTGTTAATATAACTTCGTTAAATATTTTATAAGTGTAAGATACCCATATCTTACACTTATAAAAAATAAATAAATTAGGGGGAATGGAAAATGCAATTGGCTATTATAGGATTCGGGGTACTATTGCTGCTTTTATTAATGATAGTTTTTAAGTTAAATAGTTTTATTTCATTGATTTTAGTGTCGCTTGTAGTTGGTATCATGGAAGGTATGCCTTGGGTAAAAGCATTAACTTCAGTTGAAAATGGTGTAGGGTCAACCTTGGGTAGCTTGGCTTTAATAATAGGTTTTGGTGCAATACTTGGAAAACTTATGGAGGACAGTGGAGCAGCCCAGAGAATAGCTACTACATTGATTGATAAATTTGGGAAAAGGCGTGTGCAGCTGGCAGTGGTTATAACAGGTCTGGTAGTTGGAATTGCATTATTCTATGAAGTTGGTTTTTTAATATTAATACCATTGGTATTTACTATAGCAGCAGAGGCTGAGTTGCCAATACTTTACGTAGGTATGCCCTTGGTGGCAGCGCTCATAACAGCTCATGGCTTTTTACCACCTCATCCTGGTCCAACTGCAATAGCTAATATTTATAAAGCAAATTTAGGAAAAACTTTATTATTGGGTATACCACTTATGATACCATCTGTTTTTATTGCAGGTATAGTATATCCAAAGTTTCTTAAAGATCTGGATTGTAAGATTCCAAAGGGATTGTTTAATCCTAGAAAATTAAAAGAAGAAGAAATGCCAGGTTTTGGTATAAGCGTTTTTACAGCAATTATTCCAGTTATATTGATGACTTTTCAGGCCGTTGTTGAAATTTTTGCTCCAAAGTCTCCTATAGTTGCCTATTCAAGTTTTTTTGGTAATCCAGCAACGGCATTGTTGCTTTCCGTATTGATTGCCATATTTACTTTTGGATTATTCAGAGGAAAAAAGATGAAAGAGGTAATGGAAAGTGTTTCACAATCAATCGCATCAGTAGGTATGATAATATTGATTATAGGCGGCGGCGGTGCATTTAAGCAGGTAATTATGGATAGCGGAGTGGATAAATATATAGTATCCTTTATGGGGCATTCTCAACTTTCACCATTAATAATGGCATGGCTTATAGCTGCTGTTTTAAGGATAACTCTTGGTTCTGCTACAGTGGCTGGTATGACCGCAGCTGGTATGATAGCTCCTCTTGTGGCAGTATCTAATGTGAGTCCTGAGCTTATGGTTCTTGCCACGGGTGCTGGAAGTATAACCTTTTCTCATGTTAATGATGCTGGTTTTTGGATATTTAAAGAGTATTTTAATATTTCAATACAGAAGACAATTAAAACATGGTCCGTTATGGTTACAATAATCTCGCTATGCGGTTTGGCGGGAGTATTAATCTTAAATATGTTTTTTTAGAAACGTAAAAACCGTTAATAAGGACAACCCGAGGTATGGCCTCAGGCTGCCCTATAAACTTTTAATTATATCTGAAAGTTTTTTTAGACCAAATTGTAAATCATGTATTGAAGCATAAGAATAGGAGATTCTTATATTGTAGTTTTCAGTAAAATCATATATGTACCCGGGATTAATCAGTATTCCATTTTTACAGCACTTGTAAAACAGCTTTTGCATGTCTAGCTTATTTTTCAATTTCATCCATATGTAGAATCCTCCTTTTGGAACATTCCATCCAGCTATATCAGAAAAATATTTTTCAAGAATTATTAATGCAGCCTGCCTTCTTAAATTGAGTTTTTTCCTAAGTTCTTTTAGATATATTTCATATAATCCACTTTCTATCCATTCTGCCGCTGTGTACTGTGAAATAGAGCTGGCGCCATAGTCTGTCTGCATCTTAACATCTCCCAGACGTTCTATAACAGGTTCAGGCCCTATGACCCATCCGATTCTCATTCCTGCGGCTAGAGATTTTGAAGTAGTTCCCATGTATAGTACAACTCCGTTTTTATCCCTTGACTTCAAAGTTTCAGGAGGAATTTCATCCAACCATAATTCTCTGTAGGCATCATCTTCAATAATAGGAAGCCTTTCCCTCATACATAAACTCAATAATTTATCTCGCCTGTCCTCTGACATTACTATTCCCGTAGGATTGTGAAATACAGGAATAGTATATAAAAGTGAGGTCGTCTTATCTAAGTTTTTTAAAAACTCATTTAATATAATTCCATCTTTATCCATGGATATTCCCTTTAATTTAATTCCAGAGGACTCAAATACATGAAGCGATTTTATATAAGAAGGTTTTTCCACAAGTACAGTAGAACCAGGTTCTAATATACTCATTGAAATCAATTGAAGCGCTTGAAGCGAGCCTGAAACAATTAATATGGAAGCAGGTGATGCATTTATATGAAGTTTTTTTACATATTGACTTAAAACTTTTCTCAAATATAATGAGCCTTTAGGTCTTTCATATCCCAGTGATTTTATTTTACTGGAAATGTGGCCAAGTACTTTTTTCATCATTTCTTTTGGAAATAGCTCCGGTGAAAGTTCTCCCGTACCAAGCCTTATTATATTATCTCTGTACTCCAGTTTGTTTATAATTTGAATTGTAAATAAATTGGGCTTTTGTATTCCGTTTTTTATATAGTATTCCCAGGTTCCAGCAGGTCTTGAAGCCATTAAAGACCAGGTATTATTTAAAATTACAGTGCCGTTTTTACCCCTGCCTTCAATTAATCCATCTGCTTTTAATTCATCTAAGGCTTCCACTACAGTACTTCTGTTTACCTGAAATACTTTTGCTAAATCCCTTTGTACTGGAAGTCTGGACCCTACAGTCCATTCTCCATTTCCTATCTTTTCTTTTATGTAATTTACAATTTGTCTGTACAGGGAAATGGAAGATTTTCTATCAGGTTTCCAATCTATATTTACCATACACATTCAGATCCTTTTATCTATATTATATCAAGTGATTCTTAGATTCAGGTGGAGTTTGTCTATAAGGGATGATTTCCGTACCTGAACTTTATTAACAGTATTCTTAGTGTCTTTAGCGCTTAGAATACGTTATCCTTTAGGGGAAGAACTTATACAGGTGCTTAGCGGTGTTTGCTGCTAATTTAGCAAGGTAGCGTTCGGATAAAATTAAAGCCAAGTTTTAGTCCATAATAAATTATTATTATACCACATATTATATTGATTATCCGTATGGACTTTTTATTAAAGCCATGTTTAAAAGTAGATACAATAGTTGTGAGACATGTAAACCAAAAGGCTGATGCAACGCAAGATCCTAATATAAAAAATGAGGAAGCTTCATGGGAAAGGGATGATTTAAATCCTCCAAGAAGCAGGGAACCGTCAATAATAGCTTGAGGATTCATCCAAGTCACAATAAAGCAAGATGCAATTATTTTAATTAAACTCTTTTCCCTAACTGTTCTTTTGTCCGTATCTGGTTTGTTTATTATAAGGTTTATTCCAATATATATGACCACAATACAGCCAACCAATAAAACAATTCTTTTTAAAGCATTTGATTTTTGAATTATAGTTCCAATTCCCCAAAAACAAGTAAGTGCAAGAGAAATATCAAAAAATATTGTTATGAAAGCTACCTTATATGCATCAATTTTTTTATTTGATATGGCAGAATTGATAACGTAGAGATTTTGCATACCTATTGGTGCTGCATAAGAGAGCCCCAATAAAAGACCTTGTATAAAATATTTAATCATATTTCCATCTCCAAGTAAATATATTTGATACAATCAATTATATTTATTAGATAGGGTTATGTCTGCAACCAAAAATCAAAAATTATACCAACCAAAACTTTTGTAATAAATAAGACATGAATATTCGTATAATTATGATTTTATCCAAAGTATAGCATTATGTATTTTTCATGCCAATTACAGCAAGTGGCTGAAGCAAGTTTGTCATAATTATTGACAATGATAATACAATGTATTATCATTGGTTATAGTAAATTAATTACTGCTTTTAGTGTAAAATGGTGATATATTTACTATAATTAATTTGTTGGCTAATAGCATGTAATAGTTTTAATTAATATTAAGGAGAAAATTAGTGTGAATAATAATGTATTTACTATAATAAGAACAAAATATAATTTATTATCCCCTGTACAAAAGAATATTGCAGATTTTATTTTAAATAACAGAAATGAAGTTATTCTTCTTTCTATAAGTGATCTTGCCGGACAGTGTAATACTAGTGAGACAACTATAATGAGATTTTTAAGGAAAATAGGATTTAGTTCATATCAGGTATTTAGAGTGAGAACTGCACAGGATATATCCGCAGAATCAACTCAAGCCATATATGAAGAAATCAAACCTGATGATAGTACCGGGGATGTTAAAGAAAAGGTTATATTTTCCACCGTAAATTCTATAAAAGATATTAGCAAAATGGTAGATGATGAATCAATTGATAAGGTGATAGATTTAATTTTTAATGCCAGGAGAGTGCTGTTTTTTGGAATGGGTGCTTCAGGTATAATTGCAAAAGATGCATTTCATAAATTTTCACGAATTGGGTTAAATGTTTTTACCTGTGATGATTCCCATATAATGAATATAGTATGTGCTCATACGGTTCCCTCTGATCTTTTATTTATAGTTTCACATTCGGGGGAGAGCAGTGAAGATTTAGATTGTATAGATATAGCAAAGGAAAATGGCACTAAAGTTGCAGCTTTAACAAGTTATATACATTCCACAATAACTAAAGTTGCAGATGCAGTATTGTTAAGTTCTACGAATGAGACGAAATATCGTTCAGATGCAATGGTTTCAAGAATTGTACAACTTGTTATCATAGATATACTTTATGTAAAATTAATTTTAAAAATGGGACCTTCTAGTATAAAAAGAGTTAACAAGTCACGTTTGGCTGTAGCCAGGAGAAAACGATAACTTATAAGTAAAAGACCTCTTTCAAGGTTAGTTATTAAATTAAACTTGGAAGAGGTTTATAATATTTACACCATTCAATGTATATAATATTGCGTTATCTTTTTTAAATTATAGATGCAAAATCGTCCCTGCAAGTTTTCTAATAACATATAAAACTTTTTATTTGATTTAAGTCCATTCCGAAGTATGCCCATCTACCTCTGTACCATCTATATCCGGAAACAGATCTTCTTCCTACAGTAGTTATCCATGCCCAGAATGGATTTCCTCTTTTTGGCCAGATATATACGTATTTAAATACACAGGGTCTTAAAGAACTGGAATCAACTGCTTTTAGTTGAGAACCGGATTTTAAAGTGGATTTTTCTTTTGAAGGGGGATTAGATGGAGGAGGGCCTGGAGGAAGTTTATTTTGTTGTCTCGCCATTTGCATAGGATACTGGGAGGCACAAAATTGGCAGTAAGGACAGTAAAATTGCTCAAAGGATTTGTCATCCATCTCATTGTCGTATTCATCTTCAAATCTAAAGCAATCATAATCGTACATGTATACAACTCCTATTTTTTACTCTTACTCTAATGATATGTTTATGCCTATCTTATAGTTACAGATTGCACATATTATTTGAAAAAGTTATGATATGAAATTTTAAGGTTGTATATTATAATTTAAATATAGATAATTTTATTATAATTTATCCTATATTTTCTTTAAATATTTAAGAAGGAAGTGTTATTATTTTTCAGATTGATGAAGAAATATTAGAATCTCATAAAAGATGTATTCAGTATGGAATAAATAAAGACAGAGTTTTTCCTACAAAAATACTTAAGGATAAGGAATTTCATGCAGTAGTAGAAAAAAATAGAGGACTTATAAAAATTGTAAAGCCGTTTATGAAAATACTGTATAAATTTTTGAAAAATTCAGGATTTTCACTGTATCTTACGGATGCAAAAGGTATTGTCCTTACTATTATAGGTGATAAAGATATAATAGAACAAGAAAAAAAAATGGGCATTGTAGAAGGTGCTGACATGAGTGAAAAAAGCACAGGTACTAATGCCATAGGTGTTGCCCTTTATGAAAATTGTGCAGTTCAGATTTCAGGAGAAGAACATTTTATAACTACATATTATACTTGGACTTGTTCAGCAGATATCATCCATAATGGAGAAGGCAGTATAATAGGATGCTTAAATTTAACGGGAAGACGTCAGTTGGTGCATCCTCATACTTTAGGACTTGTAGTTGCATCAGTAAGATATGTTGAAAACCAATTAAAAGTGGAAGAAACTCAATATGAATTGTTTCAAGCTCATCAATATATGGATAAAGTTATAAATTCTATTAGCTCGGGAATTCTTGCTGTTGATGATAATGGAAAGATAAGAGCTATAAATAATAGTGCCTGTGATATTCTATATGTAAAAAAAGAAGTTGTTGGTAAGAGTGTAGACAATATTTTAAATAATTGGGCAGATATATTTAATGAATTAAAAAAAGGCCAAATTTATGAGAATAGGGAGATCGTATATTCTTATGGAGATAAAAGACAAAGGTTTAATTTAAATGTATATCCTATAAAAAATCAAGATGGTACTATAATAGGAATGGTGGCCATGTTTAAAAACATGAATAAAGTATACAATCTTGTAAACAAATATATAGGTAAAACGGCTACCTACACTTTCGATGATTTAATAGGGAAAAGCGAAATAGTACGTAAATTGATAAATCAATCAAAAAATATAGCAAATAGTCCATCTACAGTTCTAATTCAAGGTGAAAGTGGGACAGGTAAGGAACTGATTGCTCAATCAATTCATAATGGAAGCAGTAGGAGAAACAATCCATTTGTAGTTATAAACTGTGGTGCAATACCTGAAAATTTAATAGAAAGTGAATTGTTCGGATATGAAGAAGGTGCTTTTACGGGAGCTAGAAGAGGTGGACGTGCCGGAAAATTTGAACTTTCAGATGATGGAACCTTATTTTTAGATGAAATAGGTGAAATGCCATTGGATATGCAGGTCAACTTATTGAGAGTACTTCAAGAAGGATGCGTTACAAGGCTTGGTGGAAACAGATGCATAAGTGTGGATGTGAGAATTATTGCAGCAACCAATAAGAATTTGAAAGAGGAAGTTGAAAAGGGAAATTTTAGAGAAGATTTGTATTATAGATTGAGTGTAATTCCGCTTTATGTTCCACCTCTTAGAGACAGAGAAGGAGATATAGAAATACTCATTAAACATTTTTTGAAGGTTAAATCTATTAAATTGAAAAAACCTATACCTCGAATAGATGGTGAATTATATGAAAAACTTTTGAATTATAATTGGCCCGGCAATGTTAGAGAGCTTGAAAATTGTATTGAAAACATTGTAAATATGAATGGAAATACTTCATTTAGTTTTAAAGATACAGGCTATCATGAAATGAAAATGAATTATGAACAGAAAGGCTTTAAGTATAGCATGTACTCGCTGGAGCAATGGGAGAAAATGGCCATAGTGGATTGCATACAAAAATGTAATTACAATATTACTAAGGCGGCTAAGGTCTTGCAGATAAACAGGAGTACCCTATATAGCAAAATAAAAAAATTCAACATAGAAATTCGATGATAAATATTTGTCAAATTTTTATCTTCTATAATTTAAAATATTGTATAAAAAGACAACAGTGTTGTAAAACACTACGCTTTTTTAATGAATATTGTAGCATTTTACAACACTTATGTTTAAAAAAAAATTAGCCTATAAATAAATAATTAAACGTTTAATTTATTTTAAACTCGTTGTAGGCAGTGCATAGGTGCAATCCTAATTGTTCTTGTGATGTAAATAAACTTCTCATAAAGTTAAAAACTCCATTTATATGATGATTCGGTTAAAGTTTTAACATGTTGGAATGAATCTTGCTCTTTTTAATAATGAAGATATAACATTTTGCAATTTAGGAGGTTTTATTTTATGAAAGGTTTTGCGATGATAGGTGCTGGTAAGACGGGATGGATTGAAAAGGATAAACCAAAAGCAGGTCCATATGATGCTATAGTTTCTCCACTAGCTGTTTCACCATGTACATCTGATATTCATACCGTATTTGAGGGAGCACTTGGCGAAAGAAATAATATGATTTTAGGACATGAAGCAGTAGGGAAAATAGTTGAAGTAGGAAGTATGGTTAAATATTTTAAGCCAGGTGATAGAGTAATAGTCCCATGTACCACACCTGATTGGGGAACATTAGAATCTCAGGCAGGATTTCCACAACATTCAGGTGGAATGCTTGCAGGATGGAAATATTCAAATTTTAAAGACGGAGTTTTTGCAGATTATTTTCACGTAAATGAAGCAGATGCGAATCTTGAAATTTTACCGGATGAGATACCTGTAGAAAGTGCTGTCATGATAACAGATATGATGACTACGGGTTTTCATGGCGCAGAGTTGGCAGAAATAGAATTAGGACAAAGCGTAGTAGTTGTAGGTATAGGAGCAGTTGGATTAATGGCTTTGGCAGGAGCTAGGCTTCGTGGAGCAGGTAGGCTTATAGGTGTTGGAACCAGAAAAGTTTGTGTTGAAGTTGCTAAGAGTTATGGGGCAACTGATATAGTAAGTTATAAAGAGGGAGATATTGTTGATCAAATTATGGATCTAACCAACGGAAAAGGTGTTGATCGTGTAATTGTAGCTGGAGGAAATACTGATACTTTGGCACAGGCCATAACCATGGTTAAACCCGGAGGAGTGGTTTCCAATGTAAATTATCATGGGAAAGGAGACTTCTTGCCTATACCTCGTGAAGCATGGGGATGCGGGATGGCTCATAAAACCATAAGAGGGGGACTTTGCCCTGGAGGAAGGCTGAGAGTTGAGAGATTAATAGATCTTGTAAGGTATAACAGGGTTGATATAAGTAAGCTTGTCACTCATGTGTATAATGGCTTTGAAAATATAGAAAAGGCGCTTTTACTTATGAAAGATAAACCTAAGGATTTAATTAAGCCGGTAGTTGTAATAGAAAAGTAGTTTTTAAAACTATCAAGTGGTTCTTAGGTAAGGTGAAGCTTTCTCATAAGAAATGCTTTTCGTACCGAATCTTAGAAAAATTTATCCGGGGGCGTAGCATTGTTTATCATCTCCCACTTTATGAAACTGTGGGCGTTAGCAATGGCAGCCACCGGATAAACTACAAAAGAAAAAGTTCAAAAATCTTACCCTCTACCTTCTTCTTAATAATACCTGATGCCTAAAAATTGCTTTTGCATCAAATTATCTAATTTCCCATAAATTTAAATTTTAACTTACATGATTAATTTAAGGTTATTCTTAAAGTATTGAAGAATAATATATTTTTATATTTTACATACTAATTATACAATAGGTATAATTATAATAATATTTTTTTAATATAAGCCATGGGATAAATATAGAAGCTGTTTTTTACACTAAGGGAGGAAAATTTATGAGTGATTTTAAGGTTCAAACTCAAGTATATTTTGGAAACAACCCTCTGCAGAGGTTAAGTGAATTTAAAAATGAGAGGGTATTTATAGTGACAGATCCATTTATGATTAAATCCGGAACTATAAATATGATAACTGATGAATTAATAAAGGCCAATGCTGAATATCTGGTATTTTCGGATATAACTCCTGATCCATCTACAGAAGTAGTGGTAAAGGGCTCGGAAACCATGATAAAATTTAATTCTAATATTATAATAGCTTTAGGAGGAGGTTCGGCTATAGATTCGGCAAAGGCCATAAAATATTTTAGCTCAAAAATAAAGAAAACAAATAATGACGAGAAGATAAAATTTGTAGCTATACCCACCACCAGTGGAACGGGTTCGGAAGTCACTGATTTTTCAGTTATAACGAATACAAAAAATAATATAAAATCTACACTTGTAACAGAAGAACTTTTACCTGATGAAGCAATATTGGATGCGGATTTAGTAAGGACAGTTCCAGATTTTGTTACTGCGGACACCGGAATGGATGTTCTTACTCATGCCATAGAATCATATGTATCCACTAAAGCTAATGATTTCACTGATGCACTGTCAGAAAAGGCTGTAAAACTTGTTTTTGAAAATATTTTGAAGGTATATAAAAATGGAAATGATTTAGAGGCTAGAAAAAAGATGCATAATGCATCCTGTATGGCAGGTATGGCCTTTAATAATGCTTCATTGGGCCTAAACCATGGTATGGCCCATACCATTGGCGCCAGATATCATATATCTCATGGAAGGAGTAACGCAATAATATTGTCTCACGTAATAGAATATAATGCGAATATTATGGACTTTAATTCCAGTCAATATACAAAGACAGCTCAAAGGTATGCATATCTGGCAAACATTATTGGAATGCCTTCTACAAGCATAAGGCAAGCTGTTAGAAATCTTATGGATGCTATAAAGGATCTGTTGAAGAACATGAATATACCTGATTCATTGAGAGAGTTTGGGGTTCCAAAAGAAGAATTTCATAATAGTTTGGAAGAAATGGCTCAAATAGCTATAGAAGACAGATCCACCAGTACAAATCCCAGAAAACCGAAAAAAGAGGATGTAAAAAAATTATTTGAAGATATTTATTAATAAACAGTATAATTTGCATTTTTAATATTATGGAGCAATAAGGTTCGGAAAGGGATAATTATTGACAAATATTTAGTTCAAGTATAAAATTTAAACATAAGAATACAAGGACGGTATTTATGGAAGGTATATCTTTTAATATTTGTAAAGGTATTTATGGTGATGATTATGGAAGAAAAGCAAAGGGTAATACAAGAATATGTTCCAGGCAAACAGGTTACACTAGCACATGTAATAGCAAATCCCAATAAAGATTTATACAGGAAACTTGGACTAATAAGTGAAAATATGAACGCCATAGGAATACTCACTATAACTCCAAGTGAAGCGGCAATCATAGCAGCAGATGTAGCCACGAAAGCGGCACAGGTTTATATTGGCTTTGTAGATAGATTTAGTGGATCCTTAGTTATAACTGGGGATGTTTCCAGTGTGGAATCTGCACTGAGAGAAGTGATTAATGTATTGAGTAAAATACTTAAATTTTCTGTAGCTGATATAACTAAATCATAGGGATTGCAGGGGAATTATTATGAAAACTTTATTATTGATAGGCAAAGCGGGATCTGGGAAAACTACTTTTTGTCAGGCTATGGCAGGTCAGAAAATAAGTTATAAAAAAACTCAGGCTCCAGAATTTTTAAATGGTGCATTCGTAGATACACCGGGAGAATATATAGAAAACAGGCTCTATAGTGCAATTTCAGTTCTTTCGGCAGATTGTGATGTAATAGCTGTTTTTCAGGAGTGTACAAATTTGGATATAATATTTCCACCTAGTTTTGCAGGTATGTTTGCCAAGCCTGTTATAGGTATAATAACTAAAACAGATCTTTGCGAAAAAAGCAGTGACATTGAGATTGTAGAAGAAATTTTAAATATGGCAGGTGCTGAACCCGTGTTTAAAGTCAGCAGTTTAGATAAGACTGGTTTTGAAGAGATAAAAAAATATATTGAAGATTAAATCATAATATATGGAAAAACTTATCCAGCGGATAAAATTTTTCTGTGTATTATTTTTTTATAGTGATGAAAATAGGCTGTCTTGTAGAGTTATAATATAATTACGTAGTTTTAATGTAAGGAGATGGGTTACTTTGTATCCTATAAAATTTGAAAATTTGTATTATAAGAAAATTTGGGGAGGAAGAGATTTAGAAGCTTTCAGGAATAACCTTCCGGAAGGAAAGATAGGGGAAAGCTGGGACATTGCATGCCATAAAAATGGTATGGGAACAGTAGCTAATGGAAAATTAAAAGGAGTTAAATTTGACAAACTCATTGATACACTAGGGGAGAAACTTTTAGGAACTGAAATTAAAAAAGAAAGATTTCCCCTTCTCATAAAATTAATCAATGCTACAGATAAACTTTCCATACAAGTTCATCCAAATGATATGTATGCTAATAAGGTGGAAAATGATTCCGGTAAATCAGAAGTGTGGTATGTTGTAGATGCTTTTGAAGGTGCAAGTTTAATAGTGGGAACTAAAAGAGAATGTACTATGGATCAGTTTAGAAATGCTATTAAACAGGGAAATCTGGAGAAGTTTATGAATAGAGTGCCTGTTAAAAAAGGTGATGTATATTTTATAAAAAGCGGACTCGTTCATGCTATATGCGAAGGAGTTATCATAGCTGAAATTCAACAGAGCAGTGATGTCACCTATAGGGTTTATGACTATGGCAGAGGAAGGGAACTTCATGTTAAAAAGGCATTGGATGTAGTGGATCTCAGCTTAAAGGGAGAAAAAAGCAGTGGTATCACTTTAAAAAGGAATGGATTTGAGAAAACTTATTTATGCCTTGCCAGGGAATTCTCACTGGAGTTGTATGATATTTATGATAAAGCTTCAGAAACAAGTGATAGGGAAAGGTTTTATATATTTACTTGCGTTGATGGACAGGGACAGATAATATATGACGATGGAGCCGAAAACATATTTAAAGGAGATAGCTTTCTTATCCCTGCATTTTTAGGAGATTATACATTAAAAGGAAAGATGAAATTACTTAAAAGTTATGTACCAGACTGCAGCAAAGTGGGAAATGATATATTGAAGGAAATTGTAAAATTTTAGATTAGAGATATGCCTATGGCATACCTCTAATTTTTTTATATAATTTAACTAAAAAGTTCTTGCAAAATAATAATTAATGTTATATAATAATAATTGTTCAAAAGAGTTAATAAAATTAATTACATAAAATAAATTTAGGAGGAATTTTATATGAAAAAATTTGTTTGTTCAGTATGTGGATATGTTTATGAAGGAGAAAAAGCACCTGAAAAATGTCCTGTATGTGGTGCTCCATCAGATAAATTTGTAGAAAAGTCAGAGGACTCGGCTAATTGGGCAGATGAGCATAGAATAGGTGTTGCCAAGGGAGTAGATCCTGAAGTACTAGAAGGATTGAGAGCTAATTTTACTGGAGAGTGTTCTGAGGTAGGAATGTATCTTGCTATGAGCCGTCAAGCTGATAGAGAGGGATATCCAGAAGTTGCAGAAGCATATAAGAGAATAGCTTTTGAAGAAGCAGAGCATGCATCTAAATTTGCTGAATTATTGGGAGAAGTGGTGGTGCCAGATACAAAGAAAAACCTTCAGATGAGAATAGATGCAGAAGCGGGAGCATGCAAAGGCAAAAAAGATCTGGCAACTCTGGCTAAAAAATTAAATTATGATGCAATTCACGACACAGTACATGAGATGTGCAAGGATGAAGCAAGGCATGGATGTGCATTTCAAGGATTGTTAAACAGATATTTCAAATAAACACAATTAACAATTAATATTGTTCCCCATAAAAAAGAACCTGTACATTGAACTGACCCCCATAAGTTAGACCTAAAAATCTAACTTATGGG